>NZ_CAXUEK010000066.1:0-15325 GCF_964250165.1 uncultured Sphingomonas sp. | reverse complement strand
TATACTTCTTGGCGTTGTCCCAAGCGCCGCCGCCCGAGGTCATCGAGATCGCGACGAACAGGCCCGAGACGATGACGCCGAGCAGCATGGCGCCGAGCGTCGCGAACCCGCTTGCCTGGCCCGCCACCGCCGTGACGATGAAGTAGACCGCGATCGGCGACAGCACCGGCAGCAGCGAGGGGATGATCATCTCCTTGATCGCGGCCTTGGTCACCAGATCGACGGTGCGGCCGTAATTGGGGCGGCTGGTGCCCGCCATGATGCCCGGGTTGTTGCGGAACTGCTCGCGCACCTCCTCCACCACCGCGCCGGCCGCGCGGCCGACCGCGGTCATGCCGAACGCGCCGAACAGGTAGGGCAGCAGCGCGCCGAGCAGCAGCCCGACGATGACGTACGGATTGGACAGGCTGAAATCGACCGTGACGCCGGCGAAGAACTCCTTGAGGTCGGCGGTGTAGGTGCCGAACAGCACCAGCGCCGCAAGCCCGGCAGAACCGATCGCATAGCCCTTCGTCACGGCCTTGGTCGTATTGCCGACCGCGTCGAGCGCGTCCGTCCTGTGCCGGACGTCGTCGGGCAGCCCCGCCATCTCGGCGATGCCGCCGGCATTGTCCGTCACCGGGCCGTAGGCGTCGAGCGCGACCACCATGCCGGCGAGCGCCAGCATCGCGGTCGCGGCGAAGGCGATGCCGATCACCCCGGCGAGCTGATAGGTCGCGACCACCGCCACCACGATCACCAGCGTCGGCAGCGCCGTCGATTCGAGGCTGATGGCGAGGCCCTGGATGACGTTGGTGCCATGGCCGGTCTGCGAGGCCTTGGCGATGGAGCGCACCGGGCGGAAGTTGGTGCCGGTGTAGTATTCGGTGATCCACACGATCAGGCCGGTGACCGCCAGCCCGATCAGCATGCACCAGAACAGGTCCATGCCGGTAAACGCCTTGACCGCCGCGTCCGCCGCGGCGGTGGTGTCGGCGGACGACGACAGCGTGTCGCTGCGAGCGTCGAGGAAGCCGTTGCCGCCCAGCGGCGCGTTGAGGTCGCCCAGCACCCACTTGGTGACGGCATAGATCGCCGGCACGGCCAGGATCGCCGAGGTCCAGAAGCCCTTGTAGAGCGCCCCCATGATCGAGCCCTTGCCGAGCCGCACCATGTAGGTGCCGATGATCGAGGTGATGATGCACACGCCGCCGACGACCAGCGGCAGGCTCATGATCTGCAACAGGTTGTCGGCGTTGCGCAGGATCAGCGAGATCGAGACCATCGTCACGCCCAGCGTCACCACATAGGTTTCGAACAGGTCGGCGGCCATGCCGGCGCAATCGCCGACATTGTCGCCGACATTGTCGGCGATCACGGCGGGGTTGCGGGGATCGTCCTCGGGGATGCCCGCCTCGACCTTGCCGACCAGGTCGGCGCCGACGTCGGCGGCCTTGGTGAAGATGCCGCCGCCGAGCCGCGCGAAGATGGAGATCAGCGACGCCCCGAACGCCAGCGCGGTCAGCGCCTGGACGATGATGCGGTCCCCCGGCGCGTGGCCCGCGACGGTCACGAGATACCAGAAGAACACGGAGATCGCGAGCAGGCCCAGCCCCGCCACCAGCATGCCGGTGATCGCGCCCGAGCGGAACGCGGTGGTGAGCCCGCCCTGCAGCGACGTGCGCGCCGCTTCCGCGGTGCGGACGTTGGCGCGCACCGAGATGTTCATGCCGACGAACCCCGCAACGCCCGACAGCACCGCGCCGACCAGGAAGGCCACCGTCGAAAGCGGCGCGCCGTGATGGTCCAGGAACCACCAGATGACGGCGGCCACGACCACGCCGACGATCGCGATGGTGGTGTATTGCCGGCCGAGATAAGCCTTGGCGCCCTCCTGGATGGCGCTCGCGATGTCCTGCATCTTGGCATCACCGGCAGACTGGCGCAGCACCTGGGTAGACGTGAACGCGCCGTAGAGCACCGCGAGTACGCCGCAGAGCATGGCGAGATAGACGGGTGTCATCCCTTCCCCTTCCCCTTTTATGGCGGCCCGCGACCCCGCAGGCCTCTAGTTGGCGGTGGGGTATAAGGAGCGGAGGCGCGCTGGCAAGCCGCTCACGGCGCGGCGTGGAGGTAGCCGAGCCGATCGGGCGGAGGCACGCGGACGCCGTCCTGCCGCAGGTCGAGCCCGCGTCCCGCCGCGAACGCGCCGATACGGGTCGCCGGGATCGGTGGCGCGGTGCCATCGGGCAAGGCGAACAGCAGCGCGTAATCGTCCCCCGCTGTAGCCGCCGCGAGCGCGCCGAGGCCCCAGGCGCGGTAGGCGGACGAGAGCGGTACGGCGCCGAGGTCGATCGTGACGGCGAGCCCGCTCGCCGCCGCCATCCGGCTCGCGTCGAGCAGCAGCCCGTCCGACACGTCCATCATCGCGTGGACGACCGGCGCGAGCGCGCGGCCTTCCGCCAGGCGCGGCTGCGGACGGCGATAGGCGGCGAGCAGTCCCGCCGGGCCTTCTGCGCCGCGCGCGATGGCCAGCCCCGCCCCGGCGTCGCCGATCGTGCCCGTGACCCACAGCGCATCGCCCGCCCGTGCCCCGCTCCGCGCCGGCGCGGCGGCGTCGCGGCCCAGCGCGGTGACGGTCAGCACCCGCGGCGCCCCCGCCGGCAGATGCACCGTATCGCCGCCGATCAGGGGACAGTCGAACGCGTCCAGCGCCTCCGCCAGCCCGGCCAGGAACACGCCGTCCCAGTCGTGCCCGCTCAGCGGGTAGCTGAGCACGATGCCTTCCGGCGAGGCGCCCTTCGCGGCAAGGTCGGACAGGTTGGTCGCGACCAGCTTCCACGCCACATCGCCGGCCGGATCGTCGGGCAGGAAGTGGACGCCCTCGA
This sequence comes from uncultured Sphingomonas sp., assembly GCF_964250165.1. Taxonomy (GTDB): domain Bacteria; phylum Pseudomonadota; class Alphaproteobacteria; order Sphingomonadales; family Sphingomonadaceae; genus Sphingomonas. Next base: position 12,458 of record NZ_CAXUEK010000066.1, on the reverse strand, counting down.
CCAGCGTGTCACAGGTGACGACCAGCCCGCCCACCAGCGCCGCATCGTCCTGCAATCCCCGCGCGCCGGCGTGCAGCGGCAGGTGACGCAGCGCAGCGATGAACTCGGCCTCGGTCACATCAGCTTGCGGCGGGCGCCCGCACGTCCTTCGCCACCGCGTCGAGCAGCCCGTTCACGAACCCCGCCTCGCGCCGGTCGTAGAAGGCGTGGGCCACGTCGACATATTCGCTGATGACGGCGCCGGTCGGCACGTCGGGGCGGGCGAGCAGCTCATAGGCGCCGGCGCGCAGCAGCGCGCGCATCGGGCGGTCGAGCCGCTCCAGCTTCCAGTCGGCCGACAGCCTGCCCGCGATCCGCTCGTCCAGCTCGGCGCGGCGCGCGGTCACGCCGCTGACCAGATCATCGAAGAAGTCGACGTCGGCCTCGGCATATTCCACCCCCTCGATCGTCGCGCCCAGCCGGTGGTGGTGGAACTCGTGCAGGAGCTGCGGGACCGCGGTGCCCTCCATCTCCTGCTGATAGAGCGCCTGGACGGCGGCGAGGCGGGCGGCGGCGCGGGCCTTGGTGCGGGAAGCGGTGCGGGACGACATGACGGCGGCATGTAAGGCGCGCCGGCGCGGGCGTCACCCCGCCAGCGCCCAACTGCCGGCGGGCGCGGCCAGCCAGTCTTCGGCGGCGCCGATGTCGGCGAAGCAGCGGATCGCGTCGCGCTCGATCACGCGGCGGACCTGCATCCGCACGGCCGCGTCGCCGGTCACGATGGCAAGGCGGCGCGCCTGCGTCTCCGGCGCCGCGATGATATCGCGGAACGCCTCGACCATCGCCTGCGTCTGCAGCCGCAGGTCATGCACATCGACGATCGTGTCGTGCTGGTTGAGGCCGCAGCGGAGTCGGTCCAGCGCGGCGCGACGCACCCGGTCGAACCCGGCGAGATCGTCAGGCCGGAAGAACCCCGCCAGCGTGATGAGGATCAGGTTGCGCTCCGGCTGGGCGCTCACGTCGTAGCTGGCCTGCATGGCAGCATTTCTGCCACAGATTCATTACGATGCGGTAAGCGGCCCGACGATCAGGGCCGTAGTCGGAGCGCCACCGAACGGGCGTGGGCAGGCAGCCCTTCGGCGTCGGCCAGCGCGACCGTCGCCGGGCCGAGCGCCGCCAGCGCGGGCGCGTCGAGCTGGAGGAAGCTGGTGCGTTTCATGAAATCGAGCACCGACAGCCCCGATGCGAAGCGCGCGCGCCGCCCGGTCGGCAGCACATGATTCGGCCCCGCCACATAATCGCCGATCGCCTCGGGCGTGTGCCGTCCCATGAACACGGAGCCGGCGTGGCGCACGCGGTCGAACAGCGGCTGCGGTTCGGCGACCGCGAGCTGGAGGTGCTCGGGCGCGAGCCGATCGGACAGCGGCACGGCGTCGGCGAGCGTATCGACCAGGATGATCGCGCCGTTCGCGTCCCAGGCCGCGCGCGCCGTCGCGGCGGTGGCGAGGTCGCCCAGCTGCCTGTCGACGGCCGCGGCGACTGCCTCGGCGAAGGCGGCGACGTCGGTGAACAGGATCGACTGGGTCGTGGTGTCGTGCTCGGCCTGGCTGAGCAGGTCGGCCGCGATCCAGTCCGGATCGTTCGCGGCATCGGCGATCACCACGATTTCGCTCGGCCCCGCCACCATGTCGATGCCGACGACACCGTAGAGCTGTCGCTTCGCCTCGGCGACCCAGGCATTGCCGGGGCCGGTGACGACGTCCACGGGCGCGATCGGCCCGGCGCCATAGGCCAGCGCCGCCACGCCCTGCGCACCGCCGACCCGCCAGACCTCGTCGACGCCGGCCAAGGCCGCGGCGGCGAGCACCAGCGGATTGATCTGTCCATCCGGCGTCGGCGTCACCATCGCCAGCCGCGCGACGCCCGCGACCCGGGCGGGGATGGCGTTCATCAGCAGCGACGATGGGTAAGCGGCGCGCCCGCCCGGCACGTAGAGCCCGGCGGCGTCCACCGGCCGCCAGCGCGCGCCGAGCCGGACGCCGGCGTCATCGACATAGTCGCTGTCGACCGGCCGCTGCCGCTCGTGATAGGTGCGGATGCGGGCGGCGGCGAGTTCCAGCGCCGCGCGCAGGTCCGGCGCGAGCGCGTCGAGCGCGGCCCGGCACGCCGCCGGCGCGATCCGCCACCCGGTCTCGTCCAGATCATGCCGGTCAAGCCGCTTCGTATAGGCCGCCACCGCCGCCGCGCCGTCATCCTTCACCGCGCGCAGGATCGCCGCCACGTCGCGCGCCACGTCGGTCGCCGCCTCGCGCCGGGCCGCGACCAGGGCGTCGAACGCGGCGGCGAAGCCGGGATCGGAGGCGGACAGCTGCTGCATGTCAGGCCGCGAGCGCCTCCGCCGCGGCGCGCCGGAACGCCTCGACCAGCGGCACGACCTCGGCGCGGGTCTTCATCGCCGCGCGATTGACCACCAGTCGGCTGGTCACGTCCATGAGCCGCTCGACCTCGACCAGCCCGTTCTCCTTCAGCGTGCGACCGGACGAGACCAGATCGACGATCCGCGGCGCCAGCCCCAGCGTCGGCGCCAGCTCCATCGCGCCGTTCAGCTTGACGCACTCGGCCTGCACGCCCCGGCGCGCGAAATGGGCGGCGGTGAGCGACGGGTATTTGGTCGCGACGCGGACATGGCTCCAGCCGCGCGGGTCGTCGCGGCCAAGGGGGCCGTGGGCCAGCGCCGCCGGCTCGGCGACCGACAGGCGGCAATGGCCGATCCCGAGATCGACAGGGGCATAGAGCTCCGAATAGCCGAACTCGGCAAGCACGTCGGCGCCGACGATGCCGAGCTGCGCGGCGCCGTGCGCGACGAAGGTCGCCACGTCGAACGCGCGCACGCGGATCAGCTCCAGCCCGTCCCGATCGGTCGCAAAGCGCAGCGCGCGCGAGTCCTCGTCGAAGAACGCGGCCTCCGGCCGCACGCCGGCGCGGGCCAGCAGCGGCCCGGCCTCGGCGAGGATGCGGCCCTTGGGCACGGCGATGATGAGCGGCGGGGCCATGGCCACGCGGGCCATACCGGCGGCGGCCGGACGGCGCAACGCGAGGTGAGGCGCCAGGATCCGACCCAGACAAGCTGAAGCGTCTATCCTCGCTCCCGCGCAGGTCGGGACGCAGTTGCAAGATCGTTTGCAGTGAAGGACGGCATCCCCGCGATCGGGCGCATGGAACTGGGCGCCGGCCTCAGCCGGGGAGGCGGTCCGCGTTGCTCGACGTCAGTGTCTAATCGGCGAACACCGGCGCGCGCCTGCCCGCGTTGGCGGCCACCGCCTCCATCATGTTGGGCTTGCCGATCACCTGCTCCTGCTCGCGCGTCTCGGCCGCCAGCATCGCCGCCGGATCGGCGTCGTGCGCCATGTTGAGCAGGCGCTTGGCGCCGCGGATCGCGTGCGGGTTGCGGCCGGCGATCTCGCGCGCCATTGCCAGCGCGGCGGCGCGCGGATCGTCCGCCAGCCGGGTCACGAAGCCGTGGCGCAGCGCCTCGTCGGCGTCGAACTCGCGGGCGGTGAAGACCAGCTCGCGCAGCACGTCGTCGCGCACCAGGCCGCGCCAGATCGGAAATCCGGCCATATCGGGCACCAGCCCCCAATACACCTCGCGGATCGCGAAGCGCGTGCCCGGCGCGGCGATGCGGATGTCCGCGCCCGACATGATCTGGAAGCCGCCGCCGAACGCGACACCATGGACGGCGGCGATCACCGGCATCGGCAGGTTGCGCCAGCCCCAGGTCACGTGCTGCGGCAGGATCGCGCCCTGGGCGTTGCGGTCGCGGCCCGACAGGCCGGAGCCGCCCTGCGCCATGCTCGCCATGTCGAGCCCCGCGCAGAATGCCCGGCCGTCCCCCGACAGCACCGCGCAGCGCACGTCCGTCCGGTCCGCGAGCGCGTCGATGGCCGCACCGATGCCCGCGAACATGGCCGGGTCGAGGGCGTTCATCTTGTCGGGCCGGGCGAGCCGGACGTCGGCGATGCCGTCGGCGATGGTGGTGATGACGCGATCCGACATGAGCCTCTCCTGCGCTTGACGCGCCGCAAGGCTAGCCCGCGGGCGTGCGCCCGGCAATCATCAGGCGGTAGCCCCGTCCCCGCTCGGTAACCACGGTCACGCCTTCGCAGCCCAGCTTGCCCCGGAGCCGCGAGACGTGGACCGCGATGACGTTGGTGCCCGGATCGAACTCGCGTCCCCACAGCGCCCGGTGCAGCGTGGCGTGGTCCACCACCTCGCCGGCATGGCGGGCCAGGTAGAGCAGCAGCTGATACTCGCGCGGCAGCAGGTTCAGCGGCCGCCCGCCCCGGGTGACGCGGCGCTCGACCGTGTCGATGACGATGTCGCCGACCCGCACCAGGCCGGGCCTCGACCGGCGCACCAGGGCCGCCAGCCGCGCCGCGACCAAGCTGTCGGGATCGCTGGCCAGCACCACGTCGTCCGCGCCTGCGTCCAGCAGCTCGCCGGCCGCGTCGACCGAGCGGGCCTCGATCACCGTCGGCAACATGGGCCGCGGCAGGCCCTCCGCCACCAGCGCGACCGCGGCGCCCGCCGCGACGGTCCGAGCCGCCAGCCCGCGGTTGGCCAGCGCCCCGGCGAGCGCGGGACGCTCGACGCCTTGGACCATGACCGGCTGCACGCCGGGCTTGTATCGTTGCCCCGCCACGCCCGGCCGCCATCAAGCTCCGAAACGGAGAAGGTTCGGATCGACGTGGACCCAAGGCCTTGGACGCAAACCGTTATCAGCCATCCGCAACCCCCGATCGGATGCATGGCTAAGCGGGCAGGAGGCGCTGTCCTAGTTAACTCCGTGCAATGATTGCGCCCGCGCGCCGAGGCTGTAGAGCCGCGCTCGGTGGTGCTGACCTTCGACATCGTGCGGTTCACCGCCCAGGGCTTCGGTGGCCATGGTGGCCGGCTCGGCATCGGCTATCATGCCCATACCCCCGACTGGGTCGAGCTGGCGCTGCCCTACCATCCCGATCTGGTCGGCGATGTCGATACGGGCGTCATCGCGTCGGGGCCGATCGTGGCGCTGATGGACATGGCCACCAGCTTCTCGGTCTGGCAGAAGCGTGGTGCGTTCGTGCCGCACGCGACGCTGGACCTGCGGGTCGATTTCCTCCGCGCGGCGCGGCCGCACCACACCGTCATCGGCCGCGGCGAATGTTACCGGCTGACCCGGACCATCTCCTTCGTCCGCGGCCAGGCGCATGACGGCGATCCCGCCGATCCGCTCGCGCACGTGGTCGGCACGTTCATGCTGACATGACCGCGCCGGCGCTGCCGCCCTATGCCCGCCTGCTCGGCCTGACGGCGGCGCCGCAGGCGGACGGGCCGCCGCTGCTCGTCATGCCCTTCGCCGATCCGGTGCTCGGCCGCCCCGGCTTCCTGCATGGCGGCGCGATCGCCGGGTTGCTGGAGATGGCGGCGATCGCCGCCCTCCGGCACGCGCTGGAAGACGCGGGCGACACGCGGATCAAGCCGGTCAACGTCACGATGGACTTCCTGCGCGGCGGCCGCGATCACCCGACGTGCGCCGCCGGAAGTGTCGTCCGGATCGGCGGCCGCGTCGCCAATGTCGCGGCGACCGCCTGGCAGGAGGATCGCGCCCGGCCGATCGCGGCGGCGCGCATTACCTGCCTGCTCGTCAGGGCGTGACCGGATCGAGCCGGCGCAGGCGCCCGCCGGCGCCGTCCTCCAGCACCCACAGCGCCCCGTCCGGCCCTTCCTTGACCTCGCGGATGCGGGCGCCGAGCCCGATCCGCTCCACCTCGCTCGCCGTCGTGCCCGTGACGCGGACGCGCACGATGCCCTGCTGCACCAGCCCGGCCAGCACGAAATCGCCCGTCCAGCCGCCGAACCGGCTGCCGCGATACTGGATCGTCTCGGCCGGCGCGATCACCGGCGTCCAGCTGAACAGCGGCGCGGCGTAGCTCGGATTGGTCGCGTGGCGCGGAATGGACGTGCCGTCGTAATTGTCGCCTTCGGACACGTTGGGCCAGCCATAGTTGCGGCCCGCGACGATCAGGTTGAACTCGTCGCCGCCCATCGGCCCCATTTCGGATTCGAACAGCCGCCCGTCGCTGGCGAAGACCAGGCCGTAAGGATTGCGGTGGCCGAGCGTCCAGATCTCGGGGCGCGCATTGGCGGTCGTGGCGAAGGGGTTGCCGGCCGGGACCGTGCCGTCGGGGTTCAGCCGCACGATCTTGCCGAGCGTTCCCGTCAGGTCCTGCGCCGGTGTCCCCTGCTGCCGCTCGCCGGTCGACACGAACAGATACCCGTCGGGCGAGAAGGCGATGCGGCCGCCGAGCTGCCCGCCGGTGGTGGCCGGCGTGGCGCGCCAGACGACGCTCAGGTTGGTCAGCGCCGGCGCGCTCGCCAGGCTGAGCGTCGCGCGCGCTACCGCCAGCCGCTGGCCGCCCGTCGCCGGCTCGGCATAGCTGAGATAGACGCGCCCGCTGGTCGCGTAGTCGGGCGCGAGCACGACGTCCTGCAGCCCGATCTGGCCCGAATACGTGACGGCCGGAACGCCGCTCACCTCCGTCTTGGCGCCCGCCTGCGTCACGAGCTGCAGGTGGCCGGTCTTCTCCGTCACCAGCAGTCGCCCGTCCGGCAGGAAAGCGAGCGCCCAGGGGTTGTCGAAGCTCGCGACCGCGGTGCTGGAGATCCGGGTGACCACCGGGGTCGGCGTCGGGGTGGGCGTCGCGGCCGGGGTCGGCGTCGCGGTCGGCATGGGCGTGGGCGTCGGGACCACGCCCGTTATCCCCACCGCGTCGTTGCTGCCGCCGTCGCCGCAGCCGGCGAGACACAGCGCCAGGGCTGAAGCCATCATCGTCATCCGCATCGCGCGAACTCCCTTCCGGCCCCCGATGAACGCTACGGAGCCGCGCCTTAACAAGGGCTTACTTCATGGGTGTCAGCCGGAGCAGCTGTCCGGCCGCACCGCGCTCGCCGTCCTCCAGCAGCCAGATCGCGCCGTCCGGGGCCTGGGTCACGTCGCGGATGCGCGTGCCCATGTCCCACTGGTCGCCGGGCCGCGCCGTGTCGCCGTCCAGATGCACGCGGATCAGCGCCTTGCCCGAGAGCGCCGCCACGAACATGTTGCCCCGCCACTGCGGGAACATCGCGCCCGTGTAGATCATCATCCCACCGGGCGAGATCGACGGATTCCACCACAATCGCGGCGCTTCGAAGCCGTCGCCGGGGCGATGATCGGGGATTGGCAGGCCATCGTAATTGTCGCCGTTCGAGACGATTGGCCAGCCATAGTTGCGGCCCTTGACGATGAGGTTGACCTCGTCGCCGCCCTTGGGCCCCATCTCCACTTCCCACAGCCGGCCGGCGCGGTCGAAGGCAAGGCCGTAGGGGTTGCGGTGGCCGCTGGTCCACGTCGCCGCGGGAGCGAAGTTCGGGCCGTCGAATGTAGTCGCGCGCGCGGGCGCGCTGGCCGCGGCGGCGGTATCGGCGGGCGGATCGATGACGCTCACCGTCGCCGCGCCGATCTTGCCGGCCTGCGGATTGCCGGGCCAGGGCTTGCCGTCCAGCGTCAGGTGCAGGATCTTGCCGAGTGCCTGATCCGGGTCCTGCGCCGGCGTGAAGCGCTGGCGTTCGCCCGACGCGAGGAACAGCGACTGGCCGTCCTGCGCGAACAGGATGGTCGCGCCGAACTGGCCGCCCTTGCCGTCCGACCCCGCGCGCCAGAGCACTTCGCCGCCGGTCAGTGACGGCGTCTGGCCAGCGCCGACCGTCAGCCGCCCACGCCACAGCGCCAGGCTGGACCCGGCCGGGCGCGGCTCGGCGAAACTGAGATAGATGACGTGGCTGCTCGCAAAATCGGGGGCGACGGCGACATCCAGCAGGCCACCCTGCCCGCCCGTCGCGACCGCCGGGGCGCCGCCGACGGTCGTGACCGCGCCGTCGCCGGCACGCAGCCGCAGCGCACCCGACTTCTCGGTGACGAGCAGCCCGCCGTCCGGCAGGAAGGCCATCGCGAACGGCGCCTGGAACGCGCCGAGCTTCTCGATGCGAAACGGCGGCCGGGAAGGCGGCAGGTTGCCCCGGACCGAGTCCGCCGCGGGGCCACCCGGCGGTGCGCCCGCGCCGGACGTCTGCGCGGAGCAGGCCGCCCCGCCGGCAAGCAATGCAAGCAACAACACGCGCGACATCGGCGATCCCTTCGCGAACCCTATCCGATCGCGCAACGTCCGAGCGCCGGGTCTTCTCCCGATTACCGGCTGTTAACCATCGGCCCGCATACCGCCCGACGGAACCGAGGGACCGCGGCGCATGACTATCCAGCCCATCGGCCGCGCGGAGGCCTTCGCGGACGCGGCTCCCGCCGCCGCCGCGCGCCCCGTGCCGCTCCTGTCCGTGATCGCCCCGGTGAAGGACGAGGAGGTCGCCATCGCGCCCTTCCTCGCGCGCGTCCGCGGCGTGCTGGATGCCGTCTGCGCCGGCGAGCCGTGGGAGATCCTGTTCGTCGACGACGGCAGCACTGACCAGACCGCCGCCCATGTCGCCGCGGCGCACCTGCAGGACCGCCGCATCCGGCTGCTCTCGCTGTCGCGCAACTTCGGCAAGGAGGCGGCGCTCTCGGCCGGGATCGACCACGCCCGCGGCCGCGCGGTGATCCCGCTCGACGTCGACCTGCAGGACCCGCCCGAGGTGATCGCCGAAATGGTCGCGCAGTGGCGCGCCGGCCACGACATCGTCTACGGCGTCCGCCGCGATCGGCAGACAGATCACCCGCTCAAGCGGATCACCGCCAGCCTCTTCTACCGCTCGCATAACGCGCTCTCGCGGGATAAAATCCCCGAACATGCCGGCGACTTCCGGCTGATCGACCGCAAGGTGGCGGACGTGCTCCGCGCCCTGCCCGAGCGCAACCGCTTCATGAAGGGCCTGTTCGCCTGGGGCGGCTTCCGCCAGGTGGCCGTCGAATACGACCGCGCCGAGCGCGCGCACGGCCGCTCCAAGTTCAACTATTGGAAGCTGTGGACGCTCGCGCTGGACGGGATCACCTCGTCGTCGACGGTGCCGCTGCGCATCTGGAGCTACGTCGGCAGCGCGGTCGCGCTCGCGTCGCTCGTCTATGCCGGCCTGCTGGTGGTCGACACCCTGGTGAACGGCACGGCGGTGGCCGGCTACCCGTCGCTGATGACGGCGATGCTGTTCCTGGGCGGCGTGCAGCTGATCTCGCTCGGCGTGCTCGGCGAATATGTCGGCCGCATCCTGATCGAGGCGAAGGGCCGCCCGATCTACATCGTCCGCGACAGCCTGGGGCTGGAGGAGTAAGACATGGAACGCGCCGTCTTCGACCGCATGGAGGCGATCGACAGCGAGCATTGGTGGTTCGTCGCGCGGCGCCGGATCGTCGCCGGGCTGGTCGCGGCGTTTGCGCCGAACCGGCCGCTGCGCCTGCTGGAGGTGGGCGCAGGTACCGGCTCCAACCTCGCCATGCTCCAGACCTTCGGAGCGGTGGACGCGATCGAGCCGGACGAGGGCGCGCGCGCGATCGCCGCGGCGCGCTCGGGCATCGCGGTCGGCGGCGGCTATCTGCCCGGGGGCGTCGACCTGCCGGACGCGACCTATGACGTGGTGCTGCTGCTCGACGTGCTGGAGCATGTCGAGAACGATCTCGGCGCGCTGCAGCTGCTCCGGCGGAAGATGGCGCCGGGCGGACGGCTGATCCTGACGGTGCCCGCCGCGCCCTGGATGTGGAGCGGCCACGACGTCGCGCACCACCACCATCGCCGCTATACCCGCGCGGCGCTGGAGGCGGTGGTCCGACGCGCCGGGCTGACGCCGCGACACGTCACGCATTACAACACGCTGCTCTACCCGCTGGTCGCGGCGGCGCGGATCATGGGCCGCATGACCGGCCGCACCGGCGGCGACGACGCCATGCCGGCGCCGCTGGCGAACCGGCTGCTCACAGCCGTGTTCGGGGCCGAACGCCTGTGGACGGCAAGACTGCGGATGCCATTCGGCGTGTCGCTGGCGATGGTGGCGGAAACGGCGTAGCGACTACGTCCGGCTGCCCCGGGGTCGCGCCTCTCCGGTTGGGGAAAGAGGGCTCGCAGCGCGACAAGTTCAAGGAAGCTGCTCGCCAGAGTGCGACGACGAGGCGCATTTTGACGAGCGGGTCAGAAAGCTCGCGAAGCACAGGCTGGTAGAAAAGCCGGAACTTAAAGGCGGAACATGACCCCCGCCAAGAGGCGCTGAGGTTTATATCCGTCATTCTCGTCGACCCGACGATACTCAGCCCTCACGCCGACGTGATCCGTCAGGAAGAGCCGCGCTCCCGCGCCGTAGGTAAAGCTGTCGAAGCTCTGATCGGTGCGCAGCGTTGATGCGAACGCTATGTCATTAGTGCCTGAATCAAAATCGCGGCGCACGCGCTCACCCGCTAGGCCAGCCAAGCCGTACAGCGCCAATGAGGGCGTGACATTTACTCCCGCCCGCGCCGTCGCCGCATAATTCCAGCGAGGATGTACTCTAGTTTGTTCGACAACACCGAGTAAAACAGCCTCGTTAAGCCGGATACCGCGAAACTGCTCTGCTTCGGTATCCACCTCAGACCGAGACGCGCTCACCTCCATCCCCACGAACAGCGTCGATGAGACCGGCGCGTCCGCTCCGATCGCGATGCCATAAGCGACGCCGTCCTTGTGATCCGGTGGCATGGTTGTCCCCGCTACAGGCGCGATCCGCTCTGCGTCGGTCAGAACCTGGCGCCTTTCTACACCGACCTCAACAACCCCGTAAGGCCGGATTTGAGCCTCAGAAGCTGTCGCCCAAGATGCGAAAGCCGCAGCGCAGGGGCGGAAACAAACTGCCTTCGCCGTCACCGCACACCCTCGCATACCGGCTCTTGAGGCCGGGAGATTGGTTTGATCTTCGCACGTTAGCCAAAGACCATGGCCTAGACGATGCGGTTTGTAAGTGACGTAACCGCCACCTTGGTGGAGCCGGATATGATCGATGTCCTCACCCGGCCCGGCGCGCATCCCGCACGGCCTCGCCGCACAGGCGCGCGAATGCGCCGATCCGGCGCACATCGCGCCAGACGAGCTGCGCGAACAGCCAGGCGGCCATGCACGGGATGAGGATCAGCATCACCGCGACGCCGAGCAGGAGCGAGTCCGGCCTTTCGGCGACGGCCCCGTCGAGCGGCCGGGCGGTGGCGGTGTCGATCCTGCTCATGTCCATGCGTCACGCTCCCCTGTACCGCCCCCGTCTCGATCCAATGCAGTTAACGCCGGGTAAAAGGCGCGACCGGCAGCGCGATATTGCCAAACCGCCCGGCCACGCGTATATCGCGCTCACTCTCTTACATCGTCAGGTGAAAGAGGCTGCGGGGCTCGGCTCCGCGGCGCGAGAGAGGCGTATCGAAAGGACGTGGATTGGCGGACATCGCCGCGTTGACCCGGTTGATCGAACCCGAGGCGCAGGCGCTCGGCTTCGCGCTGGTGCGCGTCGCGATGTTCGGCGGCAAGTCGGACTCGACGCTGCAGGTCATGGCCGAGCGGCCCGACACCCGCCAGCTGACGATCGACGACTGTGCCGATCTCTCCCGCCGCATCTCCGACCGGCTGGACGCGTTGGAGGCGCAAGGGGCGGATCCGATCGAGCATGAATATCGGCTCGAAGTCTCGTCGCCCGGCATCGATCGGCCGCTGACCCGGTTGCAGGATTATGCCGACTGGGCCGGTCATGAGGCGCGGCTCAAGCTCGCCACGCCCGTCGGCGAGCGCAAGCAGCTGACCGGCGACCTCCAGGGCATCGACGGCGAGCAGGTGACGATCGACGTGCGCGGGGCGGGGCCGATGACGGTGCCCTTCGCGCAGATCGCCGACGCCAAGCTCTTGATGACCGACCGGTTGATCGCGGCCACCCAACCCCTCTCGGCCGACGGCGCCGAGGACCTAGAAGAAGAAGCAGAGGAACTGAACTGATGGCCAGCGCTGCAGTCGCCACCGCCAACCGCGCCGAGCTGATCGCGATCGCCAACTCGGTCGCGTCCGAGAAGATGATCGACAAGGGCATCGTCATCGAGGCGATGGAGGACGCGATCCAGCGCGCGGCGAAGGCCCGCTACGGCGCCGAGAACGATATCCGGGCCAAGCTCGATCCGCTGACCGGCGATCTGCGCCTGTGGCGCGTCGTCGAGGTGGTCGAGGCGGTCGACAATTATTTCACGCAGATCGATCTCAAGGGCGCGGAGAAGCTGCAGTCGGGCGCGGCCGTGGGCGACTTCATCGTCGATCCCCTGCCGCCGATCGAGTTCGGCCGCATCGCCGCGCAGGCGGCCAAGCAGGTGATCTTCCAGAAGGTCCGCGATGCCGAGCGCGAGCGGCAATATGAGGAGTATAAGGACCGCGCGGGCGAGATCATCACCGGCGTCGTCAAGCGCGTCGAGTTCGGCCATGTCGTCGTCG
>NZ_CAXUEK010000065.1:944-15469 GCF_964250165.1 uncultured Sphingomonas sp. | reverse complement strand
CTCGACGTCGAGACGCTGCGCGCGCTGGAGGAGGCGCTGGAGAGCTTCGCCGGCTGCGCGGTGGTGATCAGCCACGACCGCTTCTTCCTCGACCGCCTGGCGACGCACATCCTGGCGTTCGAGGGCGACAGCCATGTCGAATGGTTCGAAGGGAACTTCGAGGCCTATGAGGAGGACAAGCGCCGCCGCCTGGGCGACGCGGCGGACCGGCCGACGCGGCTGGCATACAAGCGGCTGACGCGGTGAGGCGCTATCCGGGGCGGCGGCAGACCGCCTCGATGTTGTTGCCGTCGGGATCGAGAACGAAGGCGCCGTAGTAGCTCGGCCCATAATGGGGCCGCAGGCCCGGAGCTCCGTTGTCCTTCCCGCTCGCTGCAAGTGCGGCGGCGTGGAATGCGTCCACCTTCGAGCGCCGGTGGGCACTCAGCGCGATGTGGAGTTTACCGCGCGTGGCGTCCTCCTCGACGATCCAGAACCACGGGCGCGTGTCGCCATAGCCGGCGATTTCTGCTCGTTCCCGGAACGTGGCCAGTCGGGTGATGCCGAGGGGCGCCAAAGCGCAATCATAGAATACGGTTGCCCGGGAGATATCCGCCACGCCGAAGGTGACGTGATCGATCACAGATCGTCGGTGTCGATGGCGAGCCCGTCCAAAGTCGCTGCCGTCATCGGTTCACCGAACGCCACCGCGCGATCGCCGGTGTAACCTTCGCCGGCCGGCGCCCACATCTGGTGGATCACCCGCCCGTTTACGTCGGCAACCCAGTATTCGGGCACGCCCGCGCGAGCATAGATCGAGACCTTGTCACCCAGATCGCGTTGCAGCGTGGACGACGAGACCTCTACGACCAGCGCCACCGACGCGACCGGAATCGCCCCTTTTCCCCTGGGCTCGCGCGTCAGCACGATGTCCGGAAGCGGCACGTCGTGGTCGGAAAGCTCGATGCTCGCACCCAGGGCGTAGAGGTCGCTACCAAGCTTTTCCAGCGCACGGCGGATCCGATAACCGAGCTCACCCACGACCCAGGCGTGAGGGCGATGTTCGGCGCTCATGATGATGATATCCCCGTCCAGCAACTCCGTGCGATCCGTTCCGAATACCCCGGTCTCATCGAGGCGCAGGAAGTCCGCGACGGTCAGCCGATATTTGCCGGGTGCGGGTCGATGCTGGACAGTCACTTTGTGAGGCTATCACAAGGCATGTACAGCTAACAATGCAGGTGCGGTGCTACACCCACACCTTGTCCAGCGCCGTGCAGAAGGCCTTCATCTCCGCCATCGATCCCACCGTCACGCGCGACACCGTCGGCCAGACCGGCCAGGAGCGGCCGATCTCGACGCTCTGCGTGCGGAAGGCGGCCTGCATCTCCTTGGGGCTGCGCGTCTTCCAGTCGATCATGAACATGTTGGCGTCCGTCGGTTTCACGGCGAAGCCGCGCGCCTTCAGATGGTCCAGCGCCACCCCGCGGGCCGCCTGCATCTCGGCCCGGCGCGCGGCGATCAGCGGTGCGGCGGGCAGACTGGCGGTCGCGCAGGCGAGGCTGGGCAGCGGCAGCGCGCCCGATTGCATGCCGCCGTCGTAGCGCATCATCTTCGCGATCAGCGCCGGGTCCGCCATGATGTAGCCCATCCGCATCCCCGCCATGCCGAACAGCTTGGAGAAGGTGCGCATGACGATCACGTCGTCGCGCGCCGCGGCCAGCGACGACGCGACGGGCACGCCCGCGAAATGGGTGTACGCCTCGTCGATCAGCACCACCGCGCCCGCGGGCTTGTTGGCGAGGAGCCACGCGATGTCGGCGAGCGGCGTGATCGTGCCGGTCGGGTTGTTGGGCGTGCAGATGTAGAACAGCCCGGCGTTCGGCGCGGCCGCGACCATCGCCTTCACGTCGTGGCGGTAGTCGGGGGTGAGGGCCACGCGCCTGACCGGCGCCTGCAGCCATTCAGCGGTCCGGCCGGCGAGCTCGAACGTCGGATCGGCGGTGACCAGCGCGCGGTCGGGCGAACAGAAGGTGACGACCGCGCGCGACAGCGGGTCGCTCGAGCCGGGGAAGGGCGCGACATGGTCGCCGGGCACGCCTTCGACCGACGCCACCGCCTTGATGAAGTCGCCGCGCTCGTCATGTGGCGAATAGCGGTTGCCGTTGGCGACGATGCCGACCGCGGCGCGGTGGCCGGGCGCGAGCGGGCCCGTCCAGCATTCATTGGCGCCGAGCCGCACCTTGGCGGCCGGCGCGGCGTCGGGCGTGCCGGCCGACGCCCAGGCCGGGCGGCCCCAGTTCGCCGCCGCCACGCCGACGCCGAACACGGCGGCGATGCGGGCCAGGTCGCGGCGCTGGAAGCCGCGGGTGAGCAGGTCGTCGGTCGCTTCCTCGTTCAGCATGTCGCTCTCCATCAATAGCCGGCCGCCTTGCGGATCATCGTGAAGCCGATGAACACCAGATAGACTCCGAACACCCGCTTCAGCAGCCTGGCGTCCAGGCTGTGGGCCGCCGCGACGCCATAGGGCGCGGTCAGCATCGACGTCGACGCGATCGCCGCCGTCGCGGGCAGGTTGACATAGCCGAGCGATCCCCAGGGCAGCCCCGGCTCGCGGAAGCCGATGATCGCGAAGCCGATCGCGCTCGGCACCGCGATCAGCGTGCCGACGCCGGACGCGGTGGCGATGGCGCGGTGGATCGTGCGCCCGCACAGCGTCATCACCATGATCGCGATCGTGCCGCCGCCGATGCCGAGCAGCGACGAGAAGGCGCCGAGCCCGCCCGCGATGCTGACGCGCGCGACGCCGCCGGGCATCGCGTCGGACAGCACGCGGTCGCCCACGCGCGGCACGAGGAAATGGAGCGCCATCAGCGTCACGCCGATGCCGAAGATGAGCAGCAGCACGTGCCCGTCGACGCGATCCGCCAGCGCCACGCCGACGCCGCAGCCGAGCACCAGCCACGGCGCCCAGCTCCGCAGCACCTCGAACTCGACCGCGCCGCGCCGCGCATGGGCGCGCAGCGACCGCAGCGAGGTGAGGATGATGGTCGCCGCCGACGTGCCGATCGCGACATGCGCATATTGCGCCTTGTCGCCGCCCAGCAGCGGCAGCACGACGAGCAGCGCCGGCACCACCACGAAGCCGCCGCCGATCCCGAACAATCCCGCCGCGAAGCCCGCGGCCAGCCCCGCCGCCAGCATCGCGGCAAACGGCGTCAGGATCGAATGGGCGGCATCGTGCACCGGGACGCGGGCTCCCCCTCGCTGCTCTCCTGGGATTTTCGCGACGATGGCTCGCCGACTCTGTCGGAGTGCGCAGCGTGCGTCGGGTCAAACGCAAGCGCAAGCTTTCAATAGCACAGCTACAATGCGATTTAGCCGATCTGACTTGCCTCGCCTCAAGAGGCCGGGCGCAGTCGCGATGAAGGGCGAGCGTCGTTCCATCGGCCGGGGCAGCCCGATGCTGTGCGCTGGTCTCGGCATCCCGCAAAGTGACTCTACGGGGTTCCCTGCCGCCGGGGAGGCGGCGGGAGAAACAGCCGCTACCGGACAACAGGCGCGGCCGCTTACCGCATCCGTTTCACATAGGCCCGCCCGCCCTCGCGCGTTTCGGTCTTGAAGATCGGCACCGCCTCGATCAGGTCCGATAGGCGCTTGTAGCCATAGTTGCGCGCGTCGAAGCTCGAACGGTTGGCGGCGAGCTGGCCCATCGCGGACAGGCTGACGAACCCGCGCTCGTCGCGCTTGGTGGCGTCATAGGCGTCGATCAGCAGCTTGAGCAGCTCCTCGTCCACCTTGCCCTTGGCGGGGGCAGGGCGGTCGCGAGCGCTCCCGATCGGCGGCGGCAGCGCCTGCTCCACGGGCACGCCATCCGGATTCGCCATCAGCGCGTCGACGTCGATGAATCGCGTGCAGGCCTGGCGGAAGCCCTCGGGCGTGTTGGCCCGGCCGAAGCCGTAGACCGGCAGCCCATCCTGCCGGATGCGCATCGCCAGCGGCATGAAGTCCGAATCCGACGACATGATGCCGAAACCCTCGACGCGCCCGCGGGACAGCAGGTCCATGGCGTCGATCGTCATCTTCATGTCGGTGGCGTTCTTGCCCTTGGTCAGGTCGAACTGCTGCTGGGGCTCGATGCCGTGGCGGATCGTCATGTCCTGCCAGCTTTTCAGCCCCGGCTTCGACCAGTTGCCATAGGCGCGGCGCACGTTCACCGATCCCAGCTCGGCGAGCACCGTCAGCACCGGATCGAGCGCGTTGGGGCTGGCGTTGTCCGCGTCGATCAGGAGCGCGATGTTGCGGGTGATGGCGTCGTCCATGTCGCCACCCTTCCGCGCGCGGGCGTCCGCGTCAACGGCGGTCGGACCGATAGCTCTGGCCGGAGTCGATGTCGTCCTGCTTGGTGGCACGGGTGTCGCCCTCGGGATCGGCCACGGCGCGCTTCAGGTCGGCCTTGCTGCCGACCTCCTGCTGGAGGCGACCGCCCGACGAGCCGGCGACGGCGTCCGCGTCGGGGTCCATGCCTTCGATCAGGTCGGTGTCGTCGTGCGCGCGGGCGCTGTCGGTGCGGGGGTTCTCGGCCATGACGGTTCTCCTTCGGCCCGGTGAACGGGCGAGGGGAGGGCGGCGTTCCCCTCGGCGGCGGGCGGGTAGCTGATCGCGATCACCTCATAGTCGCGCTCGCCGGCGGGCAGCGTCACGCGCCGCAGGTCGCCGACCGCGGCGCCGCGGAGCGCGCGGGCGATCGGCGCGCTCCAGCCGACCAGGCCTTGCCCCGCGTCCGTCTCGTCGTCGCCGACCAGCGTCAGCGTGCGCGCATGGTCGTCCGCATCCGCGACGGTGACGGTCGCGCCGAACCAGGCGCGGGCGCGGTCCGCCTGCTGCGCGGGGTCGACCACCTTGGCCGCCTTCATCCGTTTCGCCAGCCAGCCCAGCCGCCGGTCGATCTCGCGCAGCCGCTTGCGCCCGTAGATATAGTCGCCGTTCTCAGAGCGGTCGCCGTTGC
Organism: uncultured Sphingomonas sp.; assembly: GCF_964250165.1. Lineage (GTDB taxonomy): Bacteria > Pseudomonadota > Alphaproteobacteria > Sphingomonadales > Sphingomonadaceae > Sphingomonas. The sequence continues at coordinate 10,482 of NZ_CAXUEK010000065.1, read as the reverse complement.
CGGCCGCCCAGCTGATCGTCTCGACCAGCGCCGGACGCTCGATGGCAAGGAGTTGGTCGTACTCGGCGCGTAGCGCGGCGAAGCCCGTCGGCGTGATGTAGTTCGGACGATCCATGCGCCCGCTTTGATCCCCGCGGAGGCGGGGGTCCAGCCCGGGCTCCCGCCTTCGCGGGAGCACAGCGGTCATCCCGGCCGCCGCCCCAGATACCAGCTCAGGTTCGCCGGTCCGCGGCTCAGCGCACGTTCGGGGCGGAGCAGGTCATAGACCACCGCGTTCTCCAGCACGCGTTGGACGTAGTTGCGGGTCTCCCCGATCGGGATCGCCTCGACCCAGTCGACCATGTCGATCGTGCCGGTCCGCGGATCGCCGTTCGCCGCCAGCCAGCGGTTCACGTTGCCCGGCCCGGCGTTATAGGCCGCGACCGCCAGCGGGTAGCTGCCATAGAGGCCGAAGATGTGCCGGAAATAGGTGGAGCCGAGCATGATCGACAGGTTGGGATCGGTGGTCAGCGCCGCGGGCTGGAAGGTCAGGCCGATCTTGCCACCCTGCTCGCGCGCCGTCGCGGGCATCAGCTGCATCAGCCCGCGCGCGCCGGCATGGCTGACGGCGGCGCGATTGAACTGGCTCTCCTGCCGGGCGATGGCGTGAATGATCGTCCAGTCGCCCTCATAGCCGGCGGGCACCGGCACGGTCGGGAAGCCGGCGGCGGAATAGTCCGACAGGCCGTTCAGCAGCGCGCTGCGTCCCACCATCACGCCGAGGTCCGGCCGCTGCAGCTGGCGCGCGAGCTCGGCGGCGAGCAGGTGGTCGGTATCGCTCTTCGCATCCATCGCGATCTGGCGGACGAAGGCGGTCTGGTCGTCATACGCACCGATGTTGCCGAGCATCTGCGCGGCGCGCACCGTGTCGCGGCTGTTGAAGGCGAGGCGCGTCATCGCGTCCACCGCGACCGGCGCGAGCGGCGGCGGCGCGGCGAGGGGACGGCCGAGATGCTCCAGCGCGAGCTGGCCGTAATATTGGTCGCGATAGCCTGCCGCCGCCTGCCAGAAACCCGCCGCCTGGGGAGAGCCCGCCGCGTCCGCCGCGCGCGCTGCCCAGTACAGGCCCTTGGAGCGCACCGACGGCGTCGCCGAGCCGTGCCCGTAGCGGTCGAACAGCGTGGCGGCGTCCGCCGGGCGTCCCAGATGACGATAGGCCGCCTGCGCCGCGAGCCAGGCGAGATCGGTATAGGCGTCGCGCTCCCCGTAAGGCCGTGTCGTGACGTCGGTGCCGGGGTCATAGGCCCCGTCCGCCTGGCGGGCGATGTCATAGGCCTGCTGCCAATTGCCGTCCGCCGCCGCGCCGCGCGCATGCGCGAGCAGCACGTCCATATAGCGGTCAGGGTCGCCCGGCGGCGCGGCGAGCGCGTGCGGGGCAGCGAGCCAGGCGCGCGCGGTCGGGGCGGCGTTCGCCTTGGCGAGCCACAGCGCCCGGTCGGCGACGTAACCAGCATCGGCGTCATAAGGCTGGGTGCCGGCCATCGCGATCCCGGCCGCCTCCGGCGCGTTGCCGCGCAGCGCGAGCCGCGCGGCGAACACGCCGCGCGCCGCCGAGGTGACGAGCGCGAGCTGGCGCGCCGCCGCCGCGGTCTGCCCGGCCCAGAGCAGCGTGTCCATGCGCGCGTCCTGGTCCGCCGCGGTCAGCCGGCCGGCGAAGCTCTGCGCGACCCAGCCCTCGTCGGCCGCCAGCAGCGCGCCGCGCCGCCAGGCCGCGCGCGCCTGTTCCGCCGCCTCGCCCGGCGCGCCGGTCGCGAGCAGCGCGCGGGCATAGGCGACGCGGCCGCCCTGGGTCAGCGGCGTGAACGCGCGGAAGAAGCCGACCACCGCGCCCGGGCTCGCCAGCGCGGCCTTGGCCTCCGCGGCGTGGCGCAGGTCCGCCTCGCCCGGCCAGCCGGGGTGCGCGAGCAGAAAAGTGGCATAGCTGTCGAACGGCAGCTGGCCGGTCGCGCTCACGGCCTTCCACTGCGCGTAGGCGGCGGCGATCGCGGCGTCGGCCGGGGCGGGCGAGCGCGGCGTCATGGTGGCCAGCTGCTGGCGGTAACGCTCCAGATCGTCCTGCATTCCGGACGCACCGACGCCCGCCAGCGCCGCCGCCCCCATCACGCCGATCCGCCATCCCGCACCCAGCATCTGGACAGGATAACGCGCCGGCCCGTATCTGTCGTGAACAAAGATGATTTCCGCCGCTGCAGGAGGCGATCCAGCGATGTTTTCCGGGTCGATCCCCGCACTCGTCACGCCGTTCGACGCCGCTGGCGAGCCGGACGAGGCGGCGTTCCGCGATCTGGTCGAATGGCAGATCGCCGAAGGCTCGTCGGCGCTGGTCGCGTGCGGCACCACCGGCGAGGCGGCGACGCTCGATCAGGACGAGCATTTCCGCGTCGTGCGCTGGGCGACGGAGCAGGCGCGCGGCCGGGTGCCGGTGATCGCCGGGGCCGGCTCCAACGACACCCGCGTGTCGGCGGCCAATCTGCGCGCGGCCGGGCAGGCGGGCGCGGACGCCGCGCTGATGGTGCCGCCCTATTACAACCGGCCCGGGCAGGAGGGCATCTTCCGCCACTTCGCGGCGCTCGCGGCGGACGCGCCGCTGCCGATCATCCTCTACAACGTGCCCGCGCGCACGGTGACCGACATCCTGCCCGCCACCGTCATCCGCATCGTGCAGGCGTTCCCGGGCGTGTTCGCGGGCATCAAGGACGCCACCGGCCAGCTCCAGCGCGTCTCCGAGCACCGCGCCGCGCTCGGCGCGGATTGGACGCAGCTGTCGGGCAATGACGACCTCGCGTTGGCGTTCAACAGCCTCGGCGGGACGGGCTGCATCTCCGTCACGGCCAACGTCGCGCCGCGGCTGTGCGCCGACCTGCAGGCGGCCTGCGCGTCAGGCGATTACACGCGCGCAAGGGCGCTGCACGACCGGCTGTTCGCGCTCCACACGGCGCTGTTCACCGACGCTTCCCCCGCGCCGGTGAAATACGCGCTGACCCGCGTCCGACCCGGCTTCCCGCCGACGCTGCGGCTGCCGATGACGGGCGCGTCGGCCGCCTCGTGCGAAGCGGTGGATGCAGGGTTGAGCCATGTCGGCCTCTGAACTCCTCTCCGGGACGGGGAGGATCGCGGCCGCGTGCTGATCCTCTTCCTTGCCCAGGCCGTCGCGGGGCCGGTGCTCCCCGCCACACCCCGGCCTCACGGCAATGCGCCTTGCCCCGTCGACGCCGATTCCGACGACGTGATCGTCTGCGCCCGCGATCCGGACGCCTATCGCCTGCACCCCGTCCCCGAGCGGTTCCGGCGCGGCGGTCTGCCCGAGGCCCAGATCCATCTCGGCTCCACGGCGCTGGCCGCTGAAGCCGAAGCCGCGGGCCTGCCCGGCGGCGTGCCCATCAACCGCATCATGCTCCGCCTCAAGATCCCGCTCGGCGCCAAACGCCGGCAGGCTGATCCATAGCGCTTCCGCTCCGGCCCTTCCCCGCCTACATCGCCGCCATGGCCCGTCCCAAGCCCGCCACGTTCGACAAGCAGAAGATCGTCGCCGAGAACCGGCGCGCCCGCTTCGAATATTCGATCGAGGAGACCTATGAGGCGGGCCTGGCGCTGACCGGCACCGAGGTGAAGTCGCTGCGGTTCGGCGAGGGCTCGATCGCCGAATCCTATGCCGACGTGCAGGACGGCGGGGTGTGGCTGATCAACGCCAACATCCCCGAGTTCAGCCATGGCAACCGCTTCAACCACGAGGCCAAGCGGCCCCGCAAACTCCTCCTGCACGTGCGCGAGATCAACAAGCTGCATGGCGCGGTGGCGCGCGAGGGCATGACGCTGGTGCCGCTCTGCGTCTATTTCAACGGCCACGGTCGTGCGAAGGTGGAACTGGCGCTCGCCAAGGGCAGGAAGGCGCACGACAAGCGCGAACACATCAAGGAGCGCGAGTGGAAGAAGGAAGCGGGGAGGCTGCTGCGTGAGCGGGGCTGAGGCCGCGACCCCCGGCGGCGGCGTGCTCGGCTGGATCAAGGGACACGTCCCGACGCGCGAGGCGATCGAGCGCAACCGGCTGCTCCGCCCGGTCGCGGGGCGCATCCTGCGACCGTCGCTCTGGCGCTTCAACCGCCGCTCGGTGCCGCGCGCGGCGGCGGTAGGCGCGGCCTGCACGGTGCTGTTTCCCTTCGCGCACATGCCGATCGCGGCGCTCGCCTGCGTGCCGGCGCGCGCCAACGTGCCGCTGGCGGTCGCGATCACGGTGCCCGGCACCTTCGTGTTCGGGCCGATCTGGTATCTGGCGCTGGTGATCGGGCGCGTCGTCCTGCGCGTCGACCGGCAGGTGCCCGGCCGGCCGATCGCCACCAACGTCCATGCGCATCAGGGCATGCTGCAATGGCTGGCGCATGGCGGCCCCGCGATGATGGTCGGGCTGCTGGTGCTGGCGCCGGTGCTGGCCGCACTCGCCTATGCGCTCGGCGCCGCGCTGTGGCGCCTGCGCACGGTCCGGAAATGGCGTAACCGGCGGGTGCATAAACCATAATTGACCGGGCGTTTTAGCCGGCTAGAACACGGGGCATCCTGATTCCTCCCCTTTGAAGGATCCCGCATGCGCACGCCGGTTCTCGCCGCCCTCCTGTTCGCGTCCGTCTCCAGCTTCGCCGTCGCCCAGACCGCGCCGCGCAAGGCGACGGCCGTCCCCGCCGCGGGCGCCGCGCCGGCCGTCGCGGGCAAGCCGCAATATGGCGAGTTCGGCATCGACCTCGCCGGCCGCGATCAGGCGGTGCAGCCCGGCGACGACTTCTTCCATTACGCCAGTGGCAGCTGGTACAAGACGGCCGACATCCCCGCCGACAAGGCGGCCTATGGCATGTTCAACGTGCTCGACGACCTGTCGCGCGAGCGCACCCGCGTCATCCTGGAGGCCGCGGCGGCCCGGCCGGGCGACAAGATCGGTGATTTCTACACCAGCTATCTGGACGAGGCGGCGATCAACGCCAAGGGGATCGCCCCCGTCAAGCCGTGGCTGGACCGCATCGCCGCCGCCAGGACCAAGGACGAGCTGGTCCAGACCATGGCCTATCTCGCGCGCCAGGGCGTACCGGGGCTGATCGGCGTCGGCGTCGGCGTCGACGACAAGAACCCCGACGCCTATGTCGTCGGCTTCAACCAGGGCGGCATCGGCCTGCCCGACCGCGACTATTACCTGAAGGACGATCCCAAGCTGGCGGCGATCCGCACCGCCTATCAGGGCTATCTGGCGCAGATGCTGACGCTGGCGGGGGAGGCGAATGCGCCGGCGCGCGCGGCGGCGGTGTTCGGGCTGGAGAAGGACATCGCCCAGATCCACTGGACCCGGATCGAGAGCCGCGACGCCGACAAGACCTACAATCAATGGACCGCGGCCGACTTCACCGCCAAGGCGCCGGGCTATCCCTGGGCGGCCTATCTGACCGCGCTGGGCATGCCCACCGAGCCGTTCTACCTCGTGTCGCAGCCGAGCGCGATGACCGGCGAGGCGGCGGTCTACGCCCGCACGCCGTTGCCCGTGCTGCAGGACATGCTGCGCCTGCGCGTGCTGCGCTCCTACGCCGCCTATCTGCCCAAGCCGATCGACGACGCCAACTTCGCCTTCTACGGCACCGTGCTGTCGGGCGTGCCGCAGCAGCAGGTGCGCTGGAAGCGCGCGGTGGGCGTCGTCTCCGGCGGCATGGGCGAGGCGATCGGCCAGCAATATGTCGCGCAGTATTTCCCGCCCGAGGCGAAGGCGGCGGCCGACCAGCTGGTCAAGAACATCATCGCCGCGATGAACGCCCGGCTCGACAAGCTGGCCTGGATGGCGCCCGAGACCAAGGTGAAGGCGCACGCCAAGCTCGCCGCGTTCCGGCCCAAGATCGGCTATCCCGACCATTGGCGCGACTATTCGGCGCTCCACATCGACCGCGCCGACCTGGTCGGCAACGTCGCGCGCGCCAACGCATTCGAGTTCGACCGCGAGCTGCACAAGCTCGGCACGCCGATGGACCGCAGCGAATGGGGAATGACCCCCATGACGATCAACGCCTATGCCAACCCGACCTGGAACGAGATCGTCTTTCCCGCCGCGATCCTGCAGCCGCCCTTCTTCGATCCGCACGCGGATCCGGCGGTCAACTATGGCGGCATCGGCGCGGTGATCGGCCACGAGATGAGCCATCATTTCGACGATCAGGGCCGCAAATACGATCCCACCGGCAAGCTCGCCGACTGGTGGACGCCCAAGGACGTCGAGCAGTTCAAGGCGTTCACCGACAAGCTGATCGCGCAGTATGACGCGTATGAGCCGATCCCGGGCCAGCACATCCAGGGTGCACTGACGCTGGGCGAGAACATCGCCGACCTGGCCGGGCTGACGGTGGCGCTCGATGCCTATCACCGTTCGCTGAACGGCAGGCCCGCCCCGGTGATCGACGGGCTGACCGGCGACCAGCGCTTCTATCTCGGTTGGGCCCAGGTGTGGCGCATCAAGGAGCGCGAGCCGGCGCTGCGCTCGCAGCTGCTGTCGGACCCGCACTCGCCCGGCCACGAGCGCGTGTCGACGGTGCGCAACCTCGATCCCTGGTATGCCGCCTACAAGGTGCAGCCGGGGCAGAAGCTGTATCTGACGCCGGAGCAGCGCGTGAAGATCTGGTGACGCGCAGCGCGGCAGCCGGCCGCGACCGGCTGACTCGCGCCAGCGCGGCCGGCGGGGAGCCCTGCTTCCCGTCGGACGACGCGGCTGTGCCGCGTCGCGTTCGAGCAACGGGAGAACACACATGAAGCGCATCGTCATCGCCACGCTGCTCGCCGCCACCGCCGCGGTCGGGCTTCCCGCGCAGGGCCCGACGCCCGGCAAGGCCGCGGTCGGCCCGGTCAAGCCGCGCACCGCCGCCGGTCCGCAGATCGGCACGTTCGGCCTCGACCAGGCCGGCATGGACACGTCGGTCCAGCCCGGCGACGACTTCTACAGCTATGCCGGGGGCACCTGGCTGAAGAACACCGCCATTCCTGCCGACAAGGGCAGCTACGGCGCGTTCGACACGCTGGCCGACCTGTCGCGCGAGCGCACCCGCGGCCTGCTGGAGGCGGCGAAGGGCAGCAAGATCGGCGACGCCTACGCCACCTATCTCGATACCGCCGCGATCGAGGCGAAGGGCCTCGCGCCGGCCAAGCCGTGGCTCGCCAAGGTCGAGGGGCTGAGCAGCAAGGCGGGCTATGCCGCGCTGGTCGCGGAGGCCGACCGCAACGGCATCGGCATCCCGTTCGGCGGCGGCGTCGGTCAGGACGCCAAGCTGCCCGAGACCTATATCGTCGGCATTCGCCAGTCGGGCCTGGGCCTGCCGGACCGCGACTATTACCTCTCCGCCGACCCCAAGCTCGCCGAGGCCAAGGCGGCTTACCAGGCGCATATCGCCAGGATGTTCACGCTGGCCGGCGAGGCGGACGCCGACGCGCGCGCCAAGGCGGTGCTCGATTTCGAGACGCGGATCGCACAGGTCAGCTGGAACCGGATCGACAGCCGCAATTCCGACAAGACCTACAACAAGATGACGGTCGCGCAGCTGCAGCAGGCCGCGCCGGGCTTCGACTTCGCCGCCTATCTGCGCGCCAACGGCACGCCGGTCGACACGGTGATCGTCGCCCAGCCGTCGGCGGTGACGGGGATCGCCAGGCTGATCGCCGACGCGCCGTTGCAGGTGCTGAAGGACCATCTGCTGATCCGCAGCCTGGACAGCTATGCCGACGTGCTGCCCGCGGCGTTCGACCGCGAGCAGTTCGCCTTCTACGGCACCACGCTGCGCGGCGTGCCGCAGCAGGAGGAGCGCTGGAAGCGCGCGGTGAGCTGGACGAGCGCGGCGGTGTCGGACGACGTCTCCAGGATCTATGTCGCCCGATATTTCCCGCCGGAGACCAAGGCGGCGATCGACGGCCTCGTCCACAACATCATCGCCGCGATGAACGCGCGGATCGACAGGCTGGAATGGATGGCGCCCGAGACGAAGGTGAAGGCGCACACCAAGCTCGCCGCGTTCACGCCCAAGCTCGGCTATCCGTCGCGGTGGCGGGATTATTCGGCGCTCCGGATCGTGCCCGGCGACGCCTTCGGCAACAACATCCGCGCCGTCCAGTGGCGGCACGACTACAATGTCGGCCACCTCGGCAAGCCGCTGCAGCGCTGGGAGTGGGGCATGACGCCGATGACGGTGAACGCCTACGCCAATTTCGGCATGGTCGAGATCGTCTTCCCCGCCGCGATCCTGCAGCCGCCCTTCTTCGATCCCAAGGCCGACCCGGCGATCAACTACGGCGGCATCGGCGCAGTGATCGGCCACGAAATGAGCCACCATTTCGACGACCAGGGCGCCAAGTACAACGACAAGGGCGAGCTGAAACAATGGTGGACGCACGCCGACGTCGCCAAGTTCACCGCGCTGGAGGCGAAGCTCACGGCGGAATACGACGCCTACGAGCCGCTGCCGGGCTTCCACGTGAAAGGCGCGCTGACGCTCGGCGAGAACTCGGCCGATCTCGCGGGCCTGTCGGCGGCGTATGACGCCTACCATGCCTCGCTCGGCGGCAGGCCCGCGCCGGTGATCGACGGGCTGACCGGCGATCAGCGCTTCTATCTCGGCTGGGCGCAGGTATGGCGCCGCAACTATCGCGAGCCGTCGCTGCGCCAGCAGCTCCTCACCGACCCGCACTCGCCGGCGCAGCAACGCGCCAACATCGTGCGCAACATGGACCCGTGGTATGCGGCATTCTCGCCGAAGCCGGGGGAGAAGCTGTTCCTGACGCCCGAGCAGCGGGTGAGGATCTGGTAAGCCGACGTCCGGTTTTCCCTCTCCCCTTCAGGGGGAGAGGGTGCCGAGCGAAGCGAAGGCGGGAGAGGGGCCGTGCGCGACCAGCGGTTACTCGCATTGGCCAGGCAGATGCGCAGCAACCCGACTCCTGCCGAGGCTCGCATGTTGTACAATCTTCGCGCTCATCGGTTCGAGCGCTGGAAATTCAGGCACCAAACGGCCCTGGGGCCGTACGTCGTCGATTTTTCCTGTCGGAGCGCGATGTTAGTCGTCGAGGTCGACGGCGATACGCACGGCATCACGATCGAGATGGATAGTCGCCGTACGGCGTTCCTCGAACGGCAAGGCTGGCGCGTGCTGCGCTTTGCCAATGCGGACGTGACGGGCAACGTCGAGGGTGTGCTGACGGTTTTGGCGGCTGCACTGCCCCTCTCCCGTCCTCGCTGACGCTCGGCCACCCTCTCCCCCGAAAGGGGAGAGGGATGGACGCTTGACCGACCACCCGCTTAGCTCAAAGCAGAAGCCATGGCCTCTGTCCCCGCCGCTCGGTCCCTCACCCCTCCTCGCGCCGCCGCGCTTGCAGCGGTCGCCGCGGGGCTCGCCGCCGCGCTCCTGATCCTGTGGCTCGTCAGGAGTCCGGTCATCGCCGCCGGCTTCCTGCTGATGGCTCACGACGAGGCGTCCGTGCGCAGCGGGATCCGGCCCTGCGT
>NZ_CAXUEK010000065.1:0-934 GCF_964250165.1 uncultured Sphingomonas sp. | reverse complement strand
CGCCGCCGGCTTCCTCGCCGCCGCGCTGGTCGTCGCGGGCGGCGCGGCCGCGTATCGGCTGGTCGCGCCGACGGCCGCTGTCACCACCCCGGCGACCGACTGGAGTCTGGCGCGTCAGCTCGCCGAGGCGAGCGCGGATGCGGTCGCCGTCACGGATCGCGCCGGCCGGCTGGTCTGCGCGAACGACGCCTACCAGACGCTGTTCCGCGGCCTGCCGACCCCGCCGGGCTTGTCGCTCGACGACGCGGGCGTCGCGGCGCTCGGCGCCGCCGGGCGCGCCGCCTGGCGCGATGGCCATGGCGTGGCCGCGCGGCTCGACGCGTCCGGCCGACGCGTCGACGCCGAGATCGTCCGCGCCGGCGCGGAGGCCGACCTGCTCGTCTGGCGGTTCCATCAGCCGCGCGAGGAGGACCATGCCGGTACGCTGGCGAGCTTGCTCGCGGGACCGACCGGCGACCGGCTCGGCGGGGGCGGCGTCATGGCGGCGCTGGTCGACCCGCAGGGGCGCGTGCTCGCGGGCAACGCGGTGCTCGCCTTGCGCGCGCTCGGCCAGGGCGACGCGCCGCTGGCGGGGCGCGACTTCGCGCAGCTGCTCATCACCGACAGCCGCGGCCTCGTCCGCTTCGAGCGCGAGGGGCTGGAGGGCACGCCCTTGCGCGTCGTCCAGCTCCCCTTCGTCGAGGACGAGGACGGCCCGGTCCTCGTGGCGCTGCTCGACGAGGAGGAGGGCACGCCCGCGATCGGCGCCAGCGCGGCCGCGCATGTCCGCAGCCTCGTCTCGCTGCTCCCGCTCGGCCTCGCGCTGGTGGACCGTGACGGGCGGCTGCTGCAGATGAACGACGCCTTCATCCGCGCCGCGCAGGTCGATGCGGCCAACCCGCCGATCTACCCCGGCGACCTGGTGGTGCGCGAGGACAAGGCCGCGGTCGCCGAC
>NZ_CAXUEK010000064.1:0-15664 GCF_964250165.1 uncultured Sphingomonas sp. | reverse complement strand
CGTCGGGCGAGAAATAGCCGACGCCGCCAGCGTAAGCGCCGCGCGTCTCGGGCTCGAGCTCGGCGATGATCTCGCAGGCGCGGACCTTGGGCGCGCCCGAGACGGTGCCGGCGGGGAAGCCGGCGAACAGCGCGTCGAGCGCGTCGCGGCCGGGCGCAAGCGTTGCCGTCACGTTCGAGACGATGTGCATGACGTGGCTGTAGCGCTCGATCGTGTAGCTTTCGGTCACCCGCACGCTGCCCGGCGCGGCGGCGCGGCCGGCGTCGTTGCGGCCGAGATCGAGCAGCATCAGATGCTCGGCGCGCTCCTTGGGATCGGCGAGCAGCTCTGCGCGGTTCGCCTCGTCCTCGGCTTCGGTGCGGCCGCGTGGGCGGGTGCCGGCGATCGGGCGGACGGTGATCGCGCCGTCGCGGACGCGGACTAGGATTTCGGGCGACGAGCCGATCAGCGCGAAGCCGGGCAGGTCGAGATGATAGAGGAAGGGCGAGGGGTTGATCCGCCGCAGCGAGCGGTAAAGCTCGAACGGCGGCAGCGGGAAGGGCGCGGTGAAGCGCTGGGCGAGCACGACCTGGAAGATGTCGCCGGCGGCGATATAGTCCTGAGCTCGCCCGACCATCGCGCGATACCGGGCCGGATCGATCGCGGGCGCATAGGCCGGCTCCGCCACATCGCTGCGGACCGGCGGCGGCAGCGGCGTGCCGGCGAGCCGGGCGGCGGTCGCGTCCAGGCGCTCCTCGGCGTCGGCGACCAGCGCGGCGGGGTCGCGCGCCGGATCGGGCCAGGCGGGCGCCACCAGGTAGAGCGCGTCGGCCAGCCGGTCGAAGACGAGCAGCACGGTGGGGCGCACGAACAGCATGTCGGGCAGGCCGAGCGGGTCGGCCCCGGGCTGCGGCAGCCGTTCGACCAGCCCGACCGTCTCATAGCCGAAATAGCCGACCAGGCAGGCGAGCGCGCGCGGCAGCTCGGCGGGCACGTCGGCACGGCATTCGGCGACCAGCGCGCGCAAGGCAGCAAGGGTCGGGCCGGCGGGGTGGAAGGCAGATCGGTCCGCCGCCCAGGTGCGGTTCACCTCTGCCTGGTCGCCTTGGGCGCGGAACACCAAGTCGGGGGCAAGGCCGATCAGGCTGTGGCGGCCGCGCGTCGTCGCGCCCTCGACCGATTCAAGCAGGAAATCGCCGCGCCCCGGCTCGATCAGCTTGAGTGCGGCGGCAACCGGCGTCTCGGTATCCGCGATCTGCCGCTGCCAGATCAGCGCGGGGCGCCCGCCGGCGAGGGCGGCGATGTCGGCGTCGCGTCCATGCTGAGCTTGTCGAAGCACCGTTCTGACTTTCAGCCAATGAGAAGGACGGCCGTTCCCCGGATCAGGTCCGGGAGGCGAGGTTGTCGGGATCGCGCTATTCGCCGGCGTCGCCGACGCCGTTGCCCTTCAGCAGGTCGGCCTTGACCCGGGCGATGGTGGCCGGATTGGTTTTCACGCCGACCGCGGCGCGTGCCGCCTGCGCGAACTGCTCCAGATATTCGCGGCCGAGCACCTGGCCGAAGGCGGCGCGCAGCGCAGCGACGCGATCGGGCTCGCGCGACGCGTCGCCGGGGATAACCTGATCGAGCCGGACCACCGCCCAGCCGGTCCCGCCCGCCGCTTCCAGCAGCCGGGTCGCGCCGCGCGGCATCGCGAACAGGAGCGCCAGCGGCGCCTTGGCGGGACCCTGCGCCTTGTCGAGATCGTCGCGCGCGGCGGCCAGCGGGTGCGGCGGCGCGGCCTTCAGCCCGGTCGCCGCCCAGGCCTGCGCCAGCGTCTGGCCGGCATTCACCTTCGCGAGCAGTTCGCCCGCGACCCGGCGTGCGGCGAGGCGGGCGCGATCGGCCCCGAGATCCTTCACCACCTGCGTGCGCGCCTCCGCGAGCGGCCGCGGCGCCGCGGCTACGATGCGGCCCAGCGCCACCACGGCGAAGCTGCCGTCGGCGGCCGTCGGCACCATCTGCGGATCGTCGCCGTCCTGCATCTGGAACACGGCCTGGACGAGGGGGGCGAGCGCGGGATCGGGCTTGGCGTCGGGATGGGCCGGATCGACGCCGTTGGCGAGCAATGGCCCGGCGCTCGCGGCCTGCAGCTTCTGATCCGCGACCAGCTCGTCGAAGGTGGCGTTGCCGCCCAGCTTGTCGTCGATCGCGTCATGGACGGCGTTGAGCGCGTCGGCGGTCTTCCGCTTGGTCAGCTCGGCCGCGATCTCGTCATGCGCCTGCGCGAGCGTGCGCCCGGCAACCTGCTCGATCGCGTCGACGCGCGCGACCGCATAGCCGAGGCCGCCGCGCACCGGCCCCACCACCGCGCCCTTGGCCGCGGCGAACGCGGCATCGGCGAGGGCGGGCGAGGTGCGCGTGGCCAGTGTCGCCCTGTCGACGTTCGCCTCCGTCGACAGCGACAGGCCGGCGGCGGCGGCCGCGGCGGCCAGCGACGCGCCGCCCTTGACCTTGGCGGCGAGCGCCTGCGCGCCGGCCTGATCGAGCACCACGACCTGGGTGACGCTCCGCTTCTCGGCTGCGGCGTATTTTCTGCTGTCGCTGTTATAGGCCTGTGCGATCTCGGCGTTGCTGGGGGTAGCGCGGGCGCGGACCTGCTCGGGCGTCACCAGCGCGTAGCGGATCAGGCGCCGCTCCGGCACGGTGTAGCGGGCGAGATTGCGGGCGTAGAAGGCCTGCACCTCCGCATCGGTGGGTGGCGCGCCCGCGGGCATGGCGGCGCTCGGCACGAACGCGATCTCACCCGCGCGCTTCTCCAGCGACAGGTTGGCGTAGGGGAGCGCCAGCTGCTGCGGCGCCTGCCCCGGGCGGAGCAGCCGGGCGGTGAGCAGCTGGGTCATGATGTCGCGGCCGATATCGGCCCGCACGCTCGCCTCCGTCAGCTTGCGCTCGGCGAGCACCTGGCGGAACAGATTGGGGTCGAACTGCCCGTCCGGCCCCTGGAGCCCCGGCAACGATGCGATCTGGCCGTCGATCGCGCGCCGGGAGATCACCAGGCCCTGATCGTGACCGAACTGCTCCAGCGCCAGCCCGTTGACCAGGCGCTCCAGCGTCGCCTCATAGCCGCCGCCCGCGACGAACTGCGCCATGTCCAGCGTCGGCTGCTGCTGGCGGAAGGTCTGCAGCGCCTGGCCGGCCTGCTGGGTCAACTCGGGTGCGGTGACGTGGACGGACCCGACCGTCGCCACATCGTCGTTCCCGCCCAGCGCCGCCAGGCCGCGGGTGCGCAGCGACGACACGTCGCCCGACGCGAAGGCGAGCGCGATCAGACCGAGCACGATGAAGGTGACGATCAGGCCCGCCTTGGAATTGATGAGGCGGCGGAAGAAGGCGAGCATCGGGAGCTTTCGCGGTGGCGGACGGCGCCCGCTTTACGGACGCGGGCGCGGCGGTTCAACATTGTGTCGCGCGTGCCAGCCGTTACGGGTCAGCCGACGGGGAGGGCGCGATGCGGCGGCGATCGATTGTGGGCAACTGGAAGATGAACGGCGGCCTCGCGACCTTGGCCGAGCTGGACGGCATCGCCGCAGCGGCCGGAGCGGCGCCGGACGTCGACGTGGCGGTGGCGGTACCGGCCACGCTGATCGCGCCCGCGCACGCGCGCATTCCGACGCTCGCGATCGGGGCGGAGGACGTGCATGAGGCGGATCACGGCGCCCACACCGGCTGCCTGTCCGCGGCGATGGTGAAAGAGGCGGGCGCCAGCTTCACGATCGTCGGCCATTCGGAGCGGCGCGGCGACCAGCACGAGACCAGCCACGACGCCTTCATGAAGGCGGCCGCCGCGCACCGACACGGGCTGGGCGTGATCCTGTGCGTCGGTGAGCTGCAGGCCGAACGCGACGCCGGGCGCGCCGAGCGCGTGGTGCAGGCGCAGATCGAGAAGTCGCTGCCCGACGACGCGCATGCCGACTGGCTGACGCTGGCCTACGAACCGCGGTGGGCGATCGGCACCGGCCGCACGCCGACGCTGGATGACATCGCCACCATGCACGCGATCGCGCGCGCCAAGCTGCGCCAGATGGTCGGCGATACCGCGCTCGCCATGCGCATCCTGTACGGCGGCTCGGTGACCGCGGACAACGCCGCCCGGATCATGGCGGTCGACAATGTCGACGGCGCACTGGTCGGCGGCGCGAGCCTGACCGCGGCGAAGTTCGCGCCGATCATCGCGGCGGCTCACCGAGGGGCGTAGCGGTCCTTCAGCACCGCCCAGGCGGCGCGCACGCCGAAGGCGTCGCCGCCCTTCGGCCGGCCCGGCTTGGCGGCGGGTCGCCAGGCGAAGACGTCGAGATGCGCCCAGGCGATCTCCTTCGGCACGAAGCGGCGCAGGAACAGCGCCGCCGTGACCGCGCCCGCGAAGCCGCCTTCGGGCGCGTTCTGCAGGTCGGCGATGTCGGACTTGAGCAGCTCGTCATAGCCGTCCCACAGCGGCATCCGCCACAGCGGGTCGCCGACCGCCGTTCCGGCCGCGAGCAGCGCGTCGGCAAGCGCGTCGTCGTTGGCGAAGAGCGGCGGCAGGTCGGGGCCGAGCGCCACCCGCGCCGCGCCGGTCAGCGTGGCATAGTCCAGGATCAGCTCAGGCTTGCCCTCGACGGCTTTCGTGAGCGCGTCGCCCAGGATCAGACGGCCCTCGGCGTCGGTATTGGTGTTCTCCACCGTCAGGCCGGCGCGGGTGCGAAGCACGTCGCCGGGGCGGAAGGCGGCGCTGCCGATCGCGTTCTCGACCGCCGGCACGAGCAGGTGCAGCCTGACCGGCAGCTTCGCCGCCATCACCAGCCCGGCGAGCGCGAGGACATGCGCGGCGCCGCCCATGTCCTTCTTCATCAGCCGCATGCCGGCGGACGGCTTGATATCGAGCCCGCCGGTGTCGAAGCTTACGCCCTTGCCGACCAGCGCAATGCGCGGATGGGCGGGGTCACCCCATTCCAGCTCGATCAGCCGCGGGTGGCGGTCCCTGACCGCAGCGTGGCCGACGGTGTGGATCATCGGAAAGCCGGTCTGGAGCGGGTCGCCGCGAATGACGGTGAGCGTCGCACCGTGACGCTTCGCCAGCGCCTCGGCGCACGCCTCCAGCTCGGCGGGGCCGCAATCCGAGGCGGGCGTGTTGACCAGATCGCGCACCAGCGCCGTGGCTTGCGCGAGCCGCACCGTCTCGTCGATCCGCGCGGCGTCGGCGGTGAGGAGCACGCGGCCGCCGGACTCGCCCGGCGTGCGATAGCGGTCGAACCGGTATTGCCCGAGCAGCCAGCCCAGCGCGCCGGCGCCCGCATCGCCGTCGAGGCGGTAGGTCCCGGCCGGCAGGAAGCCGCCGAGCGAGGCGAAGCGCCAGGGCGAGGCCATCGGCTCGTCGCACACCAGCAGCGCCGACCAGTCCTCCGCGCCGTCGCCGGGCAAGATCGCCCGGTTGCCCGCCTTGCCGGTCAGCCCGTGCGCCGCGATCGCCGTGCGCGTCCGGGCGGGTTGGCGGACGAGCCAGCCGGCGAAGTCGCCGGGCGCGACGATCTCGATGCGGCGGGCGGGCTGGCCGCGGTCGGGCTGGAGCAGGGCGGCGAAGTCGGTCATTGCGCGGAACTCACCAGGATCTGCTCCAGCCGCCCGTCCGCGCCGGGCTCCGCATAGGTGCTGACGCTGAGCGTCCGGCCGGGATAGGTGATGCGGAAGGTGCGGTTGACGTACCCGCCGCGCAGCCGCGTCGCGCCGGTCTGGACGAAGCCGGTCGGCTCACCCAGCGGAGCGAGGCTGGTGCGGTAATCGGTCTGCGCGGCGGGGGTGAAGTAGAAGTTGGCGTCCTCCGTCAGCAGCGCGCGATCCAGCGTGCCGGCGCGCAGTTGATCGTACACCTGGCGCACGCGCGTCAGCGCCGCCTGGTCGGCGGCGTTGGCGGGGGCGGCCGGCAGGACCACGCGGCCGATCGCGCTGGCGATGCGGCTATAGGCGTCGGAGAACCAGGCATTGGTGAGCACGACCACCGCCGCCTGCTCGTCCGGCAGCACGATGTTCTCCGACAGGAAGCCGACCGCCTCGCCCGAATGCTCGATGAAGCGTCGTCCGCCGTTGACGCCGGTGGAGACGCCCAGGCCGTAACCGTTGGTCGAGCCGTCGGTCAGCTTGACCGGTGTCTCCTGCGTCGCCCAATCCCGGGCGGGCAGCAGCGTGCGGTTCATGCGCGCGATGTCCCATTTGGCGAGGTCCTCAGCCGACATCGACAGCTCGCCCGCGGCATATAGCCAGCCGCGCGCCGCCGGCGTCTCGACCCGCACCGGGCCGAGCGCCAGGCGGCGATAGCCGTCCGGGTAGCCGGGGCCGCGCGCGAGGTCCTGATCGACGGCGTGGATGCCGAGCGGGCGGAAGATGCGCTGCTGCAGGAAGGCGAGCAGCGGTTCGCCCGCCACCCTCTCGACGATCAGCCCGGCGACGACATAGCCGGTGTTCGAATATTGCCACTGCGTGCCGGGCTCGAAGTCCAGCGGTTTCCTCGCCCAGCGATCGACGATGCCCTGCGGCGTGATCGGCGTCGCCATCGCCTTGAAGCTGTAATCCTGCGGCCAGTAATCCTGCAGGCCGGCGGTGTGCGACAGCAGCTGGCGCAGCGTGATGCGGTCGCCGCCGGTGACGCCGGGCAGGTATTTGCCGACGGTGTCCTCGAGGCTGAGCTTGCCTTCGTCCTGGAGCAGCAGCATCGCCGCGGCGGTGAACTGCTTGGAGATGGACGCGATCTGGTAGGGCAGGTGCGGATCGGCCGCGCCGCAGCGCTCGCACTGTTTGCCATAGGCCTTGGACAGCACGATCTGCCCGCCGCGCACGATCGCGATCTCGGCCGAGGGCACGCCAGTGTCGGCGAGCGTGTCCGTCACGATCTTGTCGACCTGCGCCTGCTCGGCCGGCGTCAGCGCCTGGGCGAGCACGGGGGCGGGGAGCAGGGCGAGCGCGGCGGCGAGGAAGGGACGGAACATGGCGGGGTAACAGCAGAAGCGGCGCGAGGACGCAACGCCGGGACCAGCAGGTTACCCGGTGGGAACGCCGTACAGGTCGTGCTCGTCGGCGTCTTCGATCATGACCGGCACGATGTCGCCCGCGGCGAGATGGCCGGCATCGCGCAGGAACACCTCGCCGTCGATCTCCGGCGCGTCGGCCTGCGAGCGGCCGGTCGCGCCCCCTTCGGCATCCACCGCGTCGATGATGACGGGCAGCGTGCGCCCGATCTTCGCGGCGAGCTTGGCGGCGCTGATCGCGGCGGTCTTTTCCATCAGGCGGGCGTAGCGGTCTTCCTTCACCGGCTCGGGCACCGGATCGGGCAGCGCGTTGGCGGTCGCGCCGGCGACGGGCTCGAAGCGGAAGGCGCCGACGCGGTCGAGCTGCGCTTCGTCCAGCCAGTCGAGCAGATAATGGAAATCCGCCTCCGTCTCGCCCGGGAAGCCGACCACGAAGGTGGAGCGGATCGCAATGTCGGGGCAGACCGCGCGCCAGCCGCGCAGCCGCTCCAGCACCTTGGCGTCGTTGGCGGGCCGCTTCATGCGGCGCAGCACCGCCGGCGCGGCATGCTGGAAGGGGATGTCGAGATACGGCAGCACCAGCCCCTCGGCCATCAGCGGGATGACGCTGTCGACGTGCGGGTAGGGATAGACATAGTGGAGCCGCACCCAGGGGGCGATGCGGCCGAGCTCACGGGCGAGATCGGTCATCGCGGGCACGACCTCGCGACCCTGCCACAGGCGCGGCTCGCGGCGGATGTCGATGCCGTAGGCACTGGTGTCCTGGCTGATGACCAGCAGCTCCTTGGTCCCGGCCGCGACCAGCTTCTCCGCCTCGCGCAGGATCGCGTCGGGGCGGCGGCTGACCAGGTCGCCGCGCAGCTGCGGGATGATGCAGAAGGAACAGCGGTGGTTGCAGCCCTCCGCGATCTTCAGATAGCTGTAATGGCGTGGCGTGAGCTTGAGGTCGGCCTGCTCGACGGCGCCGCCGGGCACGAGATCGAGATAGGGCGAGCGCGCCGGCGGCGCGGCCTCGTGCACCGCGCCGACCACCTGCTCATACTGGTGCGCGCCGGTGATCGCGAGCACCTGCGGGAAGCGGGCGCGGATCGTCTCCGCCTCCTGCCCCATGCAGCCCGTCACGATCACGCGGCCGTTCTCCGCGATCGCCTCGCCGATGGCGTCGAGCGATTCCTCCTTGGCGCTGTCGAGAAAGCCGCAGGTGTTGACCAGCACCACGTCCGCCCCGGCATAGTCGAGCGACATCTGGTAGCCCTCGGATCGTAGTACGGTGAGAATGCGCTCCGAGTCGACGAGGTTCTTGGGGCAGCCGAGCGACACCATGCCGACGCGCGGGGCTTGGGGGAGGACGGTGGCCATGGAAGGCGCGGCATGTAGGCCTTGCGCCCGCAATGTTCTAGCTGTTTGGGCGTACCCCTCCCCGGCGAAGCCGGGCCCAGTCGGGAGATTCTCCGGATGAGCGGATCAGCTGGAGAGCGCCAGGTTGCGCGAAAGGCAGATGAAGGAATGGAGGCGCTCTTGAACGCTACGAGAGATCGAAGGCTCGAACCCGGCCTGGGACGATTTGTTCGACGGAATCGCGCATTTCTGAGCGCATCTCGCCTAGGTCCCGGCCTGCGCCGGGGAGGCGAGTAGTGGCAGTCTACAGTCTGTCACCGCATCCTTATTTTGCTCCGCTCACCGTGCGGAGAATTGAGGTGGAGGTCCTTGGAGGACGCGATGACGTCCTGCTCACCTACAGCGTTGCGGGCGCGGACAAGATCGTTTTTCCCGAACGGCAGTTGCCGACCCGAGCCGACGATCTCTGGCGCACGACCTGTTTCGAGCTGTTCCTGATGTTCGACGACGACGAGCGTTACGTCGAGTTCAACTTCTCGCCCTCGACACGCTGGGCGGCCTACGCCTTCGACGGTCACCGGGAGGGCAGGCAAGATCTCGCGCGTGACGTGCCCCCGCACATCGAGCGGCTGGAGGACGGTCTTGAGGTTGACTGCGACCTGGGCGGCCTGCCTCACGGCGAGCTGCGGATGGGGCTGAGCGCGGTCATCGACGAGGAGGGTGGCCGTCTTTCCTATTGGGCGCTGGCGCATCCGCCCGGCGCACCGGATTTCCATCACTCGGCTTGCTTCGCGGCGCGCCTCCCGGCAGCGGGAACCTCATGAACTTCGGCATCGACCGGCTGCTCGCCGACCCAGAGCTGCGACGCCCTCTGCAAGGCAAGCGCGTGGCGCTGCTCGCGCATCCGGCGTCGGTCACCGCTGACCTGACCCATTCGCTCGATGCGCTGGTCGCGGCGGGGGTGAACGTGACTGCGCTGTTCGGCCCGCAGCACGGCGTACGCGGCGACCTGCAGGACAACATGATGGAGTCGCCGGACTTCACGGATCCGGTCTACGGCATGCCCGTGTTCAGCCTCTATGGCGAGGTGCGACGGCCGAGCGGCCAGTCGATGGGCACCTTCGACGTGCTGCTGCTGGATCTGCAGGATGTCGGCTGCCGCATCTACACGTTCGTGACGACGCTGCTCTACGTGCTGGAAGCTTGCGCGAGCCACGGCAAGGCAGTGCGGGTGCTCGACCGGCCCAACCCGGCGGGACGACCGGTGGAGGGCACGACGCTCCGGTCCGGGTGGGAGAGCTTCGTCGGCGCGGGGCCGATGCCGATGCGACACGGCCTGACGCTGGGCGAGATGGGCCGGTGGTTCGTCCGGCGGTTCGGACTTGATGTCGACTATCGCGTGATCGCCATGGCGGGCTGGCGCCCCGACGAGGGACCGGGCTTCGGCTGGCCACCCGAGCGCGTGTGGGTGAACCCCAGCCCCAACGCGGCCAACGTCAACATGGCGCGCGCCTATGCCGGCACCGTCATGCTGGAGGGGACGACGCTGTCCGAAGGCCGCGGCACGACGCGGCCGCTCGAGCTGTTCGGCGCGCCCGATCTCGACGCGCGCGAGGTGCTGGCGCAGATGCAGCGGTTGGCGCCGGTGTGGCTGGAGGGCTGCACGCTTCGGCCGATCGCCTTCCAGCCGACCTTTCACAAGCATGTCGGCACGCTGTGCGGCGGGCTGTTCATCCATGCCGAGGGCTCGCGCTACGACCACCAGGTGTTCCGGCCGTGGCGGCTGCAGGCGCTGGCCTTCAAGGCCATCCGCGCGCTGCGGCGCGACTATCCGCTATGGCGCGACTTCCCGTACGAATACGAGTTCGACAAGCTGGCGATCGACGTAATCAACGGCGGGACGGCGCTGCGCGAATGGATCGACCACCCGGTGGCAACACCGGGCGACCTAGACACGCTGGCGGGGCCGGACGAGGCGGCCTGGGCCGAGGAGCGACAGGACGTGCTGTTATATTAGCCGTCCTGCCTACCTTGTGCCGCAGCAGACCGCGGCCTTGATGCGGAGCGACGCCTAGGATTTAGCTTTCGCCGGCTTCTTCGCGGTCGTCTTCTTGCCGGCCTTGGGCTTCGGTTCGCCCTTGATCGCCTTCGCGAGCGCCGGCCCGCCGACCAGCGCCGCCGCGCCCGCGAGCACCGCCGCGCCGATCGCGGCGACGGTCTTCGGATGCTCCTTGACCACGTCCACCGCCTCCACGGTCAGCTCCTTCGCCCGGTCGCCCAGCGACGGCTCTGCCGCCGATTTGGGCGAGGGCGCGGCAGCAGGTGCGTCGTGATGGACGTGCGCGTGCTTCATCTTGGCGTTGGGGATGCTGGACATGGCGGTGCTCCGATACGGTGGGTCGTCAACCGGAACGGGCGCGCAATGTTCCTGCCGCCACGCTGCCTCGCCCTGTTTCCGGGCGAGCAGTTCCTCGACGCGGAAGACGATCTTCTGGAGGATCGAACGGCTTCTCCACACCGTCGCGGACGCGATTCGGCCGCCGCGCCTGACGAGCGTTAGGCGTCGTCCAGGCGCGGGAATGCGACGATGATCGCCCACGAGGATCGGGAGAGAGCCGGATTACGCTGGGCGCTATTTCCCGCCCCCGCATCGATGACTGCCCGGCTGGCCGCTCAGCGACTGGGGTCGATCAGGTATTTGCGGCCCGTCGCCTTGCGCTGATAGGCGTCGATCACCTCCGGATCGAGCGCCTCGGCGAGGCCGATCGTGTCGGTGTAGTGGCTTGCGAAGGTGGTCTTGAGCTCGTCGCGCACGCGATTGCGCATCGCCTGCACCGTTTCCGCGCCAACCTTCTGCAGGAAAGGGGTGAGCAGGAAGCCCGACACGCTCCAGGAGAAGCCGAAGCCGCGGTCGAGCAGGGTCGGGCCCACGTCCAGCCCGCCATAGATGTACACCTGCTTGAACTGGCTCGAGCCGTAGCGGCTGTAGGCGGCGGCATTGCGGTTCGCGGCCGCCTCGATCGCGTGGAGGATCGCGTTGGCAAGCTTGCCGCCGCCGACCGCGTCGAAGGCGATGGTGGCGCCCGTCTCGGCGACGGCGTCGGTGAGCTGGGCGGCGAAATCGGACCCGCTCGAGTCGACGACGTAGTGCGCGCCCGCGTCGCGGAGCAGCGCCGCCTGCTCGTCCGAGCGGACGATGTTGACCAGCGGCACATCCTCCACCTGACAGATACGCACGAGCATCTGCCCGAGATTGGAGGCGGCGGCGGTATGGACGATCGCCTTGTGCCCCTCGCGCCGCATCGTCTCGACCATGGCGAGCGCGGTCAGCGGGTTGACGAACATCGACGCGCCGTCAGCGGCGCTGGCGTCGTCGGGCAGCACGATGACGTCGCGCACCGCGATCTTGCGGTAGGTCGCGTACATCGCACCGCCCAGCATCCCGACGCGCTTGCCCAGCAGCGCCTGCTGGTTCGCGCCCGCCTGCACCACTGTGCCGGCGCCCTCGTTGCCGACGGGCAGCGACTGGCCGAGCCGCGCCTGGAGCATGCGCAGCCGCTGCGGCGGGATCTGGACGGTAAGGGTGGGGCGATCGCCACTGCCGCCCACGGTCAGGGTCGAGAGGTCGGCGGGGCCGAGCAGCAGGCCGAGGTCGGACGGATTGATCGGTGCGGCCTCGACGCGGACGACGATCTCGTCCGCGCCGGGGGCGGCGATCGTCACTTCCTCCAGGCTGAGTTTCAGCTCGCCTTCGGGCGTCGCCAGCGAGCGTAGTTCCAGCCCGTGCAGCGTCTCGTCGGCCATGTCCTTCTCCCGTGATGATTGCGTGCGAGAGGGATGCCGCCCGCAGGGCGGTGGGGCAATGAAGAATTGGTTTGCCCGGTGGGTCTACCGCGTCGCGCGCAGGCGGGGCGAACCATCGGCCGCCCCGCACGCGGCGGTCAGCCGGGCGATCCGGCGGTCTCCAGGCGATAGCCGAACGCCCGATCGGTGGCGACGCGCAGCGGGATGTCCTGTCGCCGCAGCGCCTTGTTCAGGAGGCAGACCTGTGCCGTCAGCATGCCCTCGTCGACGTCGGGATTCATCGACGACAGGAACAAGGCGTCGCGCCGCACCGGATTGGGCGCGCGCCGGGTAAGATGGTGGAGCAGCGACAGGTGCTGCGGGGACAAATGGAAACGCCGGCCGGCCCAGGCCGAGCCCAGGTCCAGCGATACCGAGAGATGACGATACTCCACCGGCGGACGCGGATCGCCGCAGCAGGGGCATTCACTGACCAACATCAAGTTATTAACCGTCCAGCCTGCAAGTAAGTTGTTGCGCCAATTGCTTTTCTGGCGGAGATCGCTCGCACATGAAAGCACCTGCGACATGAACGGAACGTTACTTGTCGCAGCTATGGGGCGGCTCGAGCACGGAGCGTGCCAGGACGGCGGCGAGTTGATCGCGGCGGTGGCGCGCCCGGCAGGACTCGAACCTGCGACCACGAGCTTAGAAGGCACGTGCTCTATCCAGCTGAGCTACGGGCGCCCGCAGGCGGAGTAGCGCGGATTGCGGGAGCGCGGAACCGCGATATGGTCGCCGTCATGACGGGAACGAAAGACAGGCCGCGGCCCGTGACGGCGGCCGAGATCGCGGGGCGGGAGTTCCGCTACTATGATTTCGTCATGGTGGCCTTCGTGGTCGTGCTGCTGCTGTCGAACGTGATCGGCGCGGAGAAGCGCTCGGTTGTGCGGCTGCCGGTGATCGGGCCGTGGCCGTTCGGCGCGGGCATCCTGTTCTTCCCCATCGCCTATGTGATCGACGACGTGCTGACCGAGGTCTACGGCTATGCCCGAGCGCGGCGTGTGATCTGGGCGGGGTTCGCGGCGCTCGCGTTCATGGCGGTGATGGAATGGACGGTGGTCCGCCTGCCGGTCGCCGAGGGCTGGACCGGGCAGGCGGCCTACGAGCGCGTGTTCGGGTCCGGCTGGCGGATCATCGGCGCCTCACTGACGGCGTTCTGGGCCGGCGACTTCCTCAATTCGATCGTGCTCGCCAAGATGAAGCTGTGGACCGGCGGCCGCTGGCTGTGGACGCGCACGATCGGCTCGACGATCGTGGGGGAGGGCGCGGACAGCCTGATCTTCTACCCGCTCGCCTTTTACGGCCTGCCCGACTGGCCGACCGCGGCGCTGGTTGCGGTGATGCTGTCGCAGTTTGTGCTCAAGGTGGGCTGGGAAGCGGTGCTGACGCCTGTCACCTATGCGGTGGTCGGCTTCCTGAAACGGGCCGAGGGCGTCGACGTGTTCGATCGTGGGACCGACTTCTCGCCTTTTCGGGCACGGATCTAGGTGATTGCGACGACCAGCCCCTCGAACAGCCGCCGCCCGTCCGTACCGCCGTGCGCCGCCTCGATCCTGCGCTCCGGATGCGGCATCATGCCAAGCACGTTGCCGGTGTCGTTGAGCAGGCCGGCGATGTCCCCGGCCGAGCCGTTGACCGGCTCGGCATAGCGGAATGCAACCCGGCCTTCGCCGTCCAGCCGCGCGAGCGTCTCCGCGTCGGCGACATAGTTGCCGTCGTGATGGGCGATCGGAACGGTGATCGTCTCGCCGGCTGCGTAGCCGCCGGTGAAGATCGACCGGCTGGTCTCGACCGTCAGCGCGACGTCGCGGCAGACGAAGTTCAGCCCGGCATTGCGGATCAGCGCGCCGGGGAGCAGCCCGGTCTCGGCCAACACCTGAAACCCGTTGCAGACGCCCAATACCGGCAGGCCGCGTCCCGCTGCCTCGATGACGGCGCGCATCACCGGCGAGCGCGCGGCGATTGCGCCGGAGCGGAGGTAATCGCCGTAGGAGAAGCCGCCCGGCACCGCGACGAGGCCAATCCCGTCGGGAAGCGCGGTCTCGCCATGCCATACCATCGTCGGCTTCTTGCCGGTCACGCTCTCCAGCGCGACGGCCAGATCGCGGTCGCAGTTCGAGCCGGGGAAGACGATGACCGCCGTTTTCACGCGTGCGCGCCCGTGTGCGCCTCGCCGGACGAAAAATCGCCTGGCACTGTTCCTGGCTCGGCGTGCTCCACCCGATAATTCTCGATCACGGTGTTGGCGAGGAGCTGGCGGCACATGGCATCCACGGTCGCATCGTCCGTGCCGTCCGCGACCTCCATCTCGATCAGCTTGCCGGCACGCACGTCCGCGACGCCGTCGAAGCCGAGGCCGGCAAGCGCATGGTGGATCGCGCGGCCCTGCGGATCGAGCACCCCGGGTTTGAGCGTCACGACGATGCGGAGTTTCATGGCGATCGGGCCTTTCGGATCGCGGGCGCTATGGCCGGGCCGATCCGACATCGCAACGGGATGTTTACCGATCGAGCGCACCATCCCTCGCGCAGACCGGCGCGCAGGGCGCCGGGATGGAGAAAGGCTCGCGCATGGCCGGTCTCGCCATGGCAATGTTCATCGCGCTGTTCGCGTTCGGATCGACCTATTTCGGCTGGGAGGACCCGGGCGGGCACGTGTCGCTGGCGCTGTTCGCGTCCTACGTGTTCGGGATCATCTGCGGGTATCGCGTGAACAAGTGAGCTGCGCGGCGGCGGCGATCTATCGCCCCCTGCGCTTCCTGTGGCTCTCCAGGTCGAGCACCGCATTGTCGCCGCCCTCGGGCAGCAGCCCCAGGCGGCGCGCGACCTCGGTATAGGCCTCCACCTCGCCGCCGAGATCGCGGCGGAAGCGGTCCTTGTCGAGCTTCTCGTTGGACTGCATGTCCCACAGCCGGCAACTGTCCGGGCTGATCTCGTCCGCCAGGATGATGCGGCTCCAGTCATTGTCCCAGAGTCGGCCGAACTCGATCTTGAAGTCGACCAGCCGGATGCCGACGCCGGCGAACAGGCCGCAGAGGAAGTCGTTCACCCGGATCGCCAGGTCCTGGATGTCGTGCATCTCGTCCTGGCTGGCCCAGCCGAACGCAGCGATATGTTCGTCGGTGATCATCGGATCGCCGAGCGCATCGTCCTTCAGCGCGTATTCGATGATGGTGCGCGGGAGCTTCGTCCCCTCCTCGATGCCGAGCCGCTTGGCCAGCGTGCCGGCGGCGACGTTGCGGACCATCACCTCAATCGGCACGATCTCCACCTGCCGGATCAGCTGCTCGCGCATGTTGAGGCGACGGATGAAGTGGGTCGGCACCCCGATCGTGTCGAGGAGCGTGAACAGGTGCTCGGAAATGCGGTTGTTGAGGACGCCCTTGCCGTTGATCGTGCCCTTCTTCTGATTGTTGAAGGCGGTGGCGTCGTCCTTGAAATACTGGATCAGCGTGCCGGGCTCAG
>NZ_CAXUEK010000063.1:0-15859 GCF_964250165.1 uncultured Sphingomonas sp. | reverse complement strand
CGCTACCCTCGATGAAACGACCCATCCGGCGCCTCCATCCGCGCCAGAACACTACCAGATCAGCGGGTTTCCACACAGCCTCGGTGGAGAGCGCTCCGGCGGCTTTCGGCGAGACAGATGGCTATAGCCGACGTCGCGGAGCGCTGCGCCTGTCCCGCAAACGATGGTTGATCGGGAATGAGCCTTGGCGTGCCGGCTGAAGTATGTCGGGAAACCATACAATCGGGGTTGTCGTACACTGTCGCAAAGCGACAGGGTTTGTCGCCTGCTGGCGAAGAGAGCTGGACCCGAAGCCGGCTTTGTCGGCCTGCTGTCGGGAATTATGTGTTTGGCGACAGGGCGTGGAACGCAGGAATGCTAAAACCGAGCGGCCGGCAGTCTCCTAACCGCAGGCATTCTCTTTGCAAACTAGTCTCGTCTACGTAATACCTAAGTTAGCATATCAATGCTTCACGCCGCGGGCAAACCAGATGCTCGGCTTGCGGTCGCATCGCACCAGTCTAGCTAGCTTAGTTCGATCCTTTACTTCTAACTCGACCGCACTAACGCGACGGAACTTGATTTTCGTTATCGTGCGTTTGTCTGAAGCTGAACCGCCGTCACCTGGGTTGATTGTAAGCTCAAAAAGCCGATCCTTTTTAATCCACCAGCGACCATAGTCTCCAACCGCAATGCCGACCCAGTAGCCTCTAGCGCTATACGCAACTTGATCCGTCCCGATTTTGCAGTCGTTCGTACGCGGCCCGGCGTTTGCGCTTCTGAAATCCCAAGTGCCTACCATCCAGGCGGGGTGTCCATGGTGAGATGCCTCTGCTGCGACCTTAATGGGCAGACTGCTGATCAAAGTTGATGCGACAAGTAATCGGATCAAGGTACTCAGCGGCATATCGCTATTCTCGAGAGAAATAATTGCTAACGTTTTAAAACAACGCCCTGCTTACCCTTCAGCGGTTGGACATACGGCGGACTCGGCCTTTGTCACTAACACGACAAACGAGTGATCCCCGCCATTCCCACAAACGAACCTGCAACTAGACAGCCGGTGCCACGGCGCGAAGGCACCCGGATAGCAGGTTCAGTTTTCCCAAAACCTGTTCCCGATTGCTCTTTCCCAAAATTGCCGCTCGAAGATGGAGAAACGGGAAAGGCTCGCACTGGACGAACGGCCGCTTTCAGTAGCTCGTATCGCTCGCCGGAGCGCGCATGTTTGGGCGAAAGCCGCCGCTCGCCGCCAGCCGCCGCCGCCTGCTCACGCCGCCAGCGCCGCCGCCTCCGTCGCTTCGATCCAGCCGCCGCCGAGCATCCGCTCGCCCGCATAGAGCACCGCCGCCTGACCCGGCGCGACGCCGTATTCCGGGTGATCGAACACCACACGGTCGCCCGCCAGCCGCGCCGGCGCGGGCTTGGCCATCGAGCGCACCTTGGCGGTGAGCGGGCCCGACCGGTCGCCGCCGATCCAGTTCAGCCCGGACAGCCGCGCCGCCGCCACCGCGAGCGCGGCGCGCGGCCCCACCACCACCTCGCGCCGCGCCGGATCGAGCCGGACGACATAAAGCGGCTCGGCCGTCCCGCCGATCTGCAGGCCGCGCCGCTGGCCGACGGTGAAGTGGATCACGCCCGGATGCTCGCCCAGCCGGCGGCCCGCCATGTCCACGATCGCCCCACCGGCCGCCGCATCCGGCCGCAGCTTCGTCACCAGCGTCGCGTAATCGCCGTCGGGCACGAAGCAGATGTCCTGGCTGTCGGGCTTGGCGGCGACCGCCAGGCCCATCTCCGCCGCCAGCGCGCGCACCCGCGCCTTGGGCAGGCCGCCGAGCGGGAAGCGCAGATAGTCGAGCTGCGTCGCGGTGGTGGCGAACAGGAAATAGCTCTGGTCGCGCGCCGGATCGGCGCCGCGGTGCAGTTCCGGCCCCGTCGGCCCCACGACGCGGCGGACGTAATGGCCGGTCGCCAGGCAATCCGCCCCCAGCTCGCGCGCGAGGCCGAGCAGGTCGGTGAACTTCGGCCCGGTGTTGCACTGGACGCACGGGATCGGCGTGCGGCCGGCCATGTATTCGTCGGCGAAGCGCTCCACGACCGCTTCGCGGAAGCGCGTCTCGTGGTCGAACACATAGTGCGCGATGCCGAGCCGGTCGCATACCGCGCGCGCGTCGCGGATGTCGCGCCCGGCGCAGCACGCGCCCGGCCGCGCCGTCGCCTCGCCATGGTCGTAGAGCTGGAGCGTGACGCCGATCACCTCCGCGCCCGTGCGCGCGGCGAGCGCGGCCACCACCGAGCTGTCGACCCCGCCCGACATGGCGACGACGATGCGTCTGGCGCCCGCGCCCAGCTGGAAATCCACCTCGTTCACGCGCCGCCCTTACCCGCTTGCCGGCGACCTGTCGAAGGGCGGCCGATGGCGGCGCTGCGCCGTTAGGGATCGTCAACGACTCCTTGCCCGGCGCTTTACCCGCCCTTCACGCCGGGGCGCCTACGGCCCTGCGTCCGATCGCCACGGCAGGAGCATGTCCGCGTTGAACCTTCAGCTCACCCCCTTCGACCGCGCCCACGAGCTCGTCGTACTGCCGGGCGATCTGGTGGCGCTGATGGCGGCGGTCGCCGGCCGGCAGGCGGCGAGCCCGACCGCGCAGGCGCAGGCGCGCTGGACGGCGGCGGCCGATCCGCTGCTGTTCCGGCCGCTCCACGGCGCCTTCAACGGCCCGATGGCGGCGGTGACGCTGCGGTGGCGCCAGACATGAAGACGTTTTTCACCACGGCGTTTCAGCCGATCTTCAAGCGGGCGGCGTATCGCCCGGCATCGACAGGGATGAGGGGGGCCGCCGGCCCCGAAGGGTTGCTTGCATGATGGAAAACCAGAAGATCCGCCCGGCCAAGGTGATCGGGCCGTTGGGCGAGCCGCTGACGGTCGACAGCCTGCCCCCGCCCGAGACGACGCGCTGGGTGGTCCGCCGCAAGGCGGAGGTGGTGGCGGCCGTCAACGGCGGGCTGCTCTCCGTCGACGAGGTCTGCGAGCGCTACAACCTGACGGTGGAGGAGTTCGCCGGCTGGCAGCGCGCGATCGACCGTTCCGGCATGCCGGGCCTGCGCGTCACCCGCATCCAGCACTATCGCTCGCTCTACGATCGCCAGCACAAATACTGAACCGGCCGCGTCGATCGAAACGCGAGCGGAACATAAATTATCGGTCAGGCGTCTTTCCGCCAGCGCCCGGGAGTCGGGCTTAACGGAGGGAAGCATGATCAATTTCATCGTCTGGCTTATTCTGGGCGGCGTGGTCGGATGGCTGGCCAGCATCGTTATGCGCACGGACGCACAGCAGGGCATGTTCCTGAACATCGTGGTGGGCATCGTCGGCGCGTTCATCAGCGGGCTGATCTTCAACCATGACATGAACAACGGGGACTTCTCGATCGTGGCGCTGTTCGAGGCGTTCGTCGGGGCGGTGATCCTGCTCGCCATCGTCAACCTGGTGCGCCGCGGCAGCGTCCGCTGACGTAGCATGGCAGATCGAAAGGGTCCGCGTCGCAGGACGCGGGCCCTTTTTCATGCACTCAGTTCAGCAGGAAACGGATGGTGAGCGTGACCGTCACGTCCTTCTCCCCCGGTGCGATCTCGGTCGGCGCCGGTGCGGCCGCGGCGGCGACGCGGGCGTAGAAGACCGGCGGCCGCGGCTGGCCCGCATCCTCGCCGGCCTCGGCGATCGAGACCATCCGCACCACCCGCAGCCCGGCCGCGCCGGCATAGAGATCGGCGCGGGCACGCGCGCGCTTCACCGCATCCACCCGCGCCTCGTCCAGCGCCGCGTCGGGCTTGTCGATCGACAGATCGGGCCCGTTGATCTGGTTGGCGCCCGACGCGACCAGCGCGTCGAGGATGGTGCCTGCCCGCACGATGTCCCGGAAGCGCACGGACACGCTGTTGCTCGCCTGATAGCCCGTGACCTGCGGCGCCTGACCGTCCTGGTATCTGTATTGCGGGTTCAGCCCGACATTGGCCGTCGCGATGTCGCGGGCGCCCACGCCCGCCCGCCTGAGCGCGGCGAGCACGCCCGCCATCCGCCGCGCCTGCTCGGCGATCGCGGCGGCGGCGGTCGGCGCGTCGGCCACCACCCCGGCGCGGATCGTCGCCACGTCGGGCACGCGCGTCGTCCGGCCCTGCGCGCTGACCTCGAGCAGCGTTCCCGCCGCCGGCAGGTCGGTCTGCGCCACCGCGACCGCCGGGGTGATGAGCAGCGCCGGCAGCGCCATGATCGATCGCATCGCAGTCTCCTCGCCTGTTGCGCCCTGCCGTCTGCCGCAGCGGCGGGCAACCGCGGCTGAACGGCCCCGCTTGCGCGCGCACCGCCCGCAAGGCATGAGGCGGCCCACAGCCGACCGGCGCGCATCATGGGGCTTGAGCCCGGTGCTATAGCTCGGTAATACAGCCGCCACGGACGGGCCTTGCGGGGCGGCCCCGATCAACAGGACGCGGCATGAACTACGAGTCGGGCAATTACGAACGCGAGCAGCTGGCGCTGCCGGGCGAGGCCGCGGCGCCGCCCGGCCGCGCCCGGCGCGCGGCGGTCGTGGTGGCGATCGTCCTCGTGCTCGGTCTCCTGTTCTTCGTGATGGGGCACAAGAAGCACGGCACGGCGGACGGCGGCCCGGCGCAGGCGCCGTCGGTCACCGTCATCGCGCCCGGCCGCCAGGTGGTCGACCACGCCGTCCAGGCGACCGGCACCCTTGCCGCGCGGCGCGAGATGCCGGTCGGCGTCGCCGGCGAGGGCGGCCGCGTGACGCGGGTGCTGGTCGAGCCCGGCCAGTGGGTCGCCGCCGGCCAGGTGCTCGCCACCGTCGATCGCAGCGTCCAGACCCAGACCGCCGAGAGCCTGGCGGCGCAGATCAAGGTCGCGCAGGCCGACGCGACGCTGGCGCAGTCGGAGCTGGACCGCGCCAAGGCGCTGGTCGCCAACGGCTTCGTCTCCAAGGCCGACATCGAGAGCAAGACCGCCACCCGCGACGCCGCCGCCGCGCGCGTCCGCGTCGCCCAGGCGCAGCTCGCCCAGCAGCGCGCCACCAACGGCCGGCTCGACATCCGCGCGCCCGCCGCGGGCCTGGTGCTGACCCGCCAGGTCGAAGCCGGCCAGATCGTCAGCGCCGGCTCGGGCGTCCTGTTCCGGATCGCCATGGCCGGCGAGCTGGAGATGCGCGCGAGCCTCGCCGAGCAGGATCTGGCGGCGCTCCATGTCGGCGCGCGCGCGACGGTGACGCCGGTCGGCCAGACGCAGAGCTTCGCCGGCCAGATCTGGCAGCTGGCGCCGGTGATCGATCCGGCGACCCGGCAGGGCGTGGCGCGCATCGCGCTCCGCTATGACCCGGCGCTGCGCCCCGGCGGCTTCGCCACCGCGCAGATCGTCGGCGGCGCCAGCACGGTGCCGATGCTGCCCGAATCGGCGGTGCTGAGCGACGCCAGGGGCAATTACGTCTACATCGTCGACGGGGCGAACAAGGCCGCGCGGCGCGACGTGAAGACGGGCCCGGTGACCGACCAGGGCGTGTCGATCACCGGCGGGCTCAGCGGCACCGAGCGCGTGGTGGTCGCCGCCGGCGCCTTCCTGGCGCCCGGCCAGACGGTGAAACCGGTGCTGCAGAAGGCGGGATGACGCGATGAGTTTCCGCAATATCTCCGCCTGGGCGATCCGCAATCCGGTGCCGCCCATCGTGCTGTTCATCGCGCTGACGATCGCCGGGATCATCAGCTTCAACCGCATGGACGTGAACGACCAGCCGGACATCGACTTCCCGATCGCCTATGTCGAGATCAGCCAGCCCGGCGCCGCGCCCAGCGAGCTGGAGACGCAGGTGACCAAGCGCGTCGAGGCGGCCGCGCGCAACGTCCAGGGCGTCGACGAGCTGCGCTCCACGGTGAAGGAGGGCAGCTCGCAGACCGTGCTGCAGCTCAAGATCGGCGCGAACATCGACCGCGCCGTCAACGATCTGCGCGACGCCATCGTCCAGATCCGCTCCAACCTGCCCGACGGCATCCTGGAGCCGCAGATCGGCCGCGTCGACACCACCAACAACGACATCGCCAACTACGCCGCCGTCACCAGCGACATGACGGTGGAACAGCTGAGCTGGTATATCGACGACACCGTCACGAAGGAGCTGCTGTCGATTCCCGGGTTGGCCGGAGTCCAGCGCAACGGCGGGGTCAGCCGCGAGATCCGCGTGACGGTCGATCCCGTCAAGCTGCAGGCGCTGGGGCTGACGGCGCCGCAGGTCAACGCGCAGCTGCGCCTCGTCAACGTCAATTCGACGGGCGGCAAGGCGCAGATCGCCGGCACCGAGCAGTCCGTGCGCGTGCTCGCCAACGCGCAGAACGCCTATGCGCTGGGCCAGACGCTGATCAACACCGGCGTCGGCCGCACGGTCAAGCTCGCCGATATCGCCGACGTGCGCGACGCCTATGCCGAGCAGACCTCGCTCGCGCGGGTCGACGGGCACCAGGTCGTCACCTTCGATTTCCAGCGGTCCAAGGGCGCGTCCGACGTGACGGTGTTCCGCGAGGCGCAGAAGAAGCTCGCGGCGCTCGAGAAGCGCAATCCGCGCGTGCAGTTCCAGCTGCGCAGCACCAGCGTCGACGATACCGAGCAGAATTACGAAGGCGCGATCCACGCGATGATCGAGGGCGCGGTGCTGGCCGTCGTCGTGGTGTTCCTGTTCCTGCGCGACTGGCGGGCGACCGCGATCTCCGCGATCGCCATCCCGCTGTCGGCGATCCCGACCTTCTTCTTCATGGAGCTGATGGGCTTCAGTCTCAACGGCATGACGCTGCTGGCGCTCAGCCTGGTGGCGGGCGTGCTGGTCGACGACGCGATCGTCGAGATCGAGAACATCGTCCGCCACATCCGCATGGGCAAGACCGCCTATCAGGCCTCGATCGACGCCGCCGACGAGATCGGCCTGGCGGTGCTGGCGACCACCATGGCGATCGTGGCGGTGTTCCTGCCGGTCTCGGTGATGCCGGGCATCTCCGGCCAGTTCTTCAAGAACTTCGGGCTCACCGTCGTCGCCGCGGTGCTGATGAGCCTGGCGGTGGCGCGCCTGCTGACGCCGATGGTCGCGGCCTATTTCCTCACCAGCCACGGTGCCGCGCACACCCCCGACGGCAAGGCGATGCGGCTGTACATGCGCGCGCTGCGCTGGTCGGTGGACCTCGGCCGCATGCGCGCGGCGCGGGCGCGCGGCGGCGCGGCGCGGTTCTACGCCCGCCTGCTCGATCACCGCGTCTGGGTGATGGGCATCGCCGCCTGCGCGCTCGTCCTCACCGTCATCGTCTTCGCCACCCTGCCCCAGCAGTTCCAGCCGCCGCAGGATCATGACCGCAGCACCGTCAGCATCCAGCTGCCGCCGGGCTCGACGCTGGAGCGCACCGAGCAGGTGGTCAACCAGGTCGCCGCGCTGATGACGGCGCAGAAGCCGACGGTGACGCACGTCTACGAGCGGAGCTTCATCGGCACCGGCCGCGTCACGGTGACGCTGGCCGACGACCGCAAGATGACGTCCACCGAGTTCGAACGGAAGATGACGCCGCAGCTGGCGTCGATCCCGGACGCGCGCGCCAACTTCCAGAACCAGAATGGCTGGGGCGGCGCGGCGCGCGACCTGTCGCTGACCTTCGGCGGCGACAACCCGACCCTGCTCGCCGCCGCCGCCGACCGCATCGTCGCGCAGATGTCGGGCCTGCGCTCGGTCCGCGCGCCGCGCGTCGAGGGCGGCCTGCAGCAGCCGGAGATCGTCATCAAGCCGCGGCTCGATCTCGCCGCCGATCTCGGCATCACCACGTCCGTGCTCTCGAACGCGATCCGCGTCGCCACGCTGGGCGAGATCGACCAGGGCTCGGCGCGCTTCTCGCTGGCCGACCGGCAGATCCCGATCCGCGTCGCCTTTGCGCAATCCGCGCGCCAGCGCCTCGCCAACATCGAGAACCTCGCGGTGCCGACCCAGACCGGCGGTTCGGTGCCGCTGAAGGTGGTGGCCGACATCAGCTTCGGCTCCGGCCCGACCCAGATCGACCGCATCGCGCAGCAACGTCAGCTGACGATCGGCGCCGACCTGGCGCCCGGCGTCGTCGAGGGCGACGCGCTCAAGCAGATCCACGCGCTGTCGGCGATGAAGGAGCTGCCGATCGGCGTCACCGAGCTGGAGGTCGGCCAGTCCAAGGCGCAGGCCGAGCTGGTCAGCAACATCGTGATCGCCGTGTTCGCAGGCTTCTTCCTGCTCTTCGCGGTGCTGGTGCTGCTCTACCGCCGCTTCCTGCCGCCGTTCGTCAATCTCGGTTCGCTGTTCCTGGCGCCGCTCGGCGCCTGCCTCGCGCTCAAGATCTGCGGGATGGCGGTATCGCTGCCGGTCTATATCGGCCTGCTGATGCTGCTCGGCATCGTCGCCAAGAACTCGATCCTGCTCGTCGACTTCGCGCTGGAGGAGATGAGCAAGGGCGTGCGCCGCTTCGACGCGATCCTCGACGCCGGCCACAAGCGCGCCCAGCCGATCGTGATGACCACGGTCGCGATGGTCGCGGGCATGTTGCCGACCGCGCTCAACGTCGGTGGCGGCGACAGCTTCCGTGCGCCGATGAGCGTGACGGTGATCGGCGGGCTGATCCTGTCGACGCTGCTGACGCTGCTGATCGTGCCCTCCTCGTTCAGCCTGGCGCTGGGCGTCGAGCAGTGGATCGGCCGCAAGCTCGGCCATCGCCTGCTCACCTACCGGCCCGGCGACGAGGGCGGCCCGCTGATCGAGGGCGGTCCCGCCCGGCCGGCGCTGGGCGCGGCGCCCGGCCGGCTCGGCTACGGTCCCGACGCGACGCCGGCGGAGTGAAGCGCACGTAGCAAGCCCTCTCCCTGCAGGGGAGAGGGACAGGCCGCGCAGCGGCGAGGGCGTGACGGGCGAGCGGGCGTCGCACGGCAGGCCCTCTCCCTGTGGCCAGCGGCGGCTGTCCCCCTCCTCGCCGGGGAGCGACAAAGAGGAGCGCTTGAACTTCACCGCCTGTCGCTCATTGTCTCCGGCATGAGCCCCCTCCCCCGCGCCGGTTTCGATGTCGCGCCGGCGGGGCTCGTGCGGATGCGGCTGGTCGCGACCGGCCTGCTGGTGGGAATGGCGGCGCTGTTCCTCGCCGCCCGCGCGCTTGTCCCGCTCCACCCCGCCTGGGGTTTCGTGCGCGCCTTCGCGGAAGCCGGCATGGTCGGCGGCATGGCGGACTGGTTCGCCGTCACCGCGCTGTTCCGCCACCCGCTCGGCCTGCCCATCCCCCACACCGCGATCGTGCCGCGCAACAAGATCCGCATCGGCGACCAGCTGGCGCAGTTCCTGCGCGAGAACTTCCTCGTCACCCACGTCATCGCGCGGCGGATGCAGCGGCTCGACGTCGCCGGCGCGATCGCGCGCTGGCTGACCGATCCGCCCGAAGGGGCGGGCGGCCGCTTCCGCGCCGGCGCATCCAAGCTGGTGGCGCAGGCGCTCGACGCGCTCGATCCGCAGCGGTTCGGCGGCCTCGTCCAGGCGGCAGTCGCCAACCGGCTGCGCGAGACCGAGGTCGCCCCCGTGCTGGGCCAGCTGCTCAAGGCGGCGATGGCCGAGGGCCGGCACCAGCCGCTGATCGATGCCGCGATCCGCTGGGCGTCGAGCGCGCTTGCCGACAACGACCACCTCATCCGTCAGCTCGTCCATGACAAGGCGGGCACGATCCTGCGCTGGACGGGGCTGGACGAGACGGTCGCCAACAAGCTGATCGACGGCCTGTCCGGCCTGCTCGCCGACATGGGCACCGACCCCGAGCACCCCCTGCGCCGCCGCGCCGAGAACGGCCTCGACCAGCTCGCCTGGGACCTGCGCTTCGACCCGGCCATGGCCGCCCGGGTGGAGCAGGTGAAGGCGGAGCTGATCGCCAATCCCGCCATGCAGCGCTGGCTCGAGGGCCTGTGGGAGCAGGCGCGCGCCGGCCTGCTCGCCATCGCCCGCGATCCGGAGCGGGCGATGGCCGGCCGGCTCGGCGACGTGCTGCGGCAGATCGGCGAGACGCTGCGCGACGACCGTCGGCTCGCCTGCGCGATCAACCGCTTCGTGCGCCGCGCGGCGGTGGGCGCGGCGACCGATTACGGCGACGGCATCGTCCGGCTGGTGTCGGAGACGGTGCGGAGCTGGGACACCCAGACGATCACGCGGCGGCTGGAGAATGCGGTGGGCAAGGACCTGCAATATATCCGCGTCAACGGCACGCTGGTCGGCGGCATGGTCGGGCTCGTCATCCACGCCGTCGACGTCGCGCTCGGCTGATCCTCGCCCGCCCCCGCTTCGCTGCGCTTGCCCGCGGCGCGCAATTCGCCCAAGGGGAGCGCCGATGCGCGCGATGGCGGACTTCAGCGAGGACCGGGCCAGCGGCGGTGCGCTGCGCTTTTCGGGCGATCTGTCGCTGGCGCGGCTGGGCAATCTGGCCGAGCGGCTCGATCGGGTCGAGGGCGCCGTCACCCGCATCGACATGAGCAAGGTCGAGCGGATCGACACGGTCGGCGCCTGGGTGGTCCACCGCTTCGCCGAACGCCACCATGCCGCGGTCGAAGGGCTGGACCCCGACGACCAGTATTTGTTCGATCAGGTCGTCGCGGCCGAACAGCCGGTGGCGACACCGGTGCGGCAGCAGAACGGCCTGGTGCACCTCGTCGCCGAGGTCGGCGACGCGACGGTGAAGGCGGGCCACACCTTCATCGGCCTGCTCGGATTCCTGGGCGCGACGACGCTCGCCTTCGGGGCGATCCTGCGCCACCCTTCGCGCTTCCGCTACAACGCCACCGTCCAGCGCTTCGAGGTGGTGGGCGTGACGGCGCTCGGCATCATCGGGCTGATGAGCTTCCTGATCGGCATGGTGATCGCGCAACAGGGCGCGGTGCAGCTCGCCCAGTTCGGGGCCGAGGTTTTCACCATCAACCTCGTCGGCCGCCTCACCTTCCGCGAGATGGGCGTGCTGATGACGGCGATCATGGTCGCGGGCCGCTCGGGCTCCGCCTTCGCCGCGCAGCTCGGCACGATGAAGCTCACGGAGGAGATCGATGCGATGCGCACCATCGGCGTCTCGCCGATGGAGGCGCTGGTGGTGCCGCGCGTGCTCGCGGCGATCCTGATGATGCCGCTGCTCGGCTTCTATGCCTCGATCGTGGCGCTGATCGGCGGCGGACTGCTGGTGTGGAGCAATCTCGGCATCCCGCCCGCCACCTATATCCAGCGCATCCGCGAGGTGGTGCCGATCACCGATCTCTATATCGGCCTCATCAAGGCCCCCGTGTTCGGCGCGATTATCGCGGTCGCGGGCTGCTTCCAGGGAATGCTGGTGGAGGCGGACGCCGAGCAGGTCGGCAGCCGGACCACCTCGGCGGTGGTGCAGGCGATCTTCATGGTGATCGTGCTCGACGCGTTCTTCGCGGTCTTCTTTACCTGGGTGGGCTGGAACTGATGCCGCGGCGGCGCGACGATACGGTCATCCAGGTCCGCGGCCTGCGCAGCGGCTTCGGCGAACAGCTGGTGCATGACGGCGTCGATCTGGACGTGCGACGCGGCGAGATCCTGGGCGTGGTCGGCGGCTCGGGCACCGGCAAGTCGGTGCTGATGCGCTCGATCATCGGCCTGCAGACCCCGCTCGCGGGCGAGATCACCGTCTTCGGCGAGCCCACCATCGGCCGCGAGGAGACCGAGGCGGTCGACATCCGCAAGCGCTGGGGCGTGCTGTTCCAGGGCGGCGCCTTGTTCTCGACGCTCACCGTCGCCGAGAATGTCGAGGTGCCGCTGCGCGAATTCTACCGCGAGCTGGACGAGGCGCTGCTCGCCGAGATCGCGGCCTACAAGGTGGTGATGACCGGCCTGCCCGCCGACGCCGGCCCGAAATTTCCCGCTGAGCTGTCGGGCGGCATGAAGAAGCGCGCAGGCCTCGCGCGCGCACTGGCGCTCGATCCCGAACTGCTGTTCCTCGACGAACCGACCGCGGGGCTGGACCCGATCGGCGCGGCGGCGTTCGACGGGCTGATCCAGGGCCTGCAGAAGACGCTGGGGCTGACCGTCTTCCTCATCACTCACGACCTCGACACGCTCTACGCGATCTGCGACCGCGTGGCGGTGCTTGCGGACAAGAAGGTGATCGCGGTCGGTACGATCGACGAGCTGCTCGCGACCGATCACCCCTGGATCCAGGAATATTTCCGCGGGCCGCGCGGTCGTGCGGCGGTGGCGAGCGTCGCGGCGCACGCCGCCAAGACCGGCAGCGCCGACGCCGAGGCGAAACGGCACCCGACCGAGATCCGCGACGAACAGGACCGCGATGCGGGCGTCAGCTCGGACAGAATGAGGGCACACTGATGGAAACCCGCTCCAACCACGTCCTGGTCGGCGCCGTGGTGCTGATCCTGCTGCTGGTGCTGGCGCTGTTCACCGTCTGGCTGGCGCGGCTCGGCACCAACACCGACAAGGAGTTCGACATCTTCTTCAAGCAGGCGGTGGACGGCGTCGCCAAGGGCTCCGCCGTCACCTATTCGGGCGTGCCGTCGGGCCAGGTGAAGGAAATCGAGCTGTGGAAGCCCGATCCGCAATTCGTCCGCGTCCGCGTCGCGATCAATCCCAAGACGCCGATCCTGCAGGGCACCTTCGCCACCGTTCTGGGCAGCTTCACCGGCACCAGTACCGTGTCGCTGGACGGCGGCATCGCCGGCCGGCCGGAGATCGGCTGCGCCAGTGAGGAACCCGGCCCCGGCTGCCGCATGGGCAAGCCTGAAATCCCGCCCAAGGCCGGCGGCATCGGCGCGCTGCTCGCATCGGCACCGAAGCTGCTGGAGAACCTGTCCACCCTCACCGACCGGCTGACCGTGCTGCTCGGCGACAAGAACCAGCAGTCGATCGCGGGCATCCTCGCCAACACCAATCGGCTGAGCGGCGCGCTCGCCGATCGCGGGCCGGAGATCGCCGCGACGCTGGCGCAGACCCGTGTCGCGATCCAGCAGGCGGGCGACGCCAGCCAGAAGATCGGCGACCTGGCGGCGACCACCAACGGCGTGCTCGCGCAGGATGTGAAGCCGGCGATGCAGAACCTGAACCAGGCGATCGGCTCGGCCAAGAAGGCTGCAGACTCGCTCAACGACGTGATCGTCGCGGCGAAGCCGGGGCTGACCACCTTTTCCAAGCAGACCATCCCCGAGGCGAACCAGCTCGTCCACGACCTGCGCGTGTCGACCCAGGCACTGTCCTCGATCGCCGAGAAGGTCGATCAGCGCGGCGCCGGCGCACTGGTCGGCTCGTCGCGGCTCCCTGACTACAAGGGCAAGTGAGACCATGAAGCACGCCCCTGCTAAGCCAGTAAACGCGCTCCTCGCGCTCACGCTCGCCGCCGCGCTGTCCGGCTGCATCAGCTTCGGCCCCAAGCCGCCGCCGTCGCTGCTGACGCTGCAGGCCGCGGCGAGCCCGGCCGTCGGCACGTCGCAGAGCTCGGCCGAGCAGCGCTCGATCGTGGTGCTGGTGCCGACCGTCCCTGCCGCGCTCGCGACCCAGCGCGTCCCGGTGCAGGCGACGCCGACCACGCTCGCCTATATCAAGGAGGCGCAATGGGCCGAGCCCCCTGCCCGGCTGTTCGCACGCCTGATCGCCGACACCGTTACCGCGCGCGCCGGCATGGTGGTGCTCTCCGGCGTTCAGTCGCTGAGCGACCCGAGCGCGACACTCGGCGGCGAGCTGCGCATGTTCGGGGCGGACGCGGTCGCGAACAGCGCGGTCGTCACCTATGACGCGACGCTGATCCGCCCCAACCAGACGCGCGTCGAGAAACGCCGCTTCGAAGCGCGCGTGCCGGTCGCCGCGATCAACGCGGCGACGGTGGGACCCGCACTCAACGACGCGGCCAACCAGGTTGCCACGCAGGTCGCGGATTGGGTGAAACAGCCC
Source organism: uncultured Sphingomonas sp. (assembly GCF_964250165.1). Lineage (GTDB taxonomy): Bacteria > Pseudomonadota > Alphaproteobacteria > Sphingomonadales > Sphingomonadaceae > Sphingomonas. The sequence goes on along the minus strand of NZ_CAXUEK010000063.1, from coordinate 1,904 downwards.
TGATCCTCGCCAGCTGGGTGCCTGATGCGCCAGCGCCGAGCATCTCGACGCTGATCGACCGTAGTTTAGCTGCCTCCCCGGCGAGGGCCCAGGCCGAGCTGCGAGTAGTCGGATTTGGGGGCAACGGGCCTCAATCGGGGAGGATCGGTAAGCTCGGCGCTTCAGACCGGCTCCTTCCGAGAACGCCGGCTCACGGCGCTTTGCGCACGGCCAGCGGCACGTCGCACACGCTCGCGCCGCCCAGCCCCACTGTCGGTGGCTCGGGATGCGCGCGCCGGGCGATCGCGGCGGCGAACCGCGGGTTGTCGGCGGCGCGATATTGATAGTGCGGCCGCTCCGCCGCAGGAATGTCGCTGGCGAGGCGCGCGGTCACGATCGGCCATTCCTCCTCCTTTCCCGCATACATTCCCATCGGCGCGTCGCTGCGCGGCAGCGCGGAAAGCCACTGCATCCCCGCCACGATCCGCCCGACCACGGTGTAGTTGCGGTCCAGCCGCCGCGCCGACTGGCCGATCGGCGTGAACAGCTCCGCCCCCGAGCCGGTGGACGGTAGCGCGTCGCGCGCGACGCCGACCATGCCGTAGCAGTGAGTCAGCCAGGCATGCTGGCCGTCGCTCGCCACCGGCCAGCCGTCGGCGGTGATGCCCGACGCGGTCGCGTAGCTATCGGGTCTGCCCATGCGCTGCGCGGGCGCGAAGCCGGCGATCTCGAACTCGGCCGCGGGCCGATCGGTGACGCCCGCGGGCAGCGGCTTCTGCTCGGTCCGGTCGCCCCATTGCGCCACCCAATTCTCCTGGACGCGGTAGACGCTGAGCTCGTCCCACCAATGCGCCAGCGCCAGGCGCCGGACATTGGCGACGTGGTCGGGTGCGTAGCGGGCCGCCAGCCGGATCACGACGCGGCGATCGCCACGCAATGTCATCACCAGCAGCTCGTCGTCGGGGATCGCCCGCCAGTCGGCTTCGATCGGATCGGCGGGCGACGGCGGCGCGGCGGCGATCTGGGCGAGCGCGAGGAGCAGCGGAAGCATGATCCGACGCTGCCTGACCCGCCCCGCCTGCGCAACCGCCTTGCGGCCCCGCGCGCGAGCGGCTAGCCACGCCGATCCCAGGCGCAAGGGAAGCGGAGCGGTGGCCGAGTGGTCGAAGGCGCTCGCCTGGAAAGTGAGTATACGGCAAAACCGTATCGAGGGTTCGAATCCCTCCCGCTCCGCCACTTAGTCGCAAGTATTCGAACATTCGACTTTCCCCAGAATTCGGCGCGAATTCGCGCCTTATCATTTCCCTTCGATACTGCAGAGAGTCAGAAGTGAAAATGGGAATACGGTTGTGAGGGCGACTTTCTCCGCCGGGTAGCCGGGCAGTACGGAATCGGAAATGATGCATTTCCGTATCAAAGATTCGGAAGCATCGCCGGTCCGCCACCTAGTCTGCCTTGCGTTCCGAACTGTCGGTCAGCATCGCTGAAACGGCGCGTTTCCGCGCGGCAACGCGTTCTGATCGATACTGGAGAGGAGGATAGCCGCGTACAGCAGTGCCATCTCAGGACCCCATTCTCCGCCGACCCTGTGCCCAGTACCGTTCTGGCAAACGCGCCGACGGAGGCGCGGTGACGATCCCTGATCTTCGCTGCCTTGCTTGGAATGGTCGCTTTCCAGGGGGTCTGCCCGAGAAAGCGGCGTGGTGACGGACACTTAGGTCACGGTTTCGCTGCTCGCGGATCAGTGATCTTTTTCCCGTATTTTAGGGACGTTTTTGCCTCCGAACAGCGGAACGAGACCCGCGGCGATTTTGCGCGCAGATGTTCGAAGCGACCGCAGAGGGGGGCCTAGCGCAGGCCGAAAATTTCTGCTGTAGGGATGATTTAATCATTTGAGCCATAGCATGATGCTGGCGAGTTTGACG
>NZ_CAXUEK010000062.1:0-16053 GCF_964250165.1 uncultured Sphingomonas sp. | reverse complement strand
TGTGGCTGTCGCCGATCTTCCCGTCGCCGATGGCCGATTTCGGCTATGACGTGGCCGATTATACCGGTGTCGCGCCGGTGTTTGGCACGCTCGCCGATTTCGACCGGCTGCTCGCGGCAGCGCACGCGCGCGGACTGAGGCTGCTGCTCGATTTCGTCCCCAACCACAGCTCGGACCAGCATCCCTGGTTCGTCGAAAGCCGTTCGTCGCGCACCAATCCGAAGCGCGACTGGTATATCTGGCGCGATCCCGCGCCCGGCGCCGGCGAGTCTCGGGGGCCGCCCAACAACTGGACCAGCGACTTCGGCGGCTCCTCGTGGGAATGGGACGCGGCGACCGGGCAATATTACCTGCACGCGTTCCTCAAACAGCAGCCGGACCTGAACTGGCGCAACCCGGAGCTGCGCGCGGCGATGACCGACGTGCTGCGCTTCTGGCTGGATCGCGGCGTCGACGGCTTCCGCATCGACGTGCTGTGGCATATCGTGAAGGCGGCGGATTTCCCGGACAATCCGCCCAACCCGGCCTGGGGCCCCCATCTCGGCGAGCGCGACCGCGTCCTCCAGCACCATTCGACCGATCAGCCCGAGGCGCATGCGATCGCGGCCGACCTGCGCGCACTGGTGGACGGTTATGGCGCCAGAACCGGCCGGAAGCGCGTGCTGATCGGCGAGATCTTCCTGCCGAACGACCGCCTCGCCCGCTGGTTCGGGACGCCGGAGCGTCCGCAAGTCCACCTGCCGTTTAACTTCTCGCTGATCGAGAGCCCCTGGAACGCGGCCGTGCTCAAGCGGGTAATCGGCGACTATCTCGCCTCCATCCCCGATTGGGGCTGGCCAAACTGGGTGATCGGCAGCCACGACGCCGCGCGAATCGCCGCGCGCGTCGGCGAGGCGCAGGCGCGCGTCGCCGCGATGCTGCTCCTCACGCTGCGGGGCACGCCCACCCTGTATCAGGGTGACGAACTCGGCATCGGCGAGGTGACGATCCCGCCCGACCGCATCCGCGATCCCCGCGAGCTGCGCGAGCCGGGGCTGGGGCTGGGCCGGGACCGCTCGCGCACGCCGATGCCGTGGGACACGAGCCCGCAGGCGGGCTTCTCCTCGGCCACCGCGACGTGGCTGCCGCTGCCCGACGATTGGCCCGCCCGCAACGTCGCGACCCAGACGGCGGATGCGGGCTCGATGCTGCGCCTCTACCAGGCCCTGCTGCGGCTGCGGCGCGAATACCCGGCGCTGGCGCTCGGCGAGATGACGCTGGTCGAGGCGGCGGACGGCGTGATCGCCTATGAACGGCGCGAGGGCGGCGAGCGGCTGAGCGTGGCGCTCAACCTGACGGCGCAGGCGCGCCCGCTGCCGTTCCGCGGGACCGTCCTGCTGTCAACGATCGGCGAGGACGGCGCAGACCAGCTTCGGCCGAACGAGGGCGTGATCCTCTCGCCTCGAGTCTGATCCAGCTGGTTTGAAGCCATGAGGTAGCTCAGAGCTTCGTAGCGGCTGGATCAAACGCCGGCATAAGCGATCGACCGCGTGGCCCCCCTCACGAGCTCACCACCCGCTCCACCGCCTTCTTCCATCCCGCCAGCCGTTGCGTGCGCGCGGCATCGTCCAGCGTCGGCGCGAACGGTTCCACCTCGCCGCGCATCGCGCTCGCCTCGGCGAGGTCGCGGAACAGGCCCGCGCCGACGCCCGCCAGCATCGCCGCGCCGAGCGCCGTCGTCTCGGCGAAGCGTGGCCGCTCCACCGTCAGGCCGAGCATGTCGGCGAGGTCCTGCGCCATCCAGTCGTTGGCGACCATGCCGCCGTCGATCCTGAGGCGCGACCAGTCGGCGCCGTCCGCCGCGAACGCCTCCTTGAGGTCGTGCGCCTGATACGCCATCGCCTCCAGCCCGGCGCGGACGACATGCGCGCGGGTGGTGGCGAAGCTGAGGCCGGTCAGCGCGCCGCGCGCCTCGGGCTCCCACCACGGCGCGCCCAGCCCCGACAACGCGGGCACCAGATAGACGCCGCCATTGTCCGCGACACTCGCCGCCAGCGCCGCCGTCTCGCCCGCATCGCCGATCAGCCCCAGCGTGTCGCGCAGCCATTTGACCAGGCTGCCCGCGACGAACACCGATCCCTCCAGGGCATAGGCGCGGATGCCGCCGAGCTGCCAGGCGACGGTGCCCAGCAGCCGGTGGTCCGAGGTCGGGGCCGTCTCGCCGGTATGCGTCAGGATGAACGCGCCCGTCCCGAACGTGGCCTTGGTGTCGCCGTGGTTGAGGCACGCCTGGCCGATCGCCGCCGCCTGCTGATCGCCCGCCATGCCGGTGACGGGGATGCGCCCGCCGAACAGCGTCGTCTCGCCGATCGCGCCCGCGCAGTCGACGATCTCGGGCAGCGCCCGGCGCGGCGCGCCGAACAGCTCGGCGAGCCCGTCGTCCCAGCCGCCGTCCAGCGCCATCAATGCGGTGCGGCTGGCGTTGGTGGCGTCGGTGACGTGCGCCCCGGTCAGTTTCCAGGCGAGCCAGCTGTCGACCGTGCCGACGGCGAGCCGGTCGCCGGCCGCCGTCAGCTCGGGCCATTCGCGCATCGCCCAGCCGATCTTCGAGCCGGAGAAATAGGGGTCGAGGAGCAGGCCGGTGCGCCGTTGCACCGCCTGCTCATGCCCGTCCTCGCGCAGCTTGCGGGTGATGTCGGCGGTGCGCCGGTCCTGCCAGACGATCGCGGGGCCGAGCGGCTCGCCGGTCTGCCTGTCCCAGAACACTACTGTCTCGCGCTGGTTGGTGAGCCCGATCGCGGCGATCCGGTCCGGCCCGCCGGCGCGCTCCGTCATCGCGGCCGCGCAGCGCGCGCTCTCTCGCCAGATCTCGGCCGCGTCATGCTCCACCCAGCCGGGGCGCGGGTAGCCCTGCGTCAGCTCCGCCGCCTGGCTGGCGACGCATGTCCCATCGGCGGTGAACAGCATCGCGCGCGTCGAGGTGGTGCCCTCGTCGATCACCAGCAGGTGGTCGGCCATCATTCTCTCCTTGTCGACACCGATGCCCGCTTTCGCGCCGCTGGCAAGGGGGGTAGGGTCGGCGCGTGGCCGATCAGGACCGCCCTATCCAGCGCGCCGTGCCGCTCTTGCCGGACGAGCCCGCGGCGCTCATCGAGCGACGCGACCGGCTACTCGCCGCGCTGACGCTGATCGCGGGCATCGGCCTCGTGCTCGGCCTGCCATTCGCGCTGCAGCTCGGCGCGACGTTCTTCCTGCCGCTCACCGTCGCGCTGGTGATCGCGATCGCGCTGGTGCCGCTGCTCGAATGGCTGGAGCGTCAGCGCGTCCCGTCGCCGCTCGCCGCGCTGTTCTGCGTGCTCCTGTTCCTGACGATCGCCAACATCGCGGTGGCGGCGATCGTCGTGCCGGCCAGCGACTTCTTCCAGCTGCTGCCCCGCCGGCTGGGGCGCATCCAGCACAATCTGGCGCCGCTGCTGGAGCTGTATTCGAGCCTGGAGCGGTCGGTGAACCGCTTCTTCCACCAGATCGCCTCCACGCCGATCCGCGCCGCCCGCACCGTCTCCGCCCCGCCGAGCTCGATCCTGGAGCTCGCCGCGACCAGCGCGCCGGCGGTGATCGTGCAGGTCCTGTTCGGCGTCCTGGTCGTGTTCTTCTTCCTGTCCGGCTGGACGGGCATTCGCCGCCGCACCATCACCGAGCGCGCCAGCTTCGACGGCGCGATGGCGACCGCGCGCGTGATTCAGGACGTGGTGGACGACGTGTCGGCCTATCTCGGCACGATCACGCTCATCAATATCGCGCTGGGGCTGATCGTCGCGGGCGCCCTGTGGCTGTTCGGCATGCCGTATCCGCTGATGTGGGGCGGCTTGGTGACGCTGCTCAACTATGTCCCGTATTTCGGGCCGATCATCGCCGCGCTCCTGATGGCGGTGGGCGGGCTGATGCTCTTCGCCGACATCTGGACCGCGCTGGTGCCGCCGGCGATCATGATCGGTTGCCACCTGATCGAGGCGAACGTGGTGACGCCGACCATCGTCGGCCACCGCCTGACGATCAGCCCGCTGATGATCCTCATCTCGCTCAGCTTCTGGACGTGGGTGTGGGGCACGCCAGGGGCGCTGCTGGCGGTGCCGCTGCTCATCATCGGGCAGACGGTGCTCGGCGCGGCGGGCAAGCCGGACATCGCCGGCTTCCTGTTCGAGCAGGGCGCGCTGGTGAAATCGCGCGGCGAGCGCCGGCGGCGGCCGGGGCGCGGCGACGGGCCGGCAGCGGACAGCGCGGTTGACAGGTCTGGGACCCTCGCCTAACCGGCCCGCCTCACGCAGCGATGCGGGTGTAGCTCAGTTGGTTAGAGCGCCGGCCTGTCACGCCGGAGGTCGCGGGTTCGAGCCCCGTCACTCGCGCCACCGCGCAGCGAGCACAGAAATAGCGAAGCAATTTCTGCAACGCGCAAGCGCGGCCGGCGTCGGCCTGCCGACGACCGACGACGCGGGCTTTGCCCGCGGCGCGTTCATTCAACCCGGCTACCCGCTTCCATCCACCGCAGCACCGGCTTCAACGGCGCGATCCACACGATCCCCGTAAAGACATAAAATGCCAGCTGCAGCGGCCACGCCCAGCCGCCGACCGTCCCCGACAGGCTGGCGATCAGCACCGACCAGATTACAATCAGCGCCAGGATGGCCAGCACGCCGAAGGGTTTGCGCCAGGAGGGCGTCATGGCTCGATCCATTCCTGTTCGGTGGCGACCGCGTGGAGCGGGATGTCCCACGGGTCCGTCTTCAGCTTCTCAACCTCCTGGGCCGCCCAGGCGATCCCGACCCGCCAGGCATCGGGATGCGATGCGAAGGCGCGGTCGTAATGCGCCGCGCCCTGACCCAGCCGGTTGCCGCGCCGGTCGAAGCCGACCAGCGGCGTCAGGATGATGTCGGGCGTCAGCGGCGGCAGGTCGGGCGCGGGCTGGCGCAGGCCGAACGGTCCCGGCAGCAGCGCCGCGTCTCCCGCCCAGGCGAGGAAGCGCAGCGGCGTCGCGCGATCGACGACATGGGGTAGCGCGATCCGGCCGCCCGCCGCCAGCGCGGCGGCGACGAACGATGCCGGATCCGCCTCGCCCCCGACGGGAACGTAGCTCGCCACCACCAGTCCGGGACGCAGGCGTTCGACGAATTGCGGCGGCGGCGGGATGGGTGGGCCGATGGCCGCGTCCCGGACGGCGCGCAGGCGGGCGCGCATCACGGGTTTGTCCGTCAGCACGAGCTTGCCTCGCAGCGAAGCCGCCTTTCGACGGCCTGCCAAGGCAGGCGCTCGGGACAGACCGACCTGGGCAAAGCCCAGGTCGTCGGACGGGTTCGCTGGCGCGAGCCGCCGGCGGCGCTGGCGCGTCTCGTCGGCAGCAACGCTATCGACATGCGCGCGGTGCGGTGGCGGGACCGCCATGGCCGTTGACCGGTATATCCACTGACGCACGGTACGTCAGGTGGGGACCATGTACGTCAGACCAGGATCTGCGCAGGGACAGCCCCCAATGGATGATGAATAGCCTCAGGGATAAAAAGGCTCGTACCGGGCAGTACCCGCCGCCTTGCTATCTAGGCGCTGGGCGGCGTTTGCTCAAGGGCGTCGGCGAGCCTCTCCAGCCGCTCGGCGATCCGCACCACCGCGGTCTCGCTGACCGCCGCGCCCGCCGGCGGGCGGTGCTCCGCCTCGTCCAGGTCGTCGGCGAGCATCAGCGCGAGGAAGAACATCGCGCGGTCGGCGACCCCGCCCGCCGCACGCTCGGCTGCTGGCCAGCGCTCGTCCAGCATCCGGCCGAGCAGGCGCACGCGGCCCTCCTCGCCGTCGCGGCAGGCCACGGCCATGGCGCGGCCACCGATCGAGAGCTGCACCTGCGCCATCAGCCCTCAGGCGTCCTGGCGATGACGTCGTCGAGCGCGGCGACCGCTTCCGCCATCCGCGCCTTCAGCGCGGCATGTCGTCGGGCGATCGCCTCCGCCTCGTCGGCGCGCGCCGTGATCGCCGCCTCGATGCGGGCGAGCGCGGTGTCGATGCGGTCGGCGCTGGAGACACCAGTGGCTGCGGGCTCGGCCATAGGTGGTGGCGGATAAGCGGGCAGGGCGGGAGCGGCAAGCCCATTCCGGGACGGCGTCCGGTTGACAGTGACGGGCGCGGCCCCGCATGGGCGCCGCCATTCGGACGGGGGCGGCCGACCTCACGCAGCGGGCCGCCCCTCCCATCCCACGCAGGAGTTTGGACATGGCGGTAAAGGTGGCGATCAACGGCTTCGGGCGCATCGGCCGCCTCGTCGCGCGAGCGATGCTGGAGAGTGGCGGGGACGCGCTGGAGCTGGTCGCGATCAACGACCTGGCCGACGCCAGGAGCAACGCCTGGCTGTTCAGCCGCGACAGCGTCCACGGTAGATACCCAGGCGACGTCCACGCCGAGGGCCAGGATCTGGTGGTCGACGGCAGGCATATCCGCGTCACCGCCGAGCGCGATCCCGCCAGGCTGCCGCATGGCGAGCTGGGCATCGACCTCGTGCTGGAATGCACCGGCTTCTTCACCGATCGCGACAGCGCGCAGAAGCACCTCGACGCGGGTGCGAGGAAGGTGCTGATCTCGGCCCCCGCCAAGGGCGTCGACCTGACCGTGGTCTATGGCGTCAACCACGACCGACTGACGGCGGATCACCACATCGTCTCCAACGCCAGCTGCACCACCAACTGCCTGGCGCCGGTCGCCAAGGTGCTGAACGACGCGATGGGCATCGAGCGCGGGCTGATGACCACCATCCACGCCTATACCAACGACCAGAAGATCCTGGACCAGATTCACCCCGACCTGCGTCGCGCCCGCGCCGCCGCAATGAGCATCATCCCGACCACCACCGGCGCCGCCCGCGCGGTGGGCGAGGTGCTGCCGGAGCTGAAGGGCAAGCTCGACGGCTCGGCGGTGCGCGTGCCGGTGCCCGACGGCAGCCTGGTCGACCTGACCTTCACGCCCAGGCGCGACACCACCCGCGAAGAGGTCAACCAGCTGCTGAAGGACGCCGCCGAGGGGCCGATGAAGGGCGTGCTCGCCTGGTCCGACGAGCCGCTGGTGTCGATCGACATCGTCCACACGCCCGCCTCGTCGACCGTCGACAGCCTGGAAACGGCGGTGATCGACGGCAAGCTGGTGCGCGTCGTCAGCTGGTACGACAATGAGTGGGGGTTCTCGAATCGGATGGTCGACACCGCGACCGCGATGGCCGCGTTGATCTGAGGCGAGCGCGCGCCGAAGCGGGTTGCGAAGCAATCGTTGCACTGCAATAACCGTGGGCGTCGGCGGGACGGGGGGTGTCGCCGCGGCGGAGCCTCCGCATGACCGATCAGCCGCTTACCGGCCTCAGCCCGGCCGCCACCGTCGATATCGGGGTGATCGCCGGGCTGGCGCGCAAGGCCTATCGCAAGGCGCCGATGGAGGTGCTGGAGCGGGCCGAGATCACCGAGGCCGGCGGCATCACCGGCGACCATCGCGGCCAGCGCAAGCCCAACGGCACAGGCAAGCGCCAGGTGACGCTGATGGAGCGGAGCGATTGGGCTGACGCCTGCGCCCAGGTCGGCGTGGAGCTGCCCTGGTGGGAGCGTCGCTGCAACGTGGCGGTGGATGGCTTCGACCTGCCGCAGGTGCCCGGTGTGCTGCTCAGGCTCGGTCGCGACGTGGTGCTGGAGGTGACGCGCTTCACCCATCCATGCGAGCGGATGGAGGTGCTGGCGCCCGGCCTGTTCGAGGCGCTGCTGGTCGACTGGCGCGGCGGCGTGTGCAGCCGCGTGCGCCAGGGCGGGACCGTGCTGGTCGGCGACGTGATCCGGCTGGAGGGGTTGGCCTGATGCCGACCGCCCGGTAACGCCCGGCCACGGATGGAGAGCGGCATGGTGCGCGGGTTCAAGACGCTGGACGACATAGGCGAGGTCTCGGGCAAGCGCGTGCTGGTGCGCGAGGACCTGAACGTGCCGATGGCCGACGGTCAGGTGACCGACGACACCCGCCTGCGCGCGACGCTGGCCACCGTGACCGAGCTCGCCGACCGCGACGCGATCGTGCTGGTGCTCGCCCATTTCGGTCGGCCCGACGGCGTGCCGAGCCCGGGCATGTCGCTGGCGCAGATCGTCCGGCCCTACGCGCAGGTGCTCGGTCGGCCCGTGCGGTATATCGATTGGGAGGGTGACACCGCGGCCGTCGCGACGCTCTTGCCCGGCGATATCGCGGTGCTGGAAAATACCCGCTTCTTCGGTGGCGAGGAGAAGAACGATCCCGCGGTGGTGGAGCGCTTCGCCGCGCTCGGCGATCTCTACGTCAACGACGCCTTCTCGGCGGCGCACCGGGCACATGCCTCTACGGAGGGATTGGCGCATCGGCTGCCCGCCTTTGCCGGCCGGGCGATGGAGGCGGAGCTGGACGCGCTGGAAAAGGCGCTGGGCGATCCCGAGCATCCGGTCGCCGCAGTGGTGGGCGGGGCGAAGGTCTCGACCAAGCTGGACGTGCTGAAACATCTGGTCGGCCGGGTCGATCACCTCATCATCGGCGGCGGCATGGCCAATACGTTCCTGGCGGCGCGCGGCGTCGGCGTCGGCAAGTCGCTGTGCGAGCATGACCTGGCCGGCACGGCGGAGGAGATCATGGCCGCCGCCGACCGGGCCGGCTGCACCGTCCACCTGCCCTATGACGTGGTGGTCGCGACCGAGTTCCGGGCGAATCCGCCGACGCGCACGGTCAACGTGCACGAGGTCGCCGCCGACGAGATGATCCTGGACGTCGGCCCGGCCGCCGTCGAGGCGCTGGGCGATGTGCTCAAGACCTGCCGCACGCTGGTGTGGAACGGCCCGCTCGGCGCGTTCGAGACGCCACCCTTCGATGCGGCGACGGTGGCGCTCGCCCGGACGGCGGCGGCGCTGACCAAGGAGGGCGGGCTCACCTCGGTCGCCGGCGGCGGCGACACGGTGGCCGCGCTCAACCAGGCAGGCGTTGCGGACGATTTCACCTTCGTCTCGACCGCGGGCGGCGCGTTCCTGGAATGGATGGAAGGCCGCGAGCTGCCCGGCGTGGCGGCGCTCGCGTCAGGGTAGCGCCTGACCGGTGCGGAGGAACGGGAACGCGTTGACGTCGTCGCCCTGATACCAGTGCTGGTCGGGCGTGGTGCGGGTGAGGCCGAAGTGGAGGTGGAAGTTGCCCGCCCCGGCGTCACCGGTGTCGCCGACATAGCCGAGCAGCTGACCGGCGCGGACCGGCTCGCCTTCGCGCAGGCCGGGCGCGTAGCCCGCGAGGTGGGCGTAATAGAAGGTCCAGCGCCGGTCGGGCGAACGCTCGTACAGCGCGGTGCCGCCGCGCCCGCTCTCGAACAGCTTTTCCACCGTGCCCGCGGCCGCCGCCAGCACCGGCGTGCGGCTTGGCGCGACGATGTCGGTGCCGTGATGCTCGCGGCCTTCGCTGCGCGCCTGCCCCCAGGTGTCGGTCAGCTGCGCCCGGTCGACACCGGCTACCGGCACGATCAGCCCCGGTGGGGGCGCCGGGCGGGGGGCGGGGGCAGGTGCCGTGCCGCCGACGCGGAGCAGCGAGGCGAAGATGCCCGCCGCGAGCAGGATCAGCGCGAGGACGACCCAGCCGACCCGCGTCATGCGCTATTCCTGGAAGACCACCGGGATGCCGGGCTTCATCATCAGCGTCAGCCGCGCCGCGTTCCAGTTGGTCATCCGCACGCAGCCATGGCTCTCGGTGCGGCCGATATATTGCGGCTCGGGCGTGCCGTGGATCCCGTAATGCGGGATGTTGAGGTCCATCCAGACGACTCCCACCGGCCCGTTCGGCCCGGGCGGCAGCATCGCCTTCTGGTCGGTCGATTTCGCGTCCCAGAACAGCGCCGGGTTGAAGCGGAACTTGGGATTGTAGTCGTAATTGGTCACCTTGTGCGTGCCGAGCGGCAGCGGGTCGTGCTCGGAGCCGGTGGTGACCTGAAACTGCGCCACCAGCCGGTCGTTGGCGTCCAGCACGCGCAGCACGCTGTCGGACTTGTCGACCACGATCTTCGCCGCCTTGGGCTCGTTGGCGTCGACGTTCAGCATCAACAGCGTCTGGCGCCAGTGATCGGGCAGCTTGGGATCATAGGCTCGGCTGGTCGGCAACGCGTTGGGGAAGTTGACCTTCACCCCCGGCGCGAGCCGGGTCTGCGGGCTGTTCAGTTCGATCAGCACCGCGGGCGTGGTGTGAAACATCTCCGCCAGCTTCTCCAGCCTGTTGCGGTAGCCGAGCGACGGCAGCTTGGCCTGCTGGTCCTCGTCATGCGGGATCGGATTGACGAACGGGCCCGCGAGCGCGTCGGCGGACAGCGCCAGCGTCTTGACCGGCCGCCAGGCGCGATAGGGATGCAGCGCCTGCAGCGTCGCCGCATCGATCTGGCCGGTGACGGGCAGGCCGCGGCTCTCCTGGAAACCCTTGAGCGCCGCGGTCAGCGAGAGACCGGGACGCCCATCGAGGATGCCCGGCGAGAAGCCGAGATGGTCTAGGATCACCTGGACATGCAGCGTCGACCGGTCGAGCGAAGGCTTGCCGGGAGCAGAAGAGGGCGTCGGCTTCGGCTTCGGCGTCGGGGCGGCCACCGCCACCGCGCCCGATAGCGCCAACCCGACGGCGACACTCGCCCGCAACCCCTTCGTCATGTTCTATCCTTTTCGACAGATACGCTGCCGCCGTAACGGGTGAGGCGGCAGGTTGGCTCCCATGCGATTCAGCCGGTCAGCACCTCCTGAAAGGCGCGCACCGCCGCCGCCTCGCCGAGCGGATGCGTCCAGACCCCGGCGGAGACGGCCAGGAAGTCGGCGCCCGCGGCGACCAGCGGGGCGGCGTTGGCCGGCGTGATGCCGCCGATCGCGACGGCGGGGAGCTCGAACATCGTGCTCCACCAGCCGAGGATCGAGAGATCGGGGCGGTGCCGGACCTCCTTCGTCGTCGTCGGATAGAAGCTGCCGAACGCGACGTAATCCGCGCCCGCTTCGCCCGCATTCATCGCGAGGTGGCGGCTGTCGTGGCAGGTCACGCCGATCTGCGCGCCCGGCCCGAGCGCGGCGCGCGCGTCGCGCGGATCGCCGTCCGTCTGGCCCAGGTGGACGCCGTCCGCGCCGAGGCGCTTCGCCAGCGCGATCGAGTCGTTGACGATGAACGCGACGTCGCGGTCGGCGCACAGCCGCTGGAGCGGTTCGGCGAGGCGCGCGGCCTCGTGCTGATCGACGTCCTTGACGCGGAACTGGAAGGCGGCGACCGGCCCCGCATCGAGCGCGCGAGCGAGCCGATCGGGGAACGGCCCCGCCACGTCGAGCGGCGAGATCAGATAGAGCTGGCACGGCGGCCGCCGATCGTTGCGCCGGAACGCGGCGGCGAAATCGGGGTCGAGCGGGCCGAGCGGATCGTCGGGAAGGGTCATGCGCGGCTGATCTTCAATATATCTTCAGGGTCAAACGCATTGCGATAGATCGCCGGGCTCGCCCTGAAGCTGGCGTCGAGCGGGCGGAGCGGATCGTCCGCCGCGCTCATCGGCAGTCGAGGCTGAATTGAGGCATGGGCGCGACGCATGACCGTGATGGTCGCCGATGGTGACGGACGGGCAGGTCATTGTTCCCCGCTGCTGCCACCATCGATCCATGTAGGACAGCCTCATCCCGCCATGACCGCGAGCAGGAAGCCGTCCCACTTCTTGACGCCGACGGTCTGGATGGCGGTGGCGGTCAGGCGCGGCTCGGCGGCGACCGCGTCGAACAGCGCGCGGGTGCCGCGGATGCGGTCGTCGCCGCTGTCGGCGTCGAGCACGCCGCCCTCGCGGATCACATTGTCGACGACGATCGTCGTGCCCGGGCGGGAGAGGCGCAGCGCCTCGCGCAGGTAGGTGACGTTCGACGGCTTGTCGGCGTCGATGAAGATCAGGTCGAACGGGCCGTCGAGCGCGCGCAGCGTGTCGGCGGCGGGGCCGACGCGCACCTCGACGCGATCGCCCAGCCCCGCGCGCGCGATGTTCGCCTGCGCGGTCGCGGCGTGGTGCGGGTCGACCTCCAGCGTCACCAGCCGGCCGCCTTCGGGCAGCGCGCGGGCGAGCTCGATCGCCGAATAGCCGCCCAGCGTGCCGATCTCCAGCACGCGCCGGGCACGTGTCATGCGGACGAACAGGTGCAACATGCGTCCCTGCGCCGGCGCGACGTCGATGTCGGGCAGGCCCGCTGAGGCATTGGCCCGGAGCGCGCCTGCCAAAGCCGGCTCGTCCCCGAGCAGCTGGTCGGCGATATAGTGGTCCACCGCCGTCCAGCGCGGGTCGGGTGCTTCGGTCCGCTCGACCATGTCATCTTTCCCTCGTCGCCCCGGGCTTGACCCGCGGTCCCGCTGCCTTTCTTAGCCGGGTAGAAGAAGCGGGACCCCGGCTCAAGGCCGGGGTGACGGCTACCGACGACGAAAGGGATCAGATGGCGGACGTACATGCGGTGATGATGGCGCAGATGGTGAGCGGGGCGGGGTTCATCGCCGCGCTCGACCAGAGCGGCGGGTCCACTCCCGGCGCGCTCAAGGCCTATGGCGTGCCGGACGGCTCCTGGTCGAGCGACGACGAGATGTTCGGACTGATCCACCAGATGCGCGTCCGCATCATCACCGCGCCGTCGTTCGGCGGCGACAAGGTGCTGGCCGCCATCCTGTTCGAGAAGACGATGGACGGCGACGCGGACGGCGTCCCCGTGCCGAGCGCGCTGTGGCGGCGCGGCGTGGTGCCGTTCCTCAAGATCGACAAGGGACTGGAGGGCGAGGCCGACGGCGTCCAGCTGATGAAGCCGATGCCCGGCCTCGACGCGCTGCTCGCCCGCGCCAAGGGCCTGGGCGTGTTCGGCACCAAGGAGCGCTCCACCATCCGGCTCGCGTCGCGCAGCGGCATCGCAGGCATCGTCGAACAGCAGTTCGCGGTGGCCGAGCAGGTGATCGCGGCCGGGCTGATGCCGATCCTGGAGCCGGAAGTGCTCATCAAGAGCCCCGAGCGCGCGCAGGCCGAGATGATCCTGAAGGAGGAGATCGCCAGGCGTCTCGACACCTTGACGGGCGATCGCCGCGTGATGCTCAAGCTCTCGATCCCCGTCGAGGCGGACCTGTATGCCGAGCTGGCCGGCCATCACCGCGTCGCGCGCGTGGTCGCGCTGTCGGGCGGCTTCGGTCGCGCCGAGGCGAGCGCGGCGCTGGCCAGGAACCACGGCATGATCGCCAGCTTCTCCCGCGCGCTGCTGGCGGACCTCCGGCACGAGATGGACGACGCGACGTTCGACCGGACGCTGGGCGCCGCGATCGACGAGATCTATCGCGGGTCGACGGTGAAGGCGCCGGCCGGGTGACGGCGCGTCATCCCGGCCCTGTGCCGGGATCCACCTCGGGACATCCCGACGATGTCGCGTTGCACTATACCGGTGGGGCGAGCCGAGCGTGGATGCCGGCACGGGGCCGGCATGACGGGGTCAGGTTGGCAATCAGCCCGGCGGGCGCTAGGGCCGCTCATCCCTTTCTCACAGGCGTTTCCATGAAGATCAGCGGCGTGGACATCCGTCCCGGCAACATCATCGAATATGAAGGCGGCATCTGGCGCGCCGTGAAGATCCAGCACACCCAGCCCGGCAAGGGCGGCGCCTATATGCAGGTGGAGCTCAAGAACCTGATCGACGGGCGCAAGAACAACGTCCGTTTCCGCTCGGCCGAGACGGTGGAGCGGGTGCGGCTCGACACCAAGGATTTCCAGTTCCTGTTCAAGGACGGCGAGGCGCTGACCTTCATGGACAAGGACAATTACGAGCAGATCACGCTCGATGCGGGCATCCTGGGCGATGCCGCGGCCTTCCTCCAGGACGGCATGGACGTGGTGCTGGAGCTGTATGACGAGCGCCCGATCTCGGTCGAGCTGCCGAGCACGATCGAGGCGATGATCGTGGAGGCCGACGCGGTGGTGAAGGGGCAGACCGCCTCGTCCAGCTACAAGCCCGCGATCCTGGACAATGGCGTGCGCGTGATGGTGCCGCCGCATATCGGCGCGGGGACGCGGATCGTGGTGGACGTGTACGAGCAGACCTATGTCAGGCGAGCCGACTGAACCTGATCGCCCTCTCCCTCAAGGGGAGAGGGCAGGCGAGCGCAGCGAGCCGGGAGAGGGACTGGCCTGCCATCACATACCCTCTCCCTGACCGCTTCGCGGTCTGTCCCTCTGCCCTGGAGGGAGAGGGACGGAGTAACAATCATGCCATCCCATTCCGGCCTTCTCACCGTCATGGAGCGCGCCGCGCGCAAGGCGGGGCCGCGGTTGCGGCGCGATTTCAACGAGGTCCAGCAGCTCCAGGTCAGCCGCAAGGGGCCGGCCGACTTCGTGTCGATGGCCGACCAGCGCGCCGAGCAGACGCTGTACGAGGAACTCAGCAGGGGGCGGCCCGACTGGGGCTTCCTGATGGAGGAGCGCGGCGAGATCGCCGGCGATCCGGCCAAGCCGCGGTTCATCGTCGACCCGCTCGACGGCACCAGCAACTTCCTGCACGGCATTCCGCACTTCGCCATCTCGATCGCGGTCGAGGAGCTGCTGCCGAGCGGCAAGCGCGAGATCACCACCGCGCTGGTCTATCAGCCGCTGACCGACGAGAGCTTCTGGGCCGAGAAGGGGCGCGGCGCCTGGCTGACCGACCAGCGGCTGCGCGTGTCGTCGCGCCGCGACCTGGCGGACGCGCTGATCGCGACGGGCATCCCGTTCCTGGGTCATGGCGACTTCGCGCAATGGAGCCGCATCTTCGGCGCGGTGGCGCCGCAGGTGGCGGGCATCCGCCGGCTCGGGTCGGCCGCGCTCGATCTCGCCTGGGTCGCGGCGGGGCGGTATGACGGCTTCTGGGAGTCCGATCTCCAGCCCTGGGATGTGGCGGCGGGCCTGCTGCTGGTGCGCGAGGCCGGTGGCTACGTCACCGACTTTCGTGGTGGCGACAAGGCGATGGAGCGCAACGAGTTCCTCGCGGCGAACGACGGGCTGCATTCCAAGCTGCACAAGCTGGTGGCGGGGGCGCTGAGATAACGCGGGCGCGGGCTCGTCATGCCGGCCTTGTGCCGGCATCCATGTCCGGGCTGCCCTGACGTGCTCACGCCGTGACCGTGCGTTCGGGCAGACCCATGGTGGACCGCGGCACGGGGCCGGGGTGACGAAGATTGCCTTCCCATCACCTGCGAGTCATTCTCACCCTCTCGCGGCCTTGCTCCGCCTCCGACCGGAGCCTAGATCCCGGGCATTCGTTCGCACGTGCGGTAACCATGGTCGACCTGTCGCAATATCTTCCCATCCTGCTCTTCCTGGGCGTCGCGATCGTGCTGTCGAGCGCGTTCGTGTTCCTGCCCATGGCGGTCGCCCGGCTGACCGGCGCGCACAAGCCGACGCCGGAGAAGCTCAGCGAGTATGAGTGCGGCTTTCCGGCGTTCGAGGACCCGCGCAGCCAGTTCGACGTGCGTTTCTATCTGGTCGCGATCCTGTTCATCGTCTTCGATCTGGAGGCGGCATTCCTCTATCCCTGGGCGGTGAGCGTGTTCACGCTGGGCTGGACGGCGTGGTTCGCGATGATGCTGTTCATCGCCGAGCTGGCGCTGGGCCTTGTCTATGCGTGGAAGAAGGGGGCGCTGGATTGGGAATGACGCCATCTTTGGTAGGGCACGCCGGCCCGGTGGAGCTGCAGCCGCGCCCCGATGGGGGCGTCGCGGTGACGCCGCCCGACGCCGGCTTCTTCGACGGACTCAACGGCGAGCTGACCGACAAGGGCTTTCTGGTCACGTCGGCGGAGGACCTGTTCCAGTGGGCGCGCACCGGCTCGCTGTGGTGGATGACGTTCGGCCTTGCCTGCTGCGCGGTGGAGATGATCCACGTCAACATGCCGCGCTATGATCTGGAGCGGTTCGGCGCCGCGCCGCGCGCCTCGCCCCGCCAGTCGGACGTGATGATCGTCGCGGGCACGCTGTGCAACAAGATGGCGCCGGCGCTGCGCAAGGTCTACGACCAGATGAGCGAGCCGA
>NZ_CAXUEK010000061.1:0-16421 GCF_964250165.1 uncultured Sphingomonas sp. | reverse complement strand
ACCATCTGCGTGGCGATGCCGGCATGATCGGTGCCGACCACCCACAGCGCGTCCTTGCCCTTGAGCCGGGCGTGGCGCGTCAGGACGTCCTGCAGCGTGTTGTCGAGCGCATGGCCGATATGCAGCGAGCCCGTGACGTTGGGCGGCGGGTTGACGATCGTCCACGGCTCCGCGCCCGGCCGCTCGGGGCGGAACAGGCCATTCTCCTCCCAATGCGCATACCAGCGCGCCTCGATCGTGGCGGGGTCGAAGGTCTTGGGCAGCTCGGACATGCGCGGGCTGTAGCGAGCGTCGCCACCCTCGTCACCCCGGCCGAAGAGCCGGGTCAACCCCGGGGTGACGGAGGATTCACTTCACGGTCGTCGCGTCCGGCGCGACGTGCAGGTCTGCCGCCGGCGCCCTGCCCGTCCAGCGGTCCATCCAGCCGAGCACCTCGGCATACCATTGCCGGCTCTCCTTGGGGTGGAGCACCCAGTGGTTCTCGCCCGCATTGACGAGCAGCCGCGAGGGCACGCCGCGCCGCTGGAGCGCGGTGAAGGCGGCGATCCCCTGCGTATAGGGGATGCGGAAGTCGCGCTCGCCCGTCACCACCAGCATCGGCGTCTGCCACGCGGCGACGTAATTGACGGGGTTCCATTTCTCGAACGCCTGCGGGTCCTCGAAATAGGCGTGGCCGCCATGCTCCCATTCGTCGAACCACAGCTCCTCGGTCTCGTACGCCATCGCGCGCGCGTCGAACACACCGTCATGCTGGACGATGCACTTGAACCGATCGGGCCAGCGGCCCTCGATCCAGTTCATCATGTAGCCGCCATAGGAGGCGCCGAGCGCGCAGGCATTGTCGGCATCCAGCCACGCGAACCGGTCGGTCGCGGCCTTCAGCCCCTTCTGCAGGTCCTCCAGAGGCTTGCCGCCCCAATCATTGCTGATCGCGTCGGTGAAGGCCTGGCCGTAGCCGGTCGAGCCATGGAAATCGACCGCGACCACGCCATAACCCGCGCCCGCGAAGAGCATCGGGTTCCAGCGATAGGACCAGCTGTTGTTGAACGAGCCCTGTGGGCCGCCATGGACGAGGAAGGCGACCGGCACCTTGCCTGCCGCGCCCGATGGCCGGACGGCATAGCCCCATACCGTATCGCCGTTCGCGCCGGGGAAGGAAAAGCGCGTCACCGTCCCCATCTCGATCCCGGCGAGCCGATCGGCATTGACGCTGGTCAGGCGCACCGGGCGGCCCTTGCCCGCCAGGCTCCAGTAATCGGCGGGCGCGGCGAGCGAGTCCATCGCATAGACGACGCCCTTCGGCGTGACCGCGACGGCGGCGACGTTGCCCTGCCCGGTGAGCCGCGCGGGCCTGCCGCCGGCGAGGTCGACCGTCCAGAGCGGGTTTTCCTGCGTGTCCTCGGCAGTGACGTAGACCTTGCGGCTGTCGGCCGACCAGAAGATCGATCCGACCGATCGATCCCAGCCCTCGGTCAGCGCGCGCGTCGTGCCGCTGCCGAGGTCGCGCAGCATGAGCACCTGCCGGTCCGCCTCGAAGCCGGGCCGCTTCATTGCCACATAGGCCAGCCAGCGTCCGTCGGGCGAGACGGTCGGCAGGGTATCGGTCGCCCGGTTGGCGGCGGTGAGATCGGTCGGCGCCGCCGAGCCGTCCGCGGGCGCCGCGAAGAGGTCGAGATTGGTCGAGAGCGCCTCGATCCGCCCGGCCTCGCGCAGCGCGAAGTAGAGCGTGCGGCCATCGGCGCTCCAGCTCACCTCCTCGCCCCCACCCATCGGCTTGGAGGGCGTGTCGCCGACCAGCCCGTGCTCGATCGCGACGCCGTCGCCGGGCGCGCCGTCGGCCGTCAGCGGCAGCACGAACAGCTGCGAGCGGTTGCCGTCCGCCCATGTGTCCCAATGGCGCACGAACAGCTGGTCGTACGCCCGGCCCGCGCCCGCGTTCGGGTCCTTCTTCGCCAGCGCCGGGGCTAGGCTCGGCGCGCCGGGCTTGCGATCGGCCCAGACGACGATGCGATCGCCGGTCGGCGCGACCTTGAAGCCGCCGAAGCCGCCCTTGAACGTCGTCAGCTTGCGCGCCGCGCCGCCCGCGACGGGGATCGCCCAGATCGCGTCCTCGCCGCCCTTGTCGGACGTGAAGTACAGCGTGTCGCCGACGATCTGGGGGTCGTTCTCGTTGACGTCCGGTTCGCCCAGCACCTTCTCCGGCTTCGCGCCCGTCCGCGACAGGTCGAGGCGCCAGATATCGTAGCGCCCCTTGTCGGCGGCGAGATCGGTCTCGCGCTGCGCCCAGGCGAGCCAGCGGCCGTCCCTGCTGACGGTCGGCGCGCCGACGCGGCTGAGCAACGTCACGTCGTCGATGGTGAGCTGGCGTGCGCCGGCGGGCGAGGCGGTGGCAAGAGCGAGCAGGCTCGCGGCAAGGAGGCGCTTCATGCCGCGACGCTAGAGCAGCGAGGCGCGCCGACGCAACATGCGTCCCGCGCCCCGCCGGTTGGGGTTACCGCGCCTGGCCGACGATCCGGGCGATCTCACGGCTGACCAGCGTCTCCACCAGCTCGGGCAGATTGGCGTCCAGCCACTCGCGCAGCATCGGCCGCAGCATCTCGCGGACCATGCCCTCCAAGGTGCCGTCATTGCCCGGCTCGGGCTTGACCAGCACGCGGCTGAGCGCCTCCAGCGCGCCGCGGCTCGCGGCGGCGGCCTCGCGACCGACGATCGGCTCGGCCGCGCGCTGCGGCTCGGGCGACGGTCCGGCGGCGGGCTGCGGGGCGGGCGCGACGCGCGAGGGCTCGGCGGCGCGCGGCACGGGCTCGTGAGTGTCGGATCGGGGGGTGGGCATGGGATCGCTCAGCTCCAGCACCTCGTCGTGGGCATCATCCTCGTCGACCGTGGCCGCCAGCGGCGGCGCGGTGGTGCGCAATGGCCGGCGGCCGCGCTGCGGCGAGCCGTCGCCTTCCTCGGCGATGATGCGCTTGATGGAGGACAGGATCTCTTCCATCGACGGCTCGGCGCTCAGATCACCCATCCGCAATCCCCTGCCGGCCGGCTCACTTGCGGTCGGTCGCGGTGGCACCTGTCGTCAGTTTGGGGTTGCTGTCAACCGGGGTGTCGAGCAGCGGATCGGCCGTTTTCGCCACCGTCGCGTTCTGCGCCGGGCTGTCGACCGTGCGGGTCGCGACCGGCGCGGGCTCGTGATCGTCGCCACGATCGTTGATGTTGTGGCGCACCCGGTCGTAGTTGGACAGCGGATCATAGAGCGGCCCGCCGTCGAGCCCCAGGTCGCGCGCCTCGGCTTCCCCCATCGCCGCGAGCAGCGCGAAGCCCGCGACATATTCGTCGTGGCGCGCCGTCACCAGCGTCACCTGGCTGTTGAGCAGTTCCTGTTCGGCGTTGAGGATGTCCAGGATCGTGCGCGTGCCCACCGAGTTCTCGGCGCGCACGCCCTCCAGCGACAGCTTGTTGGCGTTCACCGCCTGCTCGGACGAGGCGATCACCTCCTGCGAGGAGCGCCACACCGCATAGGCGGAGCGGGTCTGCGCGATCACGCCGCGCTCGGTGTCGGTCACCGCCTCGATCGCCTGGCTGCGCAGCGCCTCCGCCTGGCGCACCTGGGCGCCGATCCGGCCGCCCTGGAAGATCGGCAGGTTGAGCTGCAGGCCCAGTCCCCCCGCCGTCCCGCTCTGCCCGACCGAGCCGCCGCCCAGCGTGCCGAGATAGGTCGAATAGGTCCCGCTGACGACGCCGTTGACCTGGGGCGAGCGCGCGGCACGCGCCACGCCGACGTCGTAGCGCGTCGCATCGCGCTGCTTGGCGGCGGCGGCGAGCGCGGGATTGTCGGCCAGCGCCTTCGTCACCGCCGCGCCGGGATCGGTGGGCAGATGCGGTAGCGGCGGCGGGTCCTGCAACTCGCCCGGTTCGGTCCCGACGATCCGGATGTAATTCTCGCGGCTGGAGATCAGCTGGGCGTTCGCCGATTCCAGCTGCGACCGGGCAAGGCTGAGCCGCGCCTCGGATTGCGCGACGTCCGTGCGGGTCAGGTCGCCGACCTGGAAGCGATCGCGGCTGGCGCGCAGGTTGACGTCCAGCACATGCACGTTCTGCTGATTGAGCGCCACGATCGCCTCGTCGCGGATCACGTCCATGTAGACCGCGACGACGTTGGTGAAGAGCGACGCTTCCGTGCTCCGCAGCGTCGCCCGGCCCGCCTCCACCCGTGTCTCGGCGGCGGCGACCGAATTGCGGACGGCGCCGGCGCGATAGAGCGGCACGACCAGCTGCGGCCCGACCGACAGGCTGCGCGCCGGATTGGTGAAGCTGTTGCCCGAGGTCAGCAGGTTCTGGTTGAAACCCCCCGTCGCGTCGAGTGACGGCAGCCCGGCCGAACGCGCGATCGGCACGTTCTCGTCCGTCGCGCGCTGGGCGGCACGCTGCCCGGTGATGGTGGGATTGGACTGGTAGGCGCGCAGCAGCGCTTCGCGCAGCGTGTCGGCGGCAGCGGGCGCGGCCGGCATCGCCGCTCCGAGCAGGAGCAAGGACAGGACGTGACGCATGGGCGAACCTTAGAAATGAAAGCCGGTCGGCCGGTCGAAGCCGGGGAGGAGCACGCACTCGGCGTCGGCGAAGGTGGTCAGGCCGAAACCGCCGGCCGTGCGGCGACCGGCGGCCAGACGGGTCACGCCCCGCTCCACCAGGCCGGTCGCGACGCGGCCATCGGGGCGCACCTGCATTACCAGCGCCTCGGGAAGACGCTCGACCGCGCCGTCGACGATCAGGACATCATAGGGCGCGCCAGCCGCCCAACCGTCGGCGAGCGGCCCTTCGACCAGCTCGACCAGCTTATCCCCGGCCAGCGCCGCCCGCGCGGCGGCGACCAGCGCGCCGTCGGTTTCGACCGCAACGACCGCGGCGACGACCCGCGCCAGCACCGCGGCGGCATAACCGCCCGCCGCGCCCACCAGCAGGACCCGGTCGGTCGCGGCCAGCGCCGCGGCGGTGAGCAGCCGGCCGGTCGCCATCGGCGAGTTGGCGGCGCGCGCGCGGCCGAGCGGGATCGCGGTGTCGCGATACGCCAGAGCGCGCGCGGTCTCGGGCAGGTACGCCTCGCGCGGCACGCTCGCCATGGCGGCAACGATCCGCTGGTCGGCGACCGCATTGGGGCGCAGCTGGCTGGAGACCATGGCGTGGCGCATCGCGCGGGTCTCGGGCGGGTCGAGCAAGGTCATCATCCTGGTCCGCTCTGTCGCACAGCTGTCTTAGCCGTGCAATACAGTTCTGGTCTATGTCTCTATCGCCGGCGGCGCGAACCGCCAAGCCGCTTGGTCGACCGACCGGCTTTGCACGCATCGCCTAACGACCTGCCGAACCGTGCCATCCTTGCACGTCCTGTTTCTGAACATCGCTTAACCACCCTTGGCGTTAGCCCGCCCGCTCGCCTCCGCCTAACCGCGCCGCTCCACTCCAGGGACGAGGCGAAGACATGAAACAACCCATCGCAATCGCGCTGATCGGCGCAGCGGCAGTGATGACGGCGGCGAGCCCCGCCGCGGCGAGCGTCACGACCAGCTCCACGGCGTTCGGGCTGAACGACGTGCCGGCCGGCAGCACCCTGATCGACTTCGATCACGCCCTGCCCGCCGGTTTCACGCTCAGCGGCGGCCAGGTCCGCAATTTCAGCGACGGCGCCGGCGCGGAGCCCGCCATCGCGCAGGACGTGAAGGAGACCAGCTTTTACCTGACCAGCAATCCCGGCAATCCGGCGACGCTGCTGAGCAGCATCGGCTACCGGACCGTCAGCTTCCTGTGGGGCTCGATCGACGACTACAACACGGTGAGCCTGCTCGACAGTGCCGGCGCCACGATCCAGGCGTTCACCGGCATGGATATGGGGCCGCCCGCCAACGGCGATCAGGGCGCGGCCGCGACCAACCGCCGCGTGACGTTCACGACGAGCGGGACCACGTCCGCGATCTACGGGCTGCGTTTCGAGACGGGCTCGCCGGCGTTCGAGATCGACAATGTCGCTTTCTCCGCCGCCGTCCCGGAACCGGCGAGCTGGGCGATGATGATCTGCGGCTTCGGCGCGATCGGCGCCGTGCTCCGCCGGCGCGCGGCTCGCACCGGCGGCGCGGCGCTGGCCTGATCGTCCGCCGCGGACAGTGGAGGCCCGACCGGGAATCGAACCCGGGTGCAAGGATTTGCAGTCCTCTGCGTCACCACTCCGCCATCGGGCCGGCGGCGTGAGCGCCTAGCGGGCTTTGCGGCGGCGGGTCAACCCGCCGCCGCGGCCAGTGCCGCGACCAGCGGGCGGTCGGCGGGCGGCATCGGCAGCCGGGCGAGCGCCGCCGGCGTCGCCCAGCGCAGCGCCGTCGCCGCCAGCGCGACCGGCTCGCCCGTCCAGGTCGTCACGCGATACAGCAGGAGCAGCACGTCGCCCGCGCCTGCCTGTCCGCTGGCGAACGTCAGCGGCAGGCAGGCTGCCGGCGCGACGGCGATCCCGAGTTCTTCGGCCAGCTCGCGGACCAGCGCCGCCACCGGCGTCTCGCCCGGCTCCAGCTTGCCGCCGGGGAACTCCCACAGCCCGGCCATCGCCTTGCCGGGCGGTCGGCGCTGCACCAGCACGGCGCCGTCGCCGCGCGTCAACGCCGCCGCGACGACGATCAGCGGTCCCGCGCGCGCATCAGCCATTCGTTAACACGTTTGCCTGTAGCCCCTGCTCATGCGTCATGGTCTCCCGTTTCTTCGACGGCTTGCCGGCAACCAGCGCGGCGCGACCGCGGTCGAGTACGGCCTGATCCTCGCCGGCATCGTGCTCGCCATGTTCGGTGCGCTCCAGACGCTGGGCAACACCACCACCAGCATGTGGAACGACGTCAGCACCAAGGTGACCGCGGCCCACTGACCACCCGGCGCGACTCGATCGGCGATTAAACCTTTCTCAACTTCCGGCCGCTACCTCCCGAGCCGCTGCACCGGTCCTCCGGTTCAGCCGGGTGACTGAAGCTTTGGTTCAACGGAGATCGTCAATGCAGACCATTCGCAATTTCGTTCGCAACAACAAGGGTGCGACCGCCATCGAGTACGGCCTGATCGCCGCGCTGATCGCCGTCGCCGCCATCGCCGCGATGCAGGGCCTCGGCAACAACCTGAAGGCCACCTTCACCAACGTGTCGACCAACCTGCTGAAGGCTTCGTAAGAACCACCCTTCAGGTCGAAACATAGCGAGGGCGGCGCGACGCAAGTCGCGCCGCCCTTCGTGATTCTCACGACAGCGCCGCAAGCAGCCTCGGCCGAATCCGTCAGAGCCGCCCCATCGCCAGGAACTTCTCGCGCCGGGCGCGGCGCAGCTCGGCCGGCGCCATGCCGTCGAGTTGCGCGAGCGCGGCCGCGATGGCATCGCCCAGCGCGCCGATCGCCGCCGCCGGATCGCGGTGCGCGCCGCCGACCGGCTCGCCGACGATCGTGTCGATCACGCCGAAGTCCTTGAGGTCCTGCGCAGTGATCCGCATCGCGTCGGCGGCGTCCGCCGCCTTGTCGGCGGTGCGCCACAGGATCGAGGCTGCGCCCTCCGGCGAGATCACCGAATAGACGGCGTGCTCGAACATCAGCACGCGATTGCCCGCCGCCAGCGCCACCGCGCCGCCCGAGCCCCCCTCCCCGACGATCGCGGCGACGACCGGCACGCCCGCCTGGAGGCACGCCTCGGTGGAGCGCGCGATGGCCTCCGCCTGGCCGCGCTCCTCCGCCTGCACGCCGGGGAACGCGCCCGAAGTGTCGACCAGCGTCACCACCGGCAGCCCGAAGCGGTCGGCGAGCTTCACCAGCCGGACCGCCTTGCGATAGCCCTCGGGCTTGCCCATGCCGAAATTGTGGCGGAGGCGACTGGCGGTGTCGTCGCCCTTCTCCTGGCCGAGCACCATCACGCGGCGGCCGCGGAAGGTCGCGAAGCCGCCCAGAATCGCCTGGTCGTCGCCGAACGCGCGGTCGCCGGCGAGCGGCAGCCATTCACTGAACAGCCCGGCGGTGTAGTCCTTGAAGTGCGGCCGCTCGGGATGTCGGGCGACCTGCGTCTTCTGCCACGGCGTCAGCCTGGCGAAGGTGTCGCGCAGCAGCTTGTCCGACTTCGCCTGGAGCCGCGCCACCTCCGGCGCGATATTCACCGCCCCGTCCGCGGCGCGGAGCTCGTCGATGCGCCCCTGCAGCTCGGAGATCGGCTTCTCGAAATCGAGGAAGTTCGGCATGGCGGCGGCGGCTACGGCCGGGCGGGGTTCAGGTCAACCAACGGGTGCCGCGTGTTGACCAGCTCGACCAGGCGGGCGCTGTCGACATGCGTGTAGATCTCCGTGGTCGCGATGTCGGCATGGCCGAGCATCGTCTGGAGCGCGCGCAGGTCCGCGCCACCTTCCAGCAGATGCGTCGCGAAGGCGTGGCGCAGCACGTGCGGGCTGACGCGCTCGGGCGGCACGCCGGCCTCCGCGGCGAGCGCCTTGACGAGCTGGTAGAGCCGGATGCGCGACAGGTGCGCCTTGCCCGACGGGAACAGCCAGGGCCGATCGGCGGCGACGTGTGCCCGCCAGGCGGCGACCGCGGCCCGGGCGCGGTCCGACACGGGCGCCAGCCGCTCGCGCCCACCCTTGCCGCGCAGGATCAGGAACGGCCGATCGGGATGGATCGCGTTGCGCGGCAGACTCACCAGCTCCGACGCGCGCAGGCCCGAGCCGTAGAGCAGCTCGATCAGCGCCGCGAGCCGCCGATCGAGCGGCGCGACCGGCGCCCGCGCCAGCCGCTCGGCGAGCGCGGCGAACAGCCGGTCGATGTCGCCGTGGCTCAGCGTCCTGGGCAGCGCGCGCGTCGCGCCCGGCCGGGGCAGCGCCGCGCCGGGATCGTCGGCGCGATGCCCCTCCTCGGCCAGGAAGGCGAAGAAGCGCCGCAGCGCCGCCGCCTTGCGCGCGACCGTGGGCCGCGACAGCCCGGACCAGCCGCCGGCGAGCCGCTGGAGCGCGGGCGCGTCGGCCTCCGCCAGGCCGCCGTCGAGCGCGGTCGAGGCGAGCGCGAGATCGCTCCGATAGGCGGCGAGCGTGTTCCTGGCCGCGCCCGCCTCGGCGGCAAGCATTTCGAGGAAGCGGTCGATCAGCGCGCGATCACCGCCGATCATCATGCCCGCGCGATCGCCTCGGCGGCGATCATCCGCGCCTCGTTCTCCATTCCCACGGCGCGCAACGCCGCGACGATGCGGTACAACGCCGCGGGCGGCACGCCGCGCCAGCTCGGCGTCTGCATGCCGATCGCGGCCAGCAGCACCACCGTGCCGACCTCGCCGTTCGCCGCCGCGCGGTCGATCGCCGCCGTCCAGCGGTCGGTCGCGCCGATGCGCACGTCCAGCGCCGCCGCCGCGCGCTCGACATCGTCGCGCTGCAGGCGGCCGAGCCCGGCCAGCCCCGCGAACAGCAGCCGCTGCTTCAGCCGCGCGTCACCGCCGCTGCCCGCATAGCCGGACAGGTCGCTGTAGCGCAGCGTCGGCGCGCCCGGATCGGCCACCGCCAGCATCGCCCAGGCATCCCCACCCGTTGCCGCGACCGGCCGCCACCGCGCGGCGCTCTCGGTCAGGCCCGCGGTCAGCATCGCCGCGACCAGCCGGTCGGCATCGGCCGCGCGCGCCGCGCTGGGCGGCACCCGCGCCGCCGCGCGGGCGGTCAGCACCAGTCGGGCGTAGGGCGTGGGATCACCCCATAGTCGCTTGATCGCCTGGAGCCGCGCGTCCGCGCTCGGATCGGCATAGGCCGCGCCCAGGTCCTGCGCCGCCGCGGTGGTGACCGGATCGACCGGGTCATCGTCGGTGCTCGCCCCCAACGACGCGTAAAGGTCGACCAGCGCCGCGTTGGAGAGCACGCCCTGCGCCGCCGCCGCCTCCGCCGCCCTGACGCGCGCGGCGGGCGCGATGGCGGGTGCGAGCGCCCGCCAATAGCCCATTTGCGGCCCCGTCGTCGCCAGCAGCGGGTCGGGCACGGCGACGCCCGTCGCGGTGGCGAGCCCGAACCGCCAGGGCGTCATCCGATCGACCGCGTCCCATTCGATCGTGATCGCCTGGCCCCCGCCCGCGCCCGCCACCTTGCGCGCGAGCAGCAGGTCGACGCCGCCGGCGAGATGGCGGCGGCGCGCGGCGGCGATCAGGGTTGCGGCCTGCTTCGGCGCGCCGGTCAGCCCGGCGCACATCGCCTGCGCAAGCGCCCAGCCCGGCTCCCCCGTCGTCGCCCGGCCGCGATCGGCAAGCGGACACAGCCCCGCCGGATCGCCGGTCGCGAGCATGGCATTGAGCGCCACCTGGTAGAGCTTGGGGGTGTAATCCGCGTCGTCGACCGCCTGCACGACCGCGCGCGCGCCGACGCTCTCGCCCATCCGCAGCAGCAGCCACGCGCGTTCGGCGGCGAAGTTGGCGCCGTCGACGTGGTGCGGCGTGTCGACCTCGGACAGCAGCGCGCGGCGGAGCAGGATCGAGAGCCAGCGCGACGGCAGCGGCGCCGACAGCCGCCGCATCAGCGTTTCCAGATACCGGCCGTCCTCGACGCCGAACGCGTCCGCCGGCAGCCCGCCGTCGCTCGCCGTGACCGGCCCGACATGGCCGAGCGGCCGGCGCGCGAACGGCGGCAGTTCGTAATAGGCGAGCAGCGTCGGATCGGCGGTGGGGGTCGGCGACGGGGTGGCGCTCTGCGTCACGCTCGGTTCCGGCGTCGGCAGGGGCTCGACGACCGCGGTCGAGGCGCCGGCCGCGGCCGACGGCCGCACGCTCGGCTCGGCGGTCGGCTGCGTCTGCGGCTGGCCGAAGCCGGGCGGCAGGATCGACTCGGGCCGATCCTGCCCCAGCGCCGGGCCGAAGACGAACTGCGCGGCGCTCGCCAGCGCTATCGACAGCGCGACCTTACGAGAGGTTCGCAAGGTCGACCGCCTTCTCCACATGGGTCTGCGGCCGCTCGGTCGCGCGGCCGGCGAGGACCGCCATGCCGCCGACGATCACGACCAGCAGCGCGACGAGAATGAGGAGCGGGCGGGACATGGGGAAACCTTCGGGAAAGCGACGGGCACGCGCGCCCTTGCCGCGCGCCGAGCCGCTCTATAGCCCCGCCTGCGTGTTGCAAAGCCGCCAAGCCAGCGCCCCCGCATGGGACGGCCGGCCGATCGTGCTGGTCGGCCTGATGGGGGTCGGCAAGTCGACGGTCGGTCGGCGGCTGGCGCAGCGCCTCCGCCTGCCCTTCGTCGACGCCGACGTGGAGATCGAGGCGGCGGCAGGGATGAGCATCGCCGATATCTTCGACCGTTTCGGCGAAGCCTATTTCCGCGACGGCGAGCGGCGCGTGATCGCCCGCCTGATCGACGGCGCGCCCAAGGTGATCGCGACCGGCGGCGGCGCGTTCCTGGACGCGGCGACGCGCGCGCTGATCCTCGGCGAGACGGTGGCGATCTGGCTGGACGCCGATCCCAAGGTGCTGGCCGAGCGCGTCAAGCGCCGCAACACCCGCCCGCTGCTGCGCAATCGCGATCCGCGCGAGGTGCTGACCGAGCTGGCCCGCGTCCGCAATCCCGTCTACGCGCTCGCCCCCGTCCACGTCGCCAGCGCCAAGGCACCGCATGAGGCGACGGTGACGTCGATCCTGCGGGCGATCGCGCGCCAGCCCGGCCGGCGTAGCGGCGCGACGACCGACGACGCGGCTCTGCCGCGGCAGGACGAAGGACGCGGCGATTGACCAGCATCAACGTCGCACTCGGCGACCGCTCCTACGCCGTGCTGATCGAATCCGGCCTGCTGACCCGCGCCGCCGATCACCTCGCTCCGCTCGCGCGCGGGCGGCAACTGGCGGTGGTAACGGACGAGCATGTCCGCCCCCACCTCGCGACGCTGACCGCGGGGCTGGCCGCGGCGGGGATCGCGGTGAGTGCCATCGTCCTCCCGCGCGGCGAGGCGACGAAGAGCTGGGCGCAGCTGGAGCGGCTCACCGACGCGCTGCTCGCGCTCGGCGTGGAGCGCGGCGACCATGTCGTGGCGCTCGGCGGCGGCGTGATCGGCGATCTGGCGGGGTTCGCGGCCGCCATCCTCAAGCGCGGCTGCGGCCTCGTGCAGATCCCCACCACCCTGCTCGCCCAGGTCGACAGCTCGGTCGGCGGCAAGACCGGCATCAACGCCGCCGCCGGCAAGAACCTGCTCGGCGCCTTCCACCAGCCCGCGCTGGTGCTGATCGATCCCGACGTGCTGGCGACGCTGCCCCCGCGCGAGCTCCGCGCCGGCTATGCCGAGGTGGTGAAATACGGGCTGATCGACGATCCCGCCTTCTTCGCCTGGTGCGAGGCGCACGGCGCCGCGCTGCTGGCGGGCGACGCGCGCGCGCAGGCCGACGCCATCGCGCACGCGGTCGCCGCCAAGGCGCGGATCGTCGCCGCCGACGAGTTCGAGACCAACGGCACGCGCGCGCTGCTCAATCTCGGCCATACCTTCGGCCATGCGCTGGAGGCGGAGGCCGGGTTCGACGGCTCGCTGCTGCATGGCGAGGCGGTGGCCGCCGGCTGCGCGCTCGCCTACGACTTTTCGGTGGCGCAGGGCCTCTGCCCGCCGCCCGACGCCGAGCGGGTCAAGGCGCATCTGCGCCGCGTCGGCCTGCCCGACGGCCTCGCCGCCGCCCGCACCCGCGCGGACGGCGCGCGGCTGGTCGAGCACATGCGCCACGACAAGAAGGCGAGCGGCGGCCGCCTGCCCTTCCTGCTCGCCCGCGGCATCGGCCGGACCTATCTCGACCGCACCGTCGATCTCGCGACGGTCGAAGCGTTCCTTGATCGGCAGCCCCGCTGATGCCCAACGGCGTCAACAAGGCGGACCTGCCGAGCAAGACCTGCCCGGCCTGCCACCGTCCCTTCACCTGGCGCAAGAAATGGGCCCGCGATTGGGAGCAGGTCGTCTACTGCTCCGACGCCTGCCGGAAGAAGCGGTAGCGATCAGCTGCGCCTCCACCGCGCTAGTGGGGGAGGTGGCGCGCGGCGCAGCCGTGTGACGGAGGGGCTCGGGCGGAGCTTAGCGTTGCGCGAGCCCCCTCCACCACTCGCTTTGCGAGCGGTCCCCCCTCCCGCGATCGCGGTGGAGGAGCAGCTAGGCTCGCGCCAGCCCCCAGGCCAGCCATAGCCAGCCCGCGATCATCAGCGCGCCGCCGATCGGCGTCACCGGTCCCAGCCAGCGCGGGCCGCCCTCCGCCAGTCCGTAGAGCGAGCCCGCGAACAGCGCCGCGCCGGCGACGAACAGCCAGGCCGGCCCGCGCGCGCCGAGCTGCATCGCCACCAGCGCCGCGACCGCATGGAGCAGCTGATATTGACCACCGGTCTTGAGCAGCCCGGCCGCATGGTCGGACGCGCCATGCGCCCCGAACGCCCCCGCCCCGATCGCGAGCGCGCCCGACAGCGCCGCCAGCACACCCAGCCAGTTCATGCCCCTTGCGCCTCCCCGTGTCTCGTCTCGTCCCGCGAAGTCTGATGGATCGTCAGGTCGCGGCCGGCGCGGATATCGCCGCCCGCCACCTGCACCCGCAGCCGTTCGCGGTCGTTGCGGCGATAGCGGTCCTCCGCCCGGTCGATCTCCGGCCCGTCGACGCCGACGCTGGTCAGCGCGCGCCGCCCCATCTGCACCGCCGATTCCAGCACCTCGCGCACTGCATATTCCAGCGGCGCGCCGGCCAGCTTGATGACGGCACGGCGATCATAGGCGCGCACGAACACGCTCGCCTGCGGGAAGGACTCCGCCACCGCCTCCAGCAGCGGCTTGTCGACCTGGTCGCCGTCGAGGCAGAACAGGATCAGCTCCGCGTCCGCCGCGCCTGCCTGGCGCAGCAGGTCCAGCCGCGTGCCGTCGCCATAATAGACCTTCGCGCCGAACTCGCCCGCCACGTCGATCATCTCGATGTCGGTGTCGATCAGCGTCACCGGGATGCCCTGCGCGATCAGCATCTGCCCGACCGTCTGGCCGAACCGGCCATAGCCGACGATCAGCGCGTTGGCGCCGTCCGGCCGCGGGCCGTCGCGGGTCTCGACCGGCCCGGCCGGCGCGGTCCGGAAGCGCCGGGTGACCTGCATCAGGAACGGCGTCGTCGCCATCGACAGCGTGATGATCGCGCCGAACAGGCTCGCCGCCTCCGGCGCGATCAGCTGGCCGGCCTGGGCCTGCGCGAACAGCACGAACCCGAACTCGCCGCCCTGGCTGAGCAGCAGCCCGAGCGCCAGCGCTTGGCGCCACGGCATCCGGACCGCCATGCCGATGCCGGTCATGATGGCCGTCTTCGCCGCGATCAGCGCCGCCGCCATCGCCAGCACGAACAGCGGCCGCTCGGCGATCGCATGGAGGTCCAGCAACATGCCCACCGACAGGAAGAACAGGCCGAGCAGGATCGAGCGGAACGGCTCCACGTCCGCCTCCAGCTCGTGGCGATAGGGCGTGTCGGCGAGCATCACGCCGGCCACGAACGCGCCCAGCGCCGTCGACAGCCCGAGCAGCTGCATCACCGCCGCCGCCGCGGTGACCGCGAACAGCGCGGCGAACACGAACAGCTCGCGCTCGCCGAGATTGCCGATCAGCCGGAACAGCGGCTGCAGCAGATAGCGCCCCGCCAGGATCAGCCCCACCACCGCCGCGACGGTATAGAGCGCCAGCCGCCACCCCGGCGGCCCGTGCGCATCGGCGCCGTTGCGCGACAGTGCCGCGACGATCGTGATGAGCGGGACGATCGACAGGTCCTGGAACAACAGGATTGAGAAGGCGCGCTCGCCGAACGGGGTGCGCAGGCGCCCGGCGGACTGGAGCATCGGCAGCACCTGCGCGGTGGACGACAGCCCGAGCGGCAGGCCCAGCGCCAGCGCGGCGGCGAGCGAAAATCCCGCGCCGCCCCAGATGATCCCGGCGATGGCGAGGCCGCACAGCGTCACCTGGACGAGCCCGAGGCCGAAGATCTCGCCGCGCATCCGCCACAGCCGGGCCGGGTTCAGCTCCAGCCCGACGATGAACAGCAGCAGGGTGATGCCGAGTTCGGCGAATCCGAGCTTGCCCTGCGCGCCGTCGACCAGCCCCAGCGCCTGCGGCCCGACCACCGCACCCGCGACGAGATAGCCCAGCGTCGCACCCAGCCCCAGCCGCCGGAACAGCAGCACGAAGGCGAGCCCGAAGCCGAGCAGCACCACCCCTTCGGTGAGCAGCGCGGCGGGGTTCGCCTCGTTCACCCGTCGCCTCGCATCAGGCGGCCTTGGCCCGCGCCGCGTCCGCCGCCGCAGCCGCCGCCGCCTCGAAGGCGAGGCGGATCGAGGGATGGCGCGCCGGGTAGTCGCGCGCGGCCGCCAGCACGGCGAGCCCCGGCCAGTCGGGCGGCTCGCCCTTGCCGGCCAGCCAGGCGGTCAGCCCGTCGCGCGCGGTCGCGAGCTCGTCGGGCGTGCGACCGAGGATGTTCTGCGCGAGCAGCGACGACGACGCCTGCCCGAGCGCGCAGGCACGCACCAGCAGCCCGACCTCGCCGACCCGGCCGCCCGCGTCGAGCGCCACGTCCACCGTCACCCGGCTGCCGCAGACCGGCGAGCGCTTCTCCGCGGTCGCGTGCGCGTGGACGAGACGCGCGTGATGGGGGATCGACGCCGCCAGCCGCAGGATCTCGGTGGTGTAGAGCTGCCCGCTCATCGCGCCTCGCTCCCGTTGCCGGCATGGCCGCCGAACAGCGGCTCGCCATGGCGACGGCGATCGAGGATGTCGGCGATGCCGGCGCTGGTCGCGTTGAGCAGCGGATAGGTGCGCGAGCGCGTCATCCATTCCGGCCGCCGCGTCGGGCCGCCGCGCGCGGTGTCGACCACCAGCGCCACGAGCATGAAGGCGAGGCTCGCCAGGATCAGCCCCTTGATCGCCCCGAACCCGAACCCGAGCGCGCGGTCGACGGGGCCGAGGATCGAGGTCCGCGTCCGCCTGCCGAGCGCGTTGGCGATCAGCCGCCCGCCCAGCCAGGTCAGCCCCGCCAGCACCACGAACGCCAGCACCGCCGCGCCCGCGACGGTGCCGATCACCGCGACCAGCGCCTGCGTCAGCGGCGCGTGGAACAGCTTGAGCGCGAACACCGTCGCCACCCAGGCGAACAGCGACAGCACCTCCGCCACGAACCCGCGCTTAAGCCCGAGCAGCGCCGCCCCGGCGACGCCGATCAGCACGATGATGTCGAGGGCGGTCAGGGCCATAAGGACGGGAATAGGGTGGCGAGGATCGATCCGCTACCCCTCCCGCCGCTTCGCCCGCGACCAGCCGGACCTCGACGTGCGCGGCATTCGGGAGACTCTCATGGACGCCAAGCCGGTATTACTCGGCCATCTTTCCCAGTACGATGTCCGTTTGGTGGAGGCTGTGTGAGAACATCGTTGCCAGCGGCGGTCGTCA
>NZ_CAXUEK010000060.1:0-16751 GCF_964250165.1 uncultured Sphingomonas sp. | reverse complement strand
GGCGAGGAGCGCGCGAACTGCGGGCTGGTGGTGAAGCCGATCTGGTTGTTGATGATGAAGTGGACGCAGCCGCCGGTGTTGTAGCCGCGGATGCCGGAGAAGCCCAAACATTCCCAGACGATGCCCTGCCCGGCCATCGCGGCGTCGCCGTGGATCAGGACGGGGAGCGAGGCGGTGTGCTCCTTGAGGTCGCCGGCGATCGTCTGGATCGCGCGCGTCTTGCCGAGCACCACCGGGTCGGCCGCCTCCAGGTGCGACGGGTTGGCGACCAGCGACATGTGGACCTTGATCCCGTCGAACTCGCGGTCCGTGGAGGTGCCGAGATGATATTTCACGTCGCCCGAGCCGCCGATCTGGTCGGGGTTGGCCGAGCCGCCGGCGAACTCGTGGAAGATGACGCGCAATGGCTTGGCCATGACGTTGGCGAGGACGTTGAGGCGACCGCGATGGGCCATGCCGAACACGATCTCGCGGATGCCGTACTGGCCGCCATATTTGATGACGGATTCGAGCGCGGGGATCATGCTCTCGCCGCCGTCGAGCCCGAAGCGCTTGGTGCCGACATATTTGCGGCCCAGGAACTTCTCCCATTGCTCGGCCTCGACGACCTTGTTGAGGATCGCCTTCTTGCCCTGGGCGGTGAAGTCGACGCCCTTGTCCTTGCCCTCCATCCGCTCCTGCAGGAAGCGACGCTCCTCGACATCGGCGATGTGCATGTATTCGAGGCCGACCGGGCCGCAGTAATTGGCGCGCAGCGTGTCGACCACCTCGCGCACCGTCGCCCACTCCAGGCCGAGCGTGCCGCCGAGATAGACGGGGCGTTCGATGTCGGCGTCGGTGAACCCGTAATATTCCGTCGTCAGGTCGGCGGGCAGATCGCGCGTGCCGACGAGGCCGAGCGGATCGAGCTGCGCGGCGAGATGGCCGCGGACGCGGTACGTGCGGATCAGGATCTGCACGCGGATCGCGTCGCTGGCGGCCTTGACGATCGCGTCCTGGTCGGGCGCGGCGGCGGCCGGCGCGGGAGCGGCGGGCTTGCCCTTGGCGGGCTTGGCGGCCGGCTCCATCTGCGTGGGATCGAGCGCGGCGGTCAGGTCGTCGGTGGACGACAGAGGCCAGGCGGCGCTGGCCCAGCTCGGGCCGGCGCTGGAGCCTTCCAGCCCCTCGAACAGCCCGCGCCAGCCCGGCTCGACCGCGTCGGGCGCGGCGCGGAATCGCCGGTAGAGCTGCTCGATGAACGCCGGGCTGACGCCGGCGGCGATATCGCTGAAATCCTGGTTCTCGTAACCCATCATCTTCTCCTTCCCTCTCCCTTCAAGGGAGAGGGTGGCCGAGCCGGCGGCGAGGTCGGGAGAGGGGTCGCCATACCCTCCGCCCCTCTCCCTTCCGCCGCCTGCGGCGGCTCGCTCCCTCTCCCTGCAGGGAGAGGGAGCAACATCATGCCCTCAACACGCCAACCAGCGTCGAGCCCAATTGGGACGGTGACGCCGCGACGGTGATGCCCGCCGCTTCCATTGCCGCGATCTTGTCCTCGGCACCGCCCTGGCCGCCCGATACGATCGCGCCGGCATGGCCCATGCGGCGCCCCGGCGGCGCGGTGCGGCCGGCGATGAAGCCCGCCATCGGCTTCTTGCGCCCGCGCTTCGCCTCGTCGATGAGGAACTGCGCCGCCTCCTCCTCTGCCGAGCCGCCGATCTCGCCGATCATGATGATCGACTGCGTCGCGTCGTCGGCGAGGAACAGCTCCAGCACGTCGATGAAGTTGGTGCCGTTGACCGGATCGCCGCCGATCCCGACCGCCGTCGTCTGGCCCAGGCCCGCGTTGGAGGTCTGGAACACCGCCTCATAGGTCAGCGTGCCCGAGCGCGAGACGACACCGACCGAGCCCTGCTGGAAGATCGAGCCGGGCATGATGCCGATCTTGCACTCGCCGGGCGTCAGCACGCCGGGGCAGTTGGGGCCGATCAGCCGCGACTTGCTGCCCGACAGCGCGCGCTTGACCTTGACCATGTCGAGCACCGGGATGCCCTCGGTGATCGTGACGATCAGCGGCACCTCGGCGTCGATCGCCTCCAGGATCGAATCCGCGGCGAAGGGCGGCGGGACGTAGATGACGGACGCGGTCGCCCCGGTCTTGGCCACGGCCTCGGCCACCGTGTCGTAGACGGGCAGCCCGAGATGCTCGGTGCCGCCCTTCCCCGGCGTGACGCCGCCGACCATCTGCGTGCCGTAATCGAGCGCCGCCTGGGTGTGGAAGCTGCCGGTCTCGCCGGTCATGCCTTGGGTAATGACCTTGGTGTTCCGGTCGACGAGGATGCTCATGGGCGAAGCGGTGCTCCGTTGAAGGGTCAGTTCGGCCAGGGCCGATCGGGATCGAAGTCGTGCAGCCGGGTCATGATCTCGTCCCAGCTATACGGGCAGGTTTGGGGCAGGCGCTCCGCAGGAATCGTCGTCTGTTTCTCGACTTCGTCGGGCACGCCCACATAGGCGTCCGCCACCGCTTCGCTGATGCGCGCCTTGTAACTCGGATTCTGCTTGAGGAGCTTGGCGACCTGACGTCGCTGTTCATGGATCGTGCTGCGCCAGCTGCGTCCCCGCCGCTCGATCTGATAGTCCCACTTCATCATGTGCAGCACGATCAGTTCGACGGCACGAGTGAAGGCGCGGAATTCGCTGTTACCCACGCCATCCACCTCCTCGGCCAGGTGGTCGGCGTCGAGCTCGTCGAACCTCCGCTCGCGCAGCATGAGCGCCTGCGCCGCGAGCCATGCCGCAAAATCCTCGTCGTAGGCCGGATAGTTCCGCCCCGCCCCGACCTGAGGATCGCGCTCGGCCACAGCTCAGGCCAGCGTCTCGTCGATGGCCCTGCAGGCGACCAGCAGCTCTCTGACCGCGTCGACCGAGACCTGGAGGTTCTGCTTGGCCTCGTCGTCCAGCGCGATCTCGACGATCTGCTCGACGCCGCCCGCGCCGATCACCACCGGCACGCCGACATAGAGATCGTCGATGCCGTACTGGCCGTCGACATGCGCGGCGGCCGGGAGCAGCCGCTTCTGGTCGTAGAGATACGCCTCCGCCATCGCGATGCCGCTGGTCGCCGGCGCGTAATAGGCGCTGCCCGTCTTGAGCAGCGCGACGATCTCGCCGCCACCGGCACGCGTCCGCGCGACGATCGCATCGATGCGCTCCTGCGTGGACAGGCCCATCGCGATCAGGTCGGGGACGGGGATGCCCGAAACCGTCGAATAGCGGATGACCGGCACCATCGTGTCGCCGTGGCCGCCGAGCACGAAGCTGGTCACGTCCTTGACCGACACCTTGAACTCGTCGGCGAGGAAGTGGCTGAACCGCGCGCTGTCGAGAACCCCCGCCATGCCGACGACCTTGTGGGTCGGCAGCCCGGAGAACTCGCGCAGCGCCCACACCATCGCGTCGAGCGGATTGGTGATGCAGATCACGAATGCGTCGGGCGCGTTCACCTTGATGCCCTCGCCGACCGCCTTCATCACCTTAAGGTTGATGCCGAGCAGGTCGTCGCGGCTCATGCCCGGCTTGCGCGCGACCCCCGCGGTGACGATGATGACGTCGGCGCCGGTGATGTCGGCGTAATCGTTCGAGCCGGTGATCGTCGCGTCGAAGCCTTCGACGGGGCCGCACTGCGACAGGTCGAGCGCCTTGCCCTGCGGCACGCCTTCGACCACGTCGAACAGGACGATGTCCCCCAGCCCCTTGAGCGCCGCGAGGTGCGCGAGCGTGCCGCCGATGTTGCCGGCGCCGATCAGCGCGATCTTCTTGCGGGCCACGGCTGCTCCTTCGATGTTGCTGCGGGAATGGCCGCGCGCATAGGCGCTTCCCGTTAGGGCGGCAACCGTTAAGCTTATATGTTGCGACTGGTTCGCAATATCAATTCGCGGCCGGCGGAGTATCTGCCGTTGCCTGCCGCCGGTGCGCGATGACGATCAGCAGCAGCATGGCGCCCGCCAGCGCGACCGATGCGGCGGGACGGCTGAGATCGAAGCCGCCATGGTCCACCGGCTTGTCCATCAGATCGCCCACCGTCGCGCCGAGCGGCCGCGTGAGGATGAAGGCCAGCCAGAACAACAGCGTCCGGCTCACGCGCGTGAAGCGATAGAGCAGCGCCAGCACCGCCAGGAGGCCGCCGAACACCGCCGCGCCGCCCGCATAGCCGAGCCCGCCATCGTCCGCCGCCCAGTCTCCCAGCGCCGTGCCCAGCGTTTGCGAAAAGGTGATGGTCAGCCAGTAGAAAGCCTCCGCGGCCGGCGTCCGCACGCTCTGGACATCGACGCTGCCGAGCGTCGCGCGCCAGGTGGCCAGCGAGGCCGCCACGCAGGCGAGCAGCAGCGCCGACCCACCGGCATAGCCGATCCCGAGCGACCGGTCGGCGAAGTCCGCCATCGTC
The DNA here is from genome assembly GCF_964250165.1 of uncultured Sphingomonas sp. Classification (GTDB taxonomy): domain Bacteria; phylum Pseudomonadota; class Alphaproteobacteria; order Sphingomonadales; family Sphingomonadaceae; genus Sphingomonas. Next base: position 12,331 of record NZ_CAXUEK010000060.1, on the reverse strand, counting down.
GTGCCGGCGGTGGTGGAGGCGACGATCGTCGCCCAGTAGAGGAGCGGGTGGAAGCGCCGCGCCCTGATCTGGGCTACCGCCAGCGCCACCAGCGCGGTCAGGAACATGGCGGTGCCGACCAGGTAGCCGAGGTTCCACGTCATCGTGACCGTGTCGCCGCCGGTCTCGCCCAGCGTCGTGGCCAGGATCTTGATGATCCAGAAGCCGAGCGTCACGGCCGGGACCTTGGCGAGTGCCGGCGGGGCGGTCGTCACCCGGGTGTTCCTTCGCCGGTGCGGGCGAGCGGCCCGGCGGTGCCGTGGCCCTGATCGAGATACTCCTCCGAGCGCATCTCCTCCAGCCGACTGACCGTGCGCTGGAACTCGAAGCGGCCGTCGCCCGCTGGATAGAGCGCGTCGGGGGCGGCGTCAGCGGCCGCGAGCAGCTTGACCTTGTGCTCGTACAGCGCGTCGATCAGCTGGACGAAGCGGGCCGCCTCGTTGCGGTTCTCCGGCCCGAGCACGGGGATGCCGACCACGATGACGGTGTGATAGCGCCGCGCGATCGCCAGGTAATCGGCCGCGCCGCGCGCCTCGGCGCACAGCCGCTTGAACGAGAAGACGGCGACGCCCTTCAGCGCCTTGGGCACGTGCAGCGTGCGGCCCTGCACCGGCAGGTCCTCGGACGGCACATGCGCACGGTCCTCGACCGGATAGTCGGTGAGGCGGAAGAAGGCGGCGGAGAGCTGGGCGGTCGCCGCCGGACCGTTGGGAACGAGCCAGGTGTCCTGCACGCCGAGCCGATCGCGGCGGTAATCGACCGGTCCGTTGAGCGGCAGCACGTCGAGCCGGGTCTCGATCAGCGTGATGAAGGGCAGGAAATGCTCGCGGTTGAGGCCGTTCCTGTAAAGGTCGGACGGCGCGCGGTTGGAGGTGGTGACGACCGTCACCCCGGCCTCGATCAGCGCGGTGAACAGCCGCGACAGGATCATCGCGTCGGGCGAATTGGTGACCATCATCTCGTCGAAGGCGAGGAGGCCCGTCCCGGCGGCGAGATCGTGCGCCACCGGCAGGATGGGATCGCCCCGTTCCTTGCGACGCTCGACGGCGATGCGGCCGTGGATCTCCAGCATGAACTCCGCGAAATGGACGCGGCGCTTCCGCTCGATCGCGACGTTCGCGAAGAACAGGTCCATCAGCATCGACTTGCCGCGCCCGACATCTCCCCAGAGGTAGACGCCGCGCGGCGGGATCGCGCGGCGGCGGAGTAGGCCGGCCTTGCGTGGGTGCTCCAACGCGCGGGCGAGCGCGTCGAGGCGGCGGGCGGCGGCGGCTTGCTCGCAATCGGGGCGCAACTCGCCGGCGGCGACGAGACGGTCATAGGCCGGGAGGACGGCGCTCACTCGCCCTCTCCCGCCTTCGCGGGAGAGGGCGGAGCCGCGCGGCGGCGGGGGGAGAGGGGCCGGCAGTTGCCGCTCGGTCCCGCACAGCCCCTCTCCCGACCTCGCCTTCGGCTCGGCCACCCTCTCCCCTCAAGGGGAGAGGGAGAAGGAATCGTTGCGATCACCGGCTCGTCGGCTTCCTGATCGTGCCGGAGAACTCCGCGACCACCTCGCCCTCGCCCTGCACCAGCAGGCCACGCAGGAAGAGCATCCGGCCGGTTTCCTTGAGTAGCTCGATCCGCGCTTCCAGCGGTTCGCCGAGCCGGCCGCCGCCGATGAAATGGGTGTTGAGGTCGAGCGTCACCGCGACGCCGGCGCCGATCAGCCCGAAGCTGCGCGAGGCGGCGAACAGCGCCACGTCGATGAAGCCGAGCAGCGCGCCGCCATGGACGCGGTCGCCCATGTTGGAGTGCCGACGCGCGGGCGTCATCCGCACCCGCGCGACGCGATCGTCGACGCGCACGATCATGTCGCCCAGAAACGCGTTGAAGCGGGTGGTGTCGCGCGTGCCCCACCTCATCCAGCCGGGATGATCGGGGTGTTCTTCGTAGACGAAGGCGGGCGCGGCGTCGGTCATCGCGGGCGGCGTTAGCCGTTCACACTACCCTCGTCACCCCGGCCTTGAGCCGGGGTACCGCTGCCCTGCGCTGCCGAAGCGGAATCCCGGCTCAAGGCCGGGATGACATGGGCGATTTAAAGGACCCGCTCGGCCTCCAGCTTCTTGATCTCGGCAATCGCCTTGGCGGGGTTCAGCCCCTTGGGGCAGACGTTCGCGCAATTCATGATCGTGTGGCAGCGATAGAGGCGGAACGGGTCCTCCAGCTCGTCGAGGCGATCGCCGGTCATCTCGTCGCGGCTGTCGGCGAGCCAGCGATAGGCCTGGAGCAGGATGGCGGGGCCGAGGAAGCGGTCCGAGTTCCACCAGTAGCTCGGGCACGAGGTCGAGCAGCAGGCGCACAGGATGCACTCGTAGAGGCCGTCGAGCTGCGCGCGCTGCTCGGGCGACTGGAGCCGCTCCTTGCCGGCGGGCGCGGAGGTGACGGTCTGCAGCCATGGCTTGATCGACGCGTATTGCGCGTAGAAGTGCGTGAAGTCCGGCACCAGGTCCTTGACCACGTCCATCGCCGGCAGCGGCGTGATCTTCACCTCGCCCTTCACGTCCTCGATCGCGGTGGTGCAGGCCAGGCCGTTACGGCCGTCGATGTTCATCGAGCAGGAGCCGCAGATGCCCTCCCGGCACGAGCGGCGGAAGGTGAGCGAGCTGTCCTGTTCCGCCTTGATCTTGATGAGCGCGTCCAGCACCATCGGCCCGGTCTGGTCGAGATCGAGCTCGAACGTGTCGTAGCGCGGGTTCTGGCCGCTGTCGGGATCGTAGCGGTATATCTTGAACGATTTGGCCCGCTTGGCGCCGGTGGGGCGCGGGTGCGCCGTGCCCTTCTTGATGCGGCTGTTCGGGGGCAGGCGGAAATCGGCCATGGACGGTCCTTGAGTGCTGGGAGTGGTATCTAGCGCGATGCGCCCCCTTGCTCAACGGGTTAGCCCGTGCGGGCGACGCCCCAGTCGAGCCTGCGCGTCACATACATCACCCCGGCGAGCGCGGCGAACAGCAACACCGCGCCGATCAGCAGCGAGAAGTCCTCCAGGCTGAGCAGCACGTAAAGCACCGCATACAGCGCCGCGAGCAGCCCCGCGACCACGCCGCCCCGGCGCCAGCCGCCGAGCACCGCGGCGGCATAGGCGGCGAGCAGGCCGATGATCGCGGCGGACGCGAGGAGGTAGGCGGCGGTGAAGCCGATCACCTCGGCGAGCGCGAGCAGCAGGACGAAGAACAGGATCAGCCCGACGCCGACCAGCAGATATTCGGGCACCGCGACGCGCACCCCGCCGATCACGTCCCACAGCAGGAACGTGGCGAAGGTGAAGCCGATGAAGAGAAAGCCGTATTTCACCGACCGGTTCACCTCCGCATAGATGTCGACGGGGGTGACCAGGTCGATCTGCGCGAGGTGGGCATCGTCGCCCGGCGCGGCGGCGGGAGCCGCAGCCGCCGGCGCCTGCACCGCGGCGAGACCCTGGCCGAGCGCGAGGTTGCCGACCCGCCACTCGGCCGCGAAGCCGCGCGTCCCGATCGCTCGCCTGACCGGCAGGAAGCCGCCCGTGAAGCTCGGGTTCGGCCAGGCGGAGGTCACCCGCCAGCGCGTGTCGCCGGCGTCGGGCGCGAGCGCGAGCGAGGCGTTGCCGCGGAAAGTGAAACGGAACGCGACCGCGAGCGCGCCGGTGCGCAGCGGCGCCGCGTCCACGGGCGCGAAGAAGCCCTCGCCGGTGCGCCCGGCGCCGTGCCCGGGCTGGAGCGCGAGCGGACGGCCGGCGACCGTCACCCGCGGCGGCGCGCCGGCGAGCCCGCGCGGGTCCGACAGGCCGAAGCGCAGCTCGGCGCGATCGAGCTGGAGCCGCGCCGCCGGTACGCCCAGCCGCGCGAGATCGGCGGGCAGGGAAAAGCGCACCTCGCCCGCGGTGTCGGCGGTGTAGACCACGGCCTGGTAGATCGAACGCCGCCGCCGCTCGGGCGCGACCGCCGTCGTCGCGTCGAGCCGATCCGGCGCGATCACCAGCTCGCGCGCAACAGCGGCGCTGCGCTGGGCGGCGCGGCCGTTCTCCGTCACCGTCTCGATCGAATCGGCCTGGAAGGGGATGGCCAGGAGCGGCCCGGCCAGCCGCTGCGGGCCGCCCCAGCCCTGCGTGATCGATGCCGACGCCGTCTGGGACTGCGTCTGGCGATCCCAGACCAGCAGGTAGATGGCGAACAGCGGCACCGCCAGCAGCACGGCGACGAGCAGCGTGAGGAACAGCTTCGCGCCCGGCGTGCGGGTATCGGGGGTCATGGGCGCACCTTTCGTAAGGGGTGCACCCGGCTAGGCCCCGGCGACGCGGACCGCCAACATGGCTTTGGCGCAGCGGCCGTGCAGATCGGATGCACCGCGCGCTGCGAGGCATGCGATCGTCTAGATCACGTCCAGCACGAGCCCGAGGTCGCGCGCCTCCTCTGCCTCGATGTACCAGTTGGAGGTCGCGCGCTCGCGCAAGGTCTCGAAAGGCACGCGCGAGCCGGCGACGATCGCGCGGAAGCCTTCTTCCTGGATCACGATGGACTCCTCGATCTCGTGCAGCTTGGCCTTGAGCACCGCGGGCAGCGCGGTGAGCGCGCCGTCGAGCGACAGCTGGCTGTGCATCTGGCGCTCATGCAGCATCAGCCGCGTGCCCCGCGTCAGGAACCGCTTGTCGACGGGAAAGGCGGACATGAACGTCGCCCCCGCCGAATAGACGGCCACCTTGCCCAGGAACAGCGTCTCGCGGCCGGTGTACTCGCGCAGCAGCCGGATGTCGTCGCCCATCGCGCGGCCCATCTCCGGATCGCCGCCGAGTGTGGTGATCGAGACGACCAGCGCACCTTCCGTCGGCGCGTTGGCCATTTGACCCTGGAAATTGGCGTACATCAGTCCGTCGACGGTGCCGTGGAGCTGGATGTGCGGCCGGGCGAGCAGCGGATAATTGCTGGCGTTGTTGGGGGGGGTCATCGCGCGCAAACCGGTCGGGACGCGCAAGGTTCCTTGGTTCAGCGCCCTTCGCGCTTCAGCGCCGCGGCGGCGTTGCCGAGCGAGAGCGTGGCGGGACGGCCGACCAGCGGGGTCGCGGGCGGCAGGCGCGCTTCCAGCGCGGCGAGCCAGCGGCTCGCGCCCGCGCCGATCGAGACCTGCGGCTGCGAGGGCGTGAGCCTGCCCTGCGCCTCCCAGCCGCCGATCAGCGCCTGCGCCTCGGACGCCGCCTGCGCGAACGGCTCGGGCTGGCGCAGCGCATGGTTGATCATCGCGTCGCCGAAGAAGGTCCAGTCCATGTCCGCCTGGCAGCCGAACGAGGTGCGGTCGGCCGAGGCCGCCGTGACGATGGCGGTGGTGTCGGACGCCAGCAGCGGCACGAACACACCCGAGAAGCAGGCGCTGATGAGCAGCAGCCGGTTCCGGATGCCCAGCGTCGACAGCTCGGTCCACAGCCGCGTCGGCGAGATCGCGCCGAAACCCTGGTCGCCGTCGTTATAGACGATGCCCCAGGGCGCGCCGTGACTGGTCGTGTAGAGGACGAGCACGTCCTCCTGGCGGTCCATCAGCTCGGCGACGCGGGCGAGCGCGGCGGCGATGTTGGCGGGCGAACCCATCGGCAGCGCCGACTCACTCGACCCGTCGGTGCCGGCGAGCACGATCGTGTGCCCGGCCGCGCCGTAGCGGCGGGCGAGCACACGGGCCGCCTCGCGCGCCTCGCGGCCGAACACCGGATCGCTGTCGAGCGCGACCGCGACGACATAGGCGTCGACCACGCCCTTGCGCTGCGGCTGCAGCGCGGCGAGCGCGCGGTCGAGGCGGCGGTGCTCGGCGAGTGCCTGGGCGGGTGGGCGATCATGCTCGATCGCGACGCCCTGATCGGCGAGCAGGGCCAGCTCCTGCGGGCTCGCGCGATCGAGCAGCGGCGCGGCGTAGCGGTGCTCGGGCGGCTGATAGGCGGGCGTCTGCGCGGACGCGGCGAGCGGCAGCGCCGCGCAAAGGGCGATCGCGTGGCGCAGCAGGGCCGGGAGGCGGGTCATTGCCACCACCTTCCCAGCGGCTTGCGCCAAGTCAAGCGGCGGAACCGGCGGGGACTCCCCCCGGTTGGACGGGCGAAAGGATTTCCCCCGCCATGACCATCAAGTTGAAGCCGCTCGCCGAGCAGGTGATCGTCGTCACGGGCGCCAGCTCCGGCATCGGGCTGGTGACCGCGCGCAAGGCGGGCGCGGCCGGTGCCAAGGTGCTGCTGGTCGCGCGCAGCGAGGCCGAGCTGGCGAGCGCCGCCGACGCGATCCGCGCGGCCGGCGGCGAGGCCGATCACGCGGTCGCCGATGTCGGCGATGCCGGGCAGGTGCGCGCGGCCGCGGCCAAGGCGGTGGCGCGCTGGGGCCGGATCGACAGCTGGGTCAACGATGCGGGCTCGGCGATCTACGGCAAGGTGCTCGACACGCCGCTCGACGAGCAGGCGCAGCTGTTCCGCACCAACTATTTCGGCGTCGTGCATGGCGTCGAGGCGGCGCTGCCGCACCTGCGCGCGGCGGGCGGCGCGATCATCACCGTCGGCAGCCTCGCCTCCGACATGCCCGCCCCGCCGATGGGCATCTATTCGGCGACCAAGCATGCGGTGAAGGCCTATATCGCGGTCCTGCGCATGGAATTGCAGGCGGACGGCGTGCCCGTCTCGGTCACGCTGGTGAAGCCGGCGGGCATCGACACGCCGATCGGCCAGCACGCGGCCAATCACGGCTCGGGCGGCGAGGCGCAGATCCCGCCGCCGGCCTATGACCCGGAGCTGGTCGCGGACGCGATTCTCGACTCGGCGGTCCACCCGCGGCGGGAGATCACGGTGGGCGGCGTCGGTCGTGCGCAGGTGCTGTTCTCGCAGCACTTTCCGGCGCTCTACGAACTGCTTGCGCCGCTGCTCGCCAAGGGTGCCTACGCGCCGAACACGCCGCAGCCCGGCCCGAGCAACCTGTTCGCGGGCGCGCAGGCCGGCCGCGAGCGATCGGGCGAGCATCCGTCGCGGCTGCGGCGCAGCATCTACACCAGCGCCGCCTTGCACCCGGCGACGACGGCCGTCGTCGCCGGCGGCGTGCTGGCGGGCGCGGTGGCGCTGCTGTTCGCCAACCGGCGGCGCAAGGCGGGTTAGCAGACCTCCGCGGTGAACCTCGGCAGCGGGCCGGGCGGCACGCGGTCCGGGCTCATCCAGAACCGGTCGGCGAGCAGGCGGTGGGTGTCGCCGTACGCCGCCCGGAGCACGGCGGCGAGCGCGGGGTCGTAGCGGAGGAGATCGGCGTCCGACAGGATGTGGACCCGGTCGAACGCGACGATCCGGCCCGAGTTGAACCAGAATTGCGAGCCCACCGCCCAATATTCGTCGACGGTGGTGCTGGCATACTCGTCCTTCCAGCGGCCCCGCTTCAGCGCCGCGGCATAAGCGCGCTCGACCTGCGCGGTGAGCGCCGGATCGGCGGTGCGGATCGCGGCGAGCACATCGTGCGCGAACTCGTGCACGAAGATGTTCTGGCCATGGTAGCGGTCGTCCGGGCCGGCGAGCAGGTTTTCCGCGCCCGCGCTGGTGAGCGGGCCGGCCATGCCGCGCGCGCGGGCGTCCCAATATTGCCGGTCGGTGAGGCCGCCGATGCGCTCGGCATAATGCTTGCGCTCGCAGCGGGTGAGACGCGGGTCGTCGACGGCGGGGCGGGTCCAGCCCCGCTGCTCGGGCAGGTCGGTGGTGGTTTCGTCCGCCGCCATCACTGCGACGCGATAGCCCTGCGCGACCAGAACCCGGGCAAGGTCGGGCCGATGCGCGAGCATTCCCGTCAAGATAGCCCGCGCCGCCGCCAGCGCCGCGTCCGGCGCACGGGCGGAGCCAAGCACGGCCAGACCGCCGGCGTCGAGATATTTGGCGTAGAACGGATCGGCGTGGAGCGCGGCCGGCGGCGGCGCGACACCGGGGGGAGCGTCGGCTGCGGCGAACAGCAGGGCGGCGGTCCCGATGACGATGCGGCACAGCCGAGGCACAGGCCGAGTCATGTGCGGCACCCGCCGGTCTAGAATGGATCGGCTTGGCAGGCCGACTTGATCTGGGCGTTCTGCACCGCGATCCCGAGCCTGCAGCCCGGCTCGGTCGCGTCGGCGAGCCGAACGCTCTCGCCAGTCAGATTCGCGCCTTCATACAGCGAGGACGTCTTGTTGCCGGTGATTCGATCCCACAGCGTTCGCGGCCGGTTCATACCGTAAGTGATCGTGACGTTGATGAGCGCGTCAGGCCGCGACGTCACGAGATAATGGGCACTGTGGGCGGAGGTATGCCCGGGAACATACAGCCCGGTCAGGCCACCGGCAGGCGACGTCTCCGCCTTGCGACGTTCCCTGAAGAATCCTTTGACCTCCGGATCGTTCAGCCCGTCCTGGTACGACAGGTCATATTTCAGCTCGCGCCAAAGGACCGTTCCCGGCGGGCTCGGGTCCCAAATATCCGGTGGGTCGTTGATCGGCTCAACGACGGCTTTCGGCGTATGCTCATCGGCGGCCGTGCCGATGAAAATCTGATCCAGGCTCCACCAGATCTCAAAATCCCGATTGGCCGCATTCTTCAACATCAGCGTGTAGCTGACGTCGTAATGGTGATCCGGCCCGGCCGCGACCGGTCCCAGATCACGCACGGTCAGCACACCGGCCGGATTATCCTTCAGCAGCGCGAACGCCGACAGTTCCTGCTGCTTGCTTTTGAAGTTCGGGAACCAGGCGATTGCGGCAAGGAGCGCGCCGACGCTGACCACCGATGCGTTATAGATCGCCAGCCGCTGCTCGAGGCTCAGCCGCCTCGGCGGATCCGGTGGAGATGTGTCCGGCACGAACCTGGCTCCCCGTCGCCCGCCTTGGCGCTGCCCGAAGAAGCGGTCTCAATACACCCGCTTCTTCGGTTTGATATACTCCACGTCGTCGGTCAGGGTATAATCGTGGACCGGGCGATAATCGATCGCGGTCTCCCCGCCCTCGCCGCCCCAGCCGGTGAAGGTCGCGATGGTATGCTTCATCCAGCCGGCGTCGTCGCGGTCGGGATAGTCTTCGTTGACATGGGCGCCGCGGCTTTCCTTGCGGTTGGCGGCCGAGTCCATCGTCACCACCGCCTGGGCGAGCAGGTTGTCGAGCTCCAGCGTCTCGACGAGGTCGGTGTTCCAGATCATCGAGCGGTCGGTGACGCCGACGTCGCCCAGCTGCCGGTAGGTGTCGGCGATCATGCCCCGCCCCTCGGTCAGCAGCGCGTTGTCGCGGAACACCGCGCAGTGCTTCTGCATCGTGCGCTGCATCTGCGTCCGGATCACGGCGGTCGGCGAGCCGCCGGCGGCATGGCGGAAGCGATCGAGCCGGGTCAGCGCCAGCTCCTCCGAGCCGGCCGGCAGCGGCGCGTGCGCCACGCCCGTCTTCTGGATGTCGGCGATGCGCTTGCCGGTCGCGCGGCCGAACACGACCAGATCGATGAGCGAGTTCGACCCGAGCCGGTTGGCGCCGTGGACCGAGACGCACGCCGCCTCGCCGACCGCGAACAGGCCCGGGACGACGCTGTCGGGATTGCCGTCCCTGAGCGTCACCACCTCGCCGTGGAAGTTGGTGGGGATGCCGCCCATGTTGTAATGGACGGTGGGCGTGACCGGGAGCGGCTGGCGCGTGAGATCGACGCCGGCGAAGATCTTGCCCGTCTCGGTGATGCCGGGCAGCCGCTCGTGCAGCACCTTGGGATCGATATGGTCGAGATGCAGCCAGATATGGTCCTTGTGCGCGCCGACGCCGCGCCCCTCGCGCATCTCCAGCGCCATCGAGCGTGAGACGACGTCGCGCGACGCCAGGTCCTTGGCGCTCGGCGCATAGCGCTCCATGAAACGCTCGCCCTCGCTGTTGGTCAGGTAGCCGCCCTCGCCGCGCGCACCTTCGGTGATGAGCACGCCTGCGCCGTAGATGCCGGTCGGATGGAACTGCACGAACTCCATGTCCTGCAGCGGCAGGCCGGCGCGCAGCACCATCGCGTTGCCGTCGCCGGTGCAGGTGTGCGCGGACGTCGCGGAGAAGTAGCAGCGGCCATAGCCGCCCGTCGCCAGCACCACCTGGTGCGCGCGGAAGCGGTGGATCGAGCCGTCCTCCATGCAGAGCGCGATCACCCCGCGGCAGCGCCCGTCCTCCATGATGAGGTCGAGCGCGAAATACTCGATGTAGAAGTCGGCGTCGTATTTCAGGCTCTGCTGGTAGAGCGCGTGGAGCATGGCGTGGCCGGTGCGGTCCGCCGCCGCCGCGGTGCGCTGGACCGGCGGGCCTTCGCCCATGTTCTGCATGTGGCCGCCGAACGGGCGCTGATAGATGGTGCCGTCGTCGTTGCGGCTGAACGGCACGCCGGCATGTTCCAGCTCGTACACGGCCGCCGGCGCCTCGCGCACCATATACTCGATCGCGTCCTGGTCGCCGAGCCAGTCCGACCCCTTGACGGTGTCGTACATGTGCCAGGTCCAGTGATCGGGCGAGTTGTTGCCGAGGCTCGCCGCGATCCCGCCCTGCGCCGCGACGGTGTGGCTGCGCGTCGGGAACACCTTGGTAATGCAGGCGGTCTTCAGGCCGGTCTCGGCGATCCCCATGGTCGCGCGCAGGCCGGAACCGCCCGCGCCGACGACCACCGCGTCGTAGGTGTGGTCGATGATCTTGTAGGCACCGGGAACATGGGAGGGCATCAGTGGGTGGCTCCGGGGACGGCGAGCTTGAGGAGGGCGAACAGCGCCACCGCGCCGAGCGCGACGACATAGAGGTTGAGCAGCACCATCAGCACGACGCGGGTCTCGTCATGCTGATAATCCTCGATCACCACCTGCAGCCCGAGCCGGACATGGGTGAGGAGGTTGACGATCAGCAGCGCCATCGGGATCGCCGCCCAGGGCGAGGCGAGCCAGGTGCGCACCGCGAACAGGTCGAGCCCGCCCAGCCGCGCCAGCGACAGCAGCAGCCAGGCGAGCAGCAGCACGTTCGCGCCCGCGGTCAGCCGCTGCCGCCACCAGTGATGCGTGCCCTCCTTCGCCGCGCCGAGGCCGCGGACCCGGCCGATGCTGGTGCCCGTGCCCATCAGCTCGCTCCCAGCAGATAGGCCCAGTAGGCGACGGTCAGCAGCGCGGCGACGACGAAGGTGAGCATCGCGCCGGTCTTGTTGCGGCGGAGCTCGAAGCCGGCGCCGGTGTCCATCACCAGATGGCGGATGCCCGACATCATGTGCTGGAGCACCGCCCAGCTCAGGCCGATCGCGAGCAGGTAACCGAGCGGGTTGAGGCCGCCCGCGTCGGTCGTGAATACGCCCCGGAAGGTGGCATAGCTCGCCTCGCCGCCGGCGGCGGCGGTCAGTCCCCAGGCCAGGAGCGGCAGCCCGACCAGCGCCATGCCGACGCCGAGCGCGCGATGCACGATCGAGACCAGCATGTGCGGCCCCCAGCGCCAGACCTGGAGGTGCGGGGACAGCGGCCGCGTGGAGCTGCGGGAGGCCAAGGGCGGGATCCTTCGCGTGGATGAAGCTGGCGGACCTATTAGGCTGGGCGAACCGCGATGCAAGCCGTGCCCGGCCACAGACCTAACCTCGATTTAACCAGCGGCGCTTACGCCGTCCTGCGATCCCATCCGGAGACCTCCCGCGTGCCTTCCACCCTGCCTCCGCCCGAAAGCGTCAGCCAGACGATCCGCCTGGCCGAGCGGCTGCGGGCGTTCGATCTCGGACCCGCCGACCTCCAGGACGCACGCGAACTCTGGGCGCTGGTCGAACCCGACGCGCGCGACATCGCGGTCGCGCTGTGGGAACGCCGCCGCGCGATGTACGGTGCCGCGCAGAACTGGGCGCCGCACGACCAGGAGCGCATGAACGATCTGGCGGCCGCCTATCTGCGCAACCTCTACACCGACACCGCCAGCATGGCCTGGGTGCAGTCGGCCGAGCGCACGGTCGCGTCCGCCTACGCCATCGACGTGGATCTCACACCGATCCTGGCGATGTTGAACGGCGGCAGCCGCGCGACCTTCGAGATCCTGCAGCGGCGGCTCACCGGCGACGACGAGCGGCTGCGGCGGTACATGGACCTGCTGTTCCGGATGCGCTCGCTCGAGGACGACGTCTATTGCACGCTGTTCATCGGCTATCGCCGCTACAGCGAGCAGTTCCAGCGGGACCGTCTCGCCGAGCAGTTTCGCGAGACCATCGCCGGGACGGTGGAGGAGACCAGCCACGAGGGCGGCAGGCTGCGCGTGCAGGCGGGTGGTGCGTCGGCGTCGGCGCGCGGCGTGCTGGGGAAGG
>NZ_CAXUEK010000059.1:0-16783 GCF_964250165.1 uncultured Sphingomonas sp. | reverse complement strand
CGGCGAAGCCGCGCTTCTCCTCCTCCAGCCGCTCGATGCGCTCGATGAACTGGCGCAGCTGCTCGGCGGACACGTTGTCGGTCATGATGCTCTTTCGCTGGTGAATCGGAACCGGCGGCCGTGTAGGCGAGGCATGCGGCGGCCTTCAAGGATTGCGCCGCTGACTTTCCGCCATGCGCGCGAGCTGCGCGGGCGTGGCCTCGGGCTGGCGCGCCTTCCACGCGGCGTAGGGCTCGCCATAGACAATGCCGCGGGCGGCATCGCGGTCCAGGCCCGCGGCGTCCTCCACCCATTCCGACAGGCAGTTGCGGCAGAAACCGGCCAATCCCATCAGGTCGACGTTCTGCGCATCGGCGCGGTGGCGCAGGTGGCGCACCAGCCGGCGGAAGGCCGCGGCGGCGGCCGCATCGTCGAGCTGGTCGAGCGGGTCCATTCGTATTCTCCGCGTTGCGTGGGGGTCATTAACGGCTAGAGCGGCGCCGCGCCTCATCCCCGGGAAGCCGACATGACCAAAGCCATCACGCCGCGTTCGCGCAAGGTCCGCGTGCTGGCGACGCTCGGCCCCGCGTCCAGCACGCCCGAGATGGTGGAGGCGCTGTGGCGCGCGGGGGCCGACGCCTTCCGCATCAACATGAGCCATGGCGACCAGGCCGGCAAGGTCGCGATCATCGCCGCCATCCGCGCGCTGGAGAAACGCTGGGGCCGGCCGACCACCATTCTCGCCGACCTGCAGGGCCCCAAGCTGCGGGTCGGGCGCTTCGCCGGCGGGCGGGCGGCGCTGACGACCGGCGCGCGCTTCGCGCTCGACCGCGATCCGACCCCGGGCGACGCGACGCGCGTCGAGCTGCCGCACCGCGAGATCTTCGCGGCGATCACGCCGGGCGCGCGGCTGCTGCTGGATGACGGCAAGCTGGTGCTGCGCGTGGTCGAGCACGATGCCGACCGGATCGTCACGACGATCGAGGTCGGCGGGATGCTGTCCGATAACAAGGGGCTGAACGTCCCCGACGTGGTGGTGCCAATGGCGGCGCTGACCGAGAAGGACCGCAGCGATCTCGCCTTCGCGATCAACGAGGGGGTCGACTGGATCGCGCTGTCGTTCGTGCAGCGGCCCGAGGACCTGATGGAGGCGCGCCGGCTGATCGGCGGCAAGGCGGCGCTGCTCGCCAAGATCGAGAAGCCCGCCGCGATCGACCGGCTCGACGAGATCGTCGAGCAATGCGACGGCGTGATGGTGGCGCGCGGCGACCTGGGCGTCGAGCTGCCGCCGCAGGTGGTGCCGCCGCTCCAGAAGCGCATCGTCGAGGTCTCGCGGCGGCTGGGCCGGCCGGTGGTGGTGGCGACGCAGATGCTGGAGAGCATGATCTCGTCGCCCTCGCCGACGCGGGCCGAGGTGTCCGACGTCGCGACCGCGATCTATGACGGCGCGGACGCGATCATGCTCTCCGCCGAGAGCGCGGCGGGCGCCTGGCCGGTCGAATCGGTGGCGATGATGAACGCGATCGGCGAGGCGGTGGAGCGCGATCCCGGGCATGGCGACCGCATCCACTTCACGGTCACCAAGCCCGATCCCACCACCGCCGACGCGCTGGCCGAGGCGGCGAAGACGATCGCGATGACGGTCGGGGCGGCGGCGATCGTCTGCTACACCACCTCCGGCTCGACGGCGCGGCGTGTCGCGCGCGAGCGGCCCTCGGCGCCGCTGCTGGTGCTCACGCCCAGCCTGGCGACGGCACGGCGCGCGGGCCTGTTGTGGGGCGCGCACGCCGTCCACACCCGCGACGTGGAAAACTTCGAGGAGATGGTCGCCAAGGCCAAGCGCATGGCGCTGCGCCACAACATCGCGCGCGCCGGCGACCGGGTGATCGTGCTTGCCGGCGTCCCCTTCCGCACGCCGGGCGCCACCAACGTGCTGCACGTCGTGCGGATCGTCGGCGACGAGCTGAAGGGCTATGGCTGATAGGCGAGCGGGTGGCGGACGAGCTTGTTGTCGCGGGTCAAGAGTTTCGCCTGCAGAGCCTGCGCGTGGGCGAGCAGTAACTCGTCGAAGGGATCACCATGCGGCGGGTCGTCCTCAAGCGTGACGATCGTATCCGCCGGCGCAAGCGGGTGAACGACGATCCGATGGCCTTCGCAGAAAGCGACGGCGTCCACCGGCAGGGGGATGGACGGCGTCAAGCCGCGACGGCGCTCCGCGCGGGCCTTGATGCGCAGCTCCATCAGCGACAGTGTCGACACGATCAGGTCCTCGGCATCTTTGATGGCGGCGTCTTCGCTGTTCGCAAGCTGCCGGCGATCCGTCATCAGCAGGATGAGCATCTGCGTATCGAGCAGGAGCTTCACGCGTAGTCATCGCCCCAGATCTCTTTCGCGAGTTCCGGGCCGTCAAACCATTCCTGCCAAGCCGCGTCGAGCGGTCGCGAAGGCTTTGGAAGGCCGAGCTTTTCCTGAACGCGGTCGAACTCGTCCCAATCCCATTTCCGCTTGGGTTCGGGCGAGGGAGGGCCAAGCTCGGCCACGGCCCTGCCGTGCTTGGTGATCGTCACGCGTTCGCCACGCTCGGCGGCGGACAGGGCGACGGCAAATTGCGCACGAGCCTCGCGAACCGACATTTCCATCATGCACCTCTTGTGTGCACATGTGTACGCTCAGCCAGGCTCAGTCAAGTAGCCCGAACTGCTCCAGTTCCCGCCGCAGCGTCGGCGCGTCGGTGAAGTACAGCGCGATCAGGCCGGCGGCGGTGGCGCCCGCCACGTTCGCCGCGCTGTCGTCGACGAACACGGTGCGCGCCGCCTCCAGCCCGAAGCGTCGGAGCGCCAGGGCGTAGATGGCAGGATCGGGCTTCACCAGTTTCTCCTCGCCCGACACGACGATGGCGCGGAAGCGGTCGAACATCGCCGCCTCCTGCTGCCGGAACGGCGGCCAGAACTCGTGCGAGAAATTGGTGATCGCGTACAGCGGCACGCCGCGCGCGTGCAGCGCGTCGACCAGCGCCGGCATGCCCTCGACCGGGCCGGGAATGCTTTCGAGGAAGCGCGGCGACCAGGCCTCGATCAGCGCGCGGTGGTGCGGATGCGCGGCGATCAGCTCGGCGGAGGTGTCCGCGAAATCGCGGCCCGCGTCGTGCTGGAAATGCCACTCGGTCGTGAGCACGTCGCGCAGGAACGCGTCGAGCTCCTCGCCCTCGGGGATGAGGCGCTCGTAGAGGAACCGCGGGTCCCACCGATAAAGGACACGACCGATGTCGAAGATGACGGCCGTGGGGTGGCGCATATCGCTTTGATCGGGCCCCGACGCGGGAGTAAATCCCGCGTCGTCGGACGGCGCTCCGCGCTGCCGGCCGGGCCCTCGCGAGAGACGCGGATCAGCCTCGCCGATCCGCTCGCTCGGGCTCAGCCCTGGCGCGCCTTGAAGCGGCGCTGCGTCTTGTTGATGACGTAGGTGCGGCCGCGACGGCGGATGACGCGGTTGTCGCGATGACGATCCTTCAGCGACTTCAGCGAATTGCGGATTTTCATGGCAGGATTCTTCTGTGACACGCGGGAAAATGGACGCGCCCGCCTATGGAGGCAGCCCCGCAAAGTCAACCGGGAGCCGCACGGGCGATCGGTGCGTTAGGGGCGTCTAGTCAAGATCAGGTCCACCGTCCATGAACCGCTTCCCGCTCGCATCCCTGCTCGCCGCCCCGCTCGCGCTCGCCGCCTGCGCCACCACCGGCGGCGGCCCGCCGGCCGAGGTGATCCGCTATCATCTGCCCGACGGCGTGGAGCGCGGCGCGGCGACGGTGGAGAGTGCCCGCCCCGGGCTGATGACGCGGCCCTATGAGGCGGCGGTGGCGCGCCAGCTCGGCCAGGCGGGCTATCCCCCGGCCGCCGGCGCCCCCGCGCCCTATGTGGCGGTGGTGGACGTGCAGCAGCGCGAGGTGCAGGGTCCGCCACGACGTTCGCCGATCAGCATCGGGATCGGCGGCGGCGGCTTCAGCGGCGGGCGGGGCGGCGGCGTCGGGCTGGGCGGCGGCGTCGCGTTTCCGGTCGGCGGCCGTGCCTCCGCCTGGGTGCAGACCGAGCTGTCCGTCCTCATCAAGCGCCGCGCGGACCAGACCACCATGTGGGAGGGGCACGCGCGCACCGCGACCGACATGCGGCGCCGCGACGTGACCGAGGACGCGGTGGCCGATCGGCTCGCGGCGGCGCTGTTCACGGGGTTCCCGGGCGAGTCGGGGCGCACTATCAGCGTGCCATGAGCATCAGCGTCAACGCCGCGTTCGACGGCGGCAATATCCGGGTCGTCGGGATCGAGGGCGACCGGATCGACCTGGAGATCGTCAAGGACCGGCAGTCCGACTTCTACCAGTGGTTCCACTTCCGCGTGGCAGGCGCGGCCGGCCGGACGCTGACCTTCCGCATCCTCAATGCCGCAGGCTCCGCCTATCCGCGCGGCTGGCCGGGCTACAGCACGCGCGCCAGCACCGACCGCGAGACGTGGCGGCTGGCGGAGACCCGCTACGAGGGCGGCGTGCTGGAGTGGCGCTGGACGTTTGCCACACCGCTCGCCTGGTTCGCCTATTTTGCGCCCTATTCGATGGAGCGGCACGCCGCGCTGGTGGCGCACACGGCGCTCGCCGCCGGCGTCGCGCATCGCGAGCTGGGACGGAGCCTGGACGGGCAGGCGATCGACTATCTGCGCCTCGGCGCCGGACCCAAGCAAGTGTGGCTCTACGGCCGCCAGCATCCCGGCGAGCCGATGGCGGAATGGTGGATGGAGGGGGCGCTGGAATGGTTGACGAGCGCCGCCGCCGCACCGCTGCTCGCCGCCGCGACGGTGCATGTCGTGCCCAACATGAACCCGGACGGCACGCGGCGGGGCCACCTGCGCACCAACGCCGCCGGCGTGAACCTCAACCGCGAATGGCACGCGCCCTCGGCCGAGCGCAGCCCGGAAGTGCTGTGCGTGCGCGACGCGATGGACGCGACGGGAGTCGATTTCGCCATCGACGTGCATGGCGACGAGGCGATCCCGGCCAATTTCATCGCCGGCTATGAAGGCATCCCGTCCTGGAGCGAGGATCACGGGGCCAAGTTCTACGCATTCGGCCACCGCCTCGCCGCGCATACACCGGACTTCCAGACCGAACGCGGCTATGAGAAGGCGAGCGCCGGCAATGCCAACCTGTCGATGTCGACCAACCAGCTCGCCGAACGCTTCGGCGCCGTGTCGGTCACGCTGGAGATGCCGTTCAAGGATCACGACCTGAACCCCGATCCCGATCACGGCTGGTCGCCCGAGCGCTGCAAGCGGCTGGGCGTCGCCTGCCTGGAGACGCTGGCGGGGATGATCGACGAGATTTGAGGGCGCGGGCGCACCGGCGATGATGAGGGGGGTCCCGTCGGCTTTGGTCGCTTGAGAACCGTCATCCCCGCGCAGGCGGGGATGACGGTTCTTCATGTGGAACAGGATCGACCTTAAGCGCCGCCCCGGTCGAACGCCGCCACCACCGCATCCCCGGTCGCGGGCCGGAGCGCGACGATGGTCGCGGCGGCCGCGCCGTGGCGCGTGGGGTGGACGCGGTTGGTCAGCAGCGTCCAGGCGAGGCCGCGGGCGACATCGATCCACAGCCCCGTGCCGGTGAAGCCGGTATGGCCTATCGTGCCGGGCGCGCAGGCGTCGCTGCCGGGCCAACCCGCGACGCGACTGTCCCAGCCGCAGGTACGCGCCGCGTTCACCGGCGTGCGGATCGCGGCCAGCATCGCCGGCGAGGCGCCGCTGCCGTCGAGCAGGCCCTGGGCATGGTCGAGCACGCCGTCGACCGTGCCGAACAGCCCGGCATGGCCCGCCGCGCCGCCCAGTGCCGCCGCATTCTCGTCATGCACCTCGCCCTGGAGCACGCGGCCGCGCCACGGGCACGCCTCGGTGGCCACCGCGGGCCCGGGCGGCGGACCGTAGCTCAGCCCTGCCGGCAACGCCCAGGCGGTGAGCGGCGCGCCCGTCAGCCGCTCGATTGCGATGCCGAGCAGCATGTAATTGACGTCGGAATAGACCGGCGGGCCGGCCCGCCACTCGCGCTGGAGGATAAACGCCTTCAGCCTCGCCGCGTCATCGCCATAGGTGTAGACGGGCTCCACCGCAGGCAGGTGGGTGCGATGCGCCAGGCAGTCGCGGAAGGTCAGACGGCGCTCGGGCGCGGTCAGGTCATACTGGCGCAGATCGGGGATGGCGTCCGTCAGCGGCCGATCGAGGTCGAGCGCGCCCGCGTCGGCCAACCGCAGGATCATCGTCGCGGTGGCGACCGGCTTGGTGAGGGAGGCGAGATCGAACCAGTGCGCGCGCGTCAGCAGCTCGTGCGAAGGAACGAGGGCCGCCTGCCCCGCCACGGCCACCCAGCGCCGCCCGTCCGCGGCGACGACGCCCAGCGCAGCACCCGGGATCGCGCCGGACGCCACCGCCGCGGCCGTGGGCGCGAAGGCGGCCTCAAGCATCGGCGCGCGGCCTCGCCCGGATCGCCACCGGCAGCAGCAGCACCGCGGCCAGGCTCATCGCCCCCGTCAGCGCGAAGAACCCGTCATAGCCCCAGCGCTGCGCCATCGCGCCGGACGCGCCCGCCAGCAGGCGCGGCAGCAGGAAGGCGAAACCGGAGAGGAAGGCGTATTGCGCGCCGGGGAAGCGGGGGTTCACCAGCAGCGACAGATAGATGACGAACACCGCCCCGGCAAAGCCGTGGCCGAACTGGTCGACCGCCATCGCGCCGTAGAGCGCCGGCTCGCCGACCGGCGCGCGCGCCAGCCAGGCGAACGCCCAGTTGCTCACCGCCGACATCGCCGCGCCGACCGCCAGCGTCCGCCCGAGCGGCGCGCGCGCGCCGAGCCAGCCGCCCAGCGCCACGCCCGCCATGCTCGCCGGGATCGTCACCCAGCTGTCCGCGACGCCGACCGCCGCGGGCGCGTAGCCGAGCGCGTTGAACAGCGGGTGCGACAAGGTCAGCGCCATGACGTCGCCCATGCGGTAGATCGACACGAAGGCGAGCACCGGCAGCGTCTGGAACCCATAGCTCCAGAACAGGTCGACATAGGGCCCGATCGCGGCCGAGCGTCGCGCCGGCGCATCGGCGGCCAACCGGCGGATCGCCGGCAGCAGCGCCGCCAGCGCGGCGAACGGCGCGAGCGCGAGGACCAGCACGGGGATGGTGACGTTGGTCTTGGCCGAGACGCCGGCCGCCACGGCGAGACGCAGCCCCGCCCAGCCGATTGCCGCGGCGATGCCGCCGCTGGCGAGCAGCGCCGTGCCGCTCGCCGCCAGACCGGTCGCGAGCGCCACGCCGCGGCCGCCGCCCTCCCCGGTCGGGGGCATGGCGGCGAGGATGGGGAAGGGCAGGAACGCGATCACCGCGATGGCGGCGTAAGCGAGCCCCCAGCTGTCGCCGCCGCCCAGCGTCGAGAGCCAGATCGCGCCGCCGCTCGCCGCGACCATGGCGCTGCGATAGCCCCACAGGTTCGCGGCCACCAGCGGCCCCTGCGCCGCGGCGGTCGGCGCCAGCTCGATCCGCCAGGCGTCGGCGGCGACCTCCAGCGTCGTCGTCCAGAAGGCGAGCAGCGTCGCGAACAGCGCGGTCAGCGGCAGGCTGCGATCCGACGCGGTCGCCGCCATCGCGCCGAGCGAGGCCGCGATGCCGAGCTGCGCCAGCATGATCCAGCCGCGCCGCCGGCCCCAGAAGCGCGCGAAGCCGGGGACGGCATAGCGGTCGAGCAGCGGCGCCCAGGCGAACTTGAACGCCGGCAGCAGCGCCACCCAGGCGAAGAAGCCGACCGTGACGATGTCCACCCCGTGCCGCGTCAGGCGGAACAGCAGGGTGGCGTTGAACATGTAGAAGGGCAGCCCGGCGGAAAAGCCGAGCAGCAGGTAGAGCGCCATGCGCGACCGTGGCGGTCGCCCTGCCCGCCGCTCCCGCGCGAACGCCGCCGCCTCGACCGCCATCTCCATCGCGCCAGCGTCCGCCACGCGCGCGCGTCAAGTCAATGGCCGGTCATTTTCCCTCTGGCGTTTGATGACGGATTTGTTGCTTAATGCGCGACGGGAAGACCGCGAGGGAGCGGCGCCCGGGGGGACGGCAGATGCGGATGATGGTGACGACGCGACAGGCATGGCTCGCGGGCGTGGCGCTGGCGGCCTTGGCGGCGACGGCCGCCGGGGCGCAGGTCCCGGCCGCGCAATCGACGCCGCAGGGAGCGACCCCGACCGGCGCGCAGACGCCGACCACCGGCGCGGGCGCGGAGGGCGGCGACGCCGATGCGGGGCGCGGCGACACCGGGCGGGAGGTGCTGGTCACCGGCTCGCGGATCAAGCAGGACCCGAACAATTCGGCGCTGCCCCTGCAGATCATCACCACCAAGGACCTGTCGCGCGAGGGCATCAACAGCCCCGAGCAGCTGATCTCCTTCCTGTCGGTCAACGGCAACGGCGCGGACAACCTCGCCTCCAACAGCGACGTGACGAGCGGGGCGCAGCGCGGCACCAACGGCCTGTCGGCGGCGAACCTGCGCGGCCAGGGCTCCGCCTCGACGCTGGTGCTGCTCAACGGCCGCCGCGTCGCCGCGCACGGGCTGACCGGCTCGGCGGTGGACGTGAACCAGATCCCCTTTGCGGCGATCGACCGGGTGGAGGTGCTGAAGGACGGCGCGTCGGCGATCTACGGCACCGACGCGGTCGGCGGCGTCATCAACTTCATCACCAAGAAGGACTTTACCGGCATCGACCTGGCCGGCTTCGCCGACATCACGCAAGCCGGCGACGCGCCGATCTATCGCCTGTCCGCGACCACGGGCGTCGGCGACCTGCAGACGCAGCACTTCAACATCATGGGCTCGGTGTCGAAGAGCTGGAACGGCGTGCTCTACGGCAAGGACCGCGACTTCGTGAACGGCAACCAGCCGAACCGCGGGCTGTCGATCGACACGCGCGGCACGCCGATCGCCACCGCCTTCCCGATCAACCCCACCGTTGCCGGCGTCGGCATCACCCAGACCGGCACGCTGCTGGGCGGAACGACGGGCGCGACGCTGTTGTCGCGGCTGGTCATCCCCGGCACGACGACGCTGGCGAACGGCGGCATCAACACGCTGAACCTGCCCGGTGGCGCGGGCTGCGGCTCGTTCGACGGCGGGCTGCCTTATGATTATCAGCTCTGGTCCAACCCTTCGGCGCGCTACGCCTGCGCCTACGACACCGGCCGCGCGGCGGTGCTGCAGCAGCCGCTGGAAACGCTGACCTATTACGGCCGCGCGACCGTGAAGCTCGGCCGCCACGAGCTGTTCGCGGAGGTTACCGGCTCCGACGCGAGCTCGTCCAAGCGCTTCTCGGAAAACCAGTATTCGGCGAACAACACGTCGCTGCCGATCGCCTATCCGCTGAACGCGCTGACCGCCCCGACCTACAACGCCGTCTACGACCAGCTGGTCGCGGTGTTCCCGGCGATCGCGGCCAATTACGGCAAGCCGATCGCCTTCCGCTATCGCTGCATCGAGTGCGGCGTGCGCACCTACGACACCGACACCAAGACCTTCCGCGGCGCGGTGGGTGCGGAGGGGCCGCTGTTCGACGGCTGGGAATACCGCACCGGCGCCTCCTACGCGGACAGCATGGCGACCTCGGTGCTCGGCGGCGGCTATCAGTATCGCGGCACGTTCGCGAGCGCGGCGGCGGCCGCCGCCTCGGGCGTCGCGGGCGCGGCGGTGGGCAAGGCCGATCCGCGCGCCCCGACCGCGCCGGGCGCGAGCGCGCCGGGCATCGTCGGGCTGTTCAACAGCGGCATCCTCAATCCCTTCTCGCTCACCCAATCGCCGGCGGCGGAGGCGGGGCTGGAGGCGGTCTCCGCGCGCGGCGTGCGGCTCTACGGCGGTAAATATTCGGTGGTGCAGGCCGACGGCTCGGTCTCGGGCAAGCTCTTCCGCCTGCCGGGCGGCACGGCGCAACTGGCGCTGGGTGTCGACTATCGGCGCGAGATGTACAATTTCAACGGCTCGGACGCGGCGGCGCTGGCGTCGCCGGACATCTTCAATGCCGCCTTCGACAATGTGAACGCCCTGAAGGAGGTGCATCGCGACGTGAAGGCCGCCTATGGCGAGCTGTCGATCCCGATCCTGAAACCGCTGGAGATCGACGTCGCCGGCCGCGTCGACGACTATACCGGCTTCGGCAGCACCGTGAATCCCAAGGTCACGGCCAAGTTCCGGCCGACCAGCTGGCTGATGTTCCGCGGCTCCTACAACACCGGCTTCCGCGTGCCGACGTTCAACCAGATCTATAACGGCATCACCGATTCGCCCAATCCGGGCAACACGCGCGTCGATCCGAGCACCTGCCCGCAGGGCACGGTCAACTCGGCGATTCCCGGCTGTGCGGCGATCACGCCCGACACGCTGACCGGCGGCAACCTCAAGCTGGGGCCGGAGACATCCAAGGAGTTCGGCGGCGGCGTCGTGTTCGAGCCCTCGCGTCACTTCAGCGCGTCCGCCGACTTCTGGAGCATCGCCGTCGACAACACGATTGGCGCGCTGACCATCGACCAGCTGCTGGCCAACTACCAGTATTTCCCGGATCGGATCATCCGCGACCCCGTCACCAGGGCGATCACGTTCCTGGACCTGACCTCCGACAATATCGGCTCGCGCCGGACGCAGGGTATCGATTTCGCCGCGCACGCCGGCGTCGCATTGGGCAACGGCCAGCTGCTCGCCGGCTTCGACGGCACCCTGCTGCTCAAGAAGCGCGAGAAGTTCCTGCCCAGCGCGCCTTATGGCCCGAGCGAGATCGGGCTGTTCACGCTGACCGGCGATCTGGGGCTGAAATGGAAGCACAACGTCTTCCTCACCTGGGCCAACGACAAGGTGACGCTGAGCGTCTCGCAGATCTTCCGCGACGGGTATCGCAACCAGGCGCTGCCCGGCATCGCCAACGGCACCGTGGTGCGGCCGGACTACAATCCGTATGTCGACGATTACATCCTCTACAACGCCAATGCCGGCGTGCGCATCCGGCGCAACCTGGAGCTGACGTTCGGGATCAGGAACATCCTGAACACCGACCCGCCCTTCGCCATCACCTATGACTCGAATACGGGCGCCGGCAGCTCGTGGGAGCCGCGCGTCGCAGACCCGCGCGGACGCAGCTTCACGGTGGCGGTGGAGGTCAAGTATTGAGGTATGCCGCTCGTCGCCCCGGCCTTGAGCCGAGGTCCCGCTAGCTTGGCCGGCCGGAGAAGCGGGACCGCGGGTCGAGCCCGGGGTGACGCGGTCCAGGCATGATCGCCGTCCTCCTCGCCGCCGCGCAGCCGGTCGCGGCCATGCGCGTCGCGTTCGACCGGCACGGCGAGACGTCGGCCGCTGCACACGGCGTGGCCGACCTGGCGACCGGCCGCGTGGTCACCGTCGACGACCCCGTCCGCGTCGCTTCCATCTCGAAGCTGGTCACGGCGATCGGCGTGCTGCGGCTGGTCGAGCAGCACCGGCTCGACCTCGACGCCGACGTCTCCGCGCTGCTCGGCTGGCCGCTGCGCAACCCGGCCTTCCCCGATCGGCCGATCACGTTGCGCCTGCTGCTGTCGCATCGTTCCAGCCTGACGGACGGCGTCGACTATGTCCTGCCGCTCGACGCCGACCTGCGCACGGTGCTGGCCGACCCGAAGGCGTGGGACGCGCAGCACCCGCCGGGCTCCTTCTTCCGCTACACCAACATGAACCTGCCCGTCGTCGCGGCGGTGGTGGAGCGCGCGACGGGCGAACGGTTCGACCGGCTGATGGCGCGGCTGGTGCTGAACCCGCTGCAGCTCGACGCCTGCTTCAACTGGGCGGGCTGCGCGCCCGCGACGCGCGCGCGTGCGATCGTGCTCTATCGAGACGGGCAGCCGGTCAAGGACACGCCGGCGGAGATCGCCGCCTGCCCCGTCACGCCCGCGCGCGACACGTCCTGCGACCTGGCGCGCTGGCGGCCGGGCGTGAACGGGGCGATGTTCGCGCCGCAGGGCGGCCTGCGCATCTCGGCGCGCGCGCTAGCCCGGATCGGGCGGATGCTGCTGGACGGCGGCCGGCTGGACGGGGTGCGGGTGCTGAGCCGCCGCTCGGTGCGGCTGCTGGAAACGCCGCTGTGGCGCTTTGACGGCACCAACGGCGAGACGGAGGGCGGCTTCTACTGCGGCTACGGGCTGGCGGTAACGTTTCTCGCGACGCCGGGCTGCCGCGACGATCCGTTCGGCGACGGCGCCGCGCGGCTGGGCCATGGCGGCGACGCCTATGGCCTGCGGAGCGGCCTGTGGATCGATCCGGCGGCCGGGACCGGCATCGCCTATGCCGCGACGGACGTGCCGGCGGCGGATGCGGGCTTCACGCCGGTGGAGGCGGCGCTGGCGAGGGGTCCGTAAGCACGGCATCGTCATTCCCGCGCAGGCGGGAACCCATATTGGCTGGCCAGCGACGCCGAAGCACAGCGCGAATGGATCCCCGCCTGCTCGGGGATCACGGAGAATGGGATCAGACCGGCAGCTCGCCGCTGAGATACGGGTCGACCGGCGCTTCCTCAGGCACGTCCAACGCCAACCCCGGTCGCGCCGCCTCGCGCGCGAGCCAGGCGGGGCCGGCGGCCTGTTTCCGGATCGAGGCGTCGGTGCGGATCGGCACCAGGCCGTAGACCTGATTGCGCCGGTAGCCCGGCTGCGCGTCGCCGAACGCCCAGGCGATGTTGCCCCAGGTCGCGGGATCGCGCCCGTCCAGGCTCAGCCGGTCGTTGAGGTAGCAGGCCGTCGCCCAGCCGGCTTGGGGGCTCGGCGTCATCGCGATCAGCCGCTTGGCCCAGTACATGCGCAGATTGTTGTGCATCCAGCCTTCGAGCAGGAACTGCTTCTGGCAGGCGTTCCAGCTCTCGTCCGCCGTCTCGCCCTCGATCAGCGCACGAAGCGGCTCCAGCGCGAGGCGGGGATCGCCGGCATGGTCGGCCAGCTCGCGCCGCGCCCAGCCGGGGATCCGATCATAGTGTTCCGGAACGGCGAGCGACCGCGCGCGATAATGGAACCATTCGCGCCAGGTGAGCAGTTCGTCGAGATACTTACCGCGTTCCTCGGCCGAGACGTCGGCCGCCTCGACCGCCGCGACCACCTCGCGGGGGCCGACGACGCCGAAATGGAGATAGGGCGACAGCGCGCTCGCCCCGTCGCCGCGGGTCGCGTCGCCGCGCGCCTCGGCATAGGCGGGCAGCACCTCGTGGCGCAGCCGCTCCAGCCGCGCCGCCACCGCCGCGCGGGTCGGCGGGAATCCGCCGGCGACCGGCAGGCGATGGTCGATCCGGCACTCGGCCACGAGCGCGTCGAGCGCCTGATCGCTCACGTCTGCCAGCCGGTCGGGACGAAAGGGCAGCTCGCCTGCGTAGGCCGGCACCGTCGCGGGCTCGTCGGTCCAGCCATACCAGTCGGCACGCGCAGCCTGGTGGCGGCGGCGAAAGGCGGAGGTGGTCTTGACCCCCTGCTCGAGCGCCAGCGGCGGCACCACGCAGGCGGCGTTGACGACCAGCGTCGCGACGTCCGCCCGCGCCGCGAACCGGGCCGTCTGCCATTGCGCGATGAAGCCCGGCTGGTCCTCCGCCACCACCGCCGCCGCTTGCGCCGCCAGCCGATAGACCAGCCCCTTCTCGCGATGGCCGCCGCGATCGATGAACTGGACGCAGGCGAGCCCGCGCGCCTGGACGTCGCGCTCCAGATCGCGGCTCGCGCCCAGGATGAACCGGTGCAGCCGATCCGATGCGTACGGATAATCCTCGCGCACCCCATGATAGACCAGCACCGGCAGCCGCCAGGCCTCGCCGAGCCGGACGGCCGCGTCGATCACGGGGTTGTCGGTCGCGCGCAGCGCCTGTTGCAGCCAGCACAGGACGTAAGCCGCCGGCGCGCGCACCGGCCGGTCGTTGGCGCAGCGGACGCGGGGCACCTCGCGCCAATCGGCGAGCGGGGCAAGCGGATCGGTCATGCGGCGTTCCTCGACCGGCGAACACGCTTCGACAAGCGTCGCCAGGACCGTTTAGAGGGAGCCATGCTCCATGTTACGGCCCTCGACGCGATCGGCCTCGCCGGCGTGCTCGCCATGCTGATCGCCTACGCGCTTACCGTCGCCGGCCGGCTCGATCCGCTGCGGCCGCCGGCGCTGCTGATGAACCTGTTCGGGTCGCTGGCGGTGCTGCTGTCGCTGACGGCGGCGTTCAATCTGTCGGCGGCGGTGATCGAGACCGCCTGGGCGCTGATCGCGCTGATCGGGCTCGGGCGCTGGCTCGTGATGGCACGGTAGGCGCGTCGCGGGTGCCATCGCTTCGTTGCAAAGGCGCAACGGACGGACCCGGCGGTGCCATCCGGCGTTGGTGCGCCCAGCATGGCCATTCCTCCACCCTCCTGCGAGCGCATCGTCGCGGTCGGGCTGCTTACCCAGCGCGACGTCGAACTGCTCGGCGTGGGGTTCCGGCGCCTGTTCCCGCTCGATGGCGATGCGCCGTTCGACGACCTGCTGCGCCAGCTCGACCGGATCGAGGCGCAGTCCTGCCGCTCGCCCGACGCGCACTGAGCCGGATTTAGCCGACCCGCGTTCCCGACAGGGGGAAGCTGCCGAACGCGCCCGCGCCGACTGTCCCGGTCAACGTGTCACCGCTCGCGGTCGCCTTGCAGTCTAGCGTCATCGGCATGGGCACGGTCATCTGCTGCTTCCAGCTGATCGTCTCGCCGTCCGCGCTGCCGCCGATATCGCTCGAGCCCATCGCGCCCGAGACGGTGCCCGACCACGCGTCGCCGGCGCTCCGCACCGTCAGCTGCATCTTCTGATCGCCCAGCGGCGACTTCACCGTGCAATCCCAGCTGCCGTCCACATCCGCCATGATCTGCTCCTTGATCCTACTGACGCGCCTTCACCGCCCGCGCGGGCAAGTCAAGCGGGGGCTCGGCGAGAGGCGCGGCGCCGGGCGTCAGCCGCTCCTCGCGGACCATCTGCCAGGTCGCCAGGAACAGCGCGGCGGCGATCGGGCCGATGACGAGGCCGCTGAAGCCGAACGCCGACAGGCCGCCCAGCGTCGTCAGCAGCACCAGCGCGCCCGGCAGCTTGGTGTCGCGGCCGACCAGCACCGGCCGCAGCACATTGTCGACGTTGCCGATCAGCAGCGCGCCGGAGAGCGCCATGACGATGCCCTGCCAGCTATGGCCGACCGCAAGCAGGTAGAGCGACACCGGCACCCAGACCAGCCCGGAGCCGATTGCCGGCAGCAGCGCCGAGAACATCATCACCACCGCCCACAGCAGCGCCTCGGGCACGCCCAGCACGGCCATGATGACCCCGCCCAGCGTGCCCTGGATGACGGCCATGACGACGCTGCCCTTCACCGTCGCGCGCACCACCGCCACGAAGCGCTCGGCAAGCACCGCGCGCTGGTGCGGCGGCAACGGCACCGCCTCGCCCGCCCGCGCCGCCAGCACCCGCCCGTCGCGCACCAGCCCGAAGGTGAGATAGAGCATCAGCGCCAGCCCCAGCAGCGCACCCAGCGCGTCGGAGCCGATCGTCAGCGCTCGGCTCGCCAGCCCCCTGATCTGCTGCTGCACCGCCACCGACACGCGCTGCACCACCGCGTCGATGTCGGTCAGGCCGGAGCGCCGGAGGATGCCCTGCGCCCAATCGGGCAGCGCGCCGGTCGCCTGGGTGAACAGATGGCCCATGTCGACCTGCCCCGAACGCAGCCGCTCGATCAGCCCCGCCGCGTCGCTGACGATCGCGCCGCCCAGCACCAGCACCGGCGTGACGATCCCGGCGACGATGATGAGCAAGGTGACGATCGCCGCGCGCCCCGGCCGTCCCGGCCAGCGCCCGAGCAGCCGGTCGTTGAGCGGCATGAACACCACCGCCAGCACCACGGCCCAGAGGATCGGCCCGAAGAACGCCGCCACCGTCCAGCCCAGCAGCAGCGTGACCGCGATCGCGAACAGCGCGAAGGCGCGGTTCTCCAACGGTTGGCGGCCGGCATCCATCTACCTACCTTGCGCTCTCCGGCGGCATTGCGCCAGCTTGGCGCTTGTGTTGCCGAAATATCACACCATATCGGCGGCCAAGGCCGACAGGGACAGCCATGAACCTCGAAAAATATACCGATCGCGCCAAGGGTTTCCTGCAATCGGCGCAGACCGTCGCGATCCGCCTGAACCACCAGCAGATCGCGCCCGAGCACCTCCTCAAGGCCCTGCTCGAGGACGAGCAGGGCATGGCTGCCGGGCTGATCGCAGCGGCCGGCGGCGACGCGCGCCGGGCGACGAGCGAGACGGACGCGGCGCTGGCGCGCATTCCCGCCGTCTCCGGCTCGGGCGCACAGACGACGCCGGGGCTGAACGCCGATTCAGTGCGCGTGCTCGATCAGGCCGAGCAGATCGCGGCCAAGGCGGGCGACAGCTACGTCACCGTCGAGCGGCTGCTGGTCGCGCTGGCGCTGTCGCTCAACACCGCGGCGGGCAAGGCGCTGAAGGCGGGCGGCGCGACGGCCGAGGGATTGAACGGTGCGATCAACCAGCTGCGCGGCGGCCGCACCGCCGACACCGCGTCCGCCGAGGACCGCTACGACGCGCTCAAGAAGTTCGCGCGCGACCTGACGCAGGCGGCGCGCGACGGCAAGCTCGATCCGGTCATTGGCCGCGACGAGGAGATCCGCCGCACCATCCAGATCCTCGCGCGCCGCACCAAGAACAACCCGGTGCTGATCGGCGAGCCCGGCGTCGGCAAGACCGCGATCG
>NZ_CAXUEK010000058.1:0-17234 GCF_964250165.1 uncultured Sphingomonas sp. | reverse complement strand
TGTTGAAGATGTTCAGCCCCTTGTTCTCCATCGCGCCGAAGTTGAAGTCGTCGACGGCGACGATGTTGAAGACATCGAGGTCGTATTCGCGGCCGTAGGTCTTCTCGTCCCAGGCCATGGCGAGCTTGAGCGCGTGGAGCGCGTGGTCGGTCTTGGCCAGGTCGGCGGCGCGCACCCAGATGCCGAGCGCGACCTCGCGGCCCGACATGGTGGTGAAAGTGGCGCGGTTCGCCTGCAGGTCGCCGGCAATCAGGGCGAACAGGTAGGAGGGCTTGGGATAGGGGTCGCGCCACTCGGCCCAGTGGCGGCCCTCGCCGGCGTCGCCTCGCGCGACCGGGTCGCCGTTGGCGAGCAGCACGGGGTAGCGCGCCTTGTCGGCGGTCATGCGGACGCGATAGCGGGCGAGCACGTCGGGGCGGTCGGGGAAATAGGTGATGCGGCGAAAGCCCTCCGCCTCGCATTGCGTGCAGAGGATGCCGGTGGACGCGTATAGCCCCATCAGCTGGGTGTTCTTGTCCGGCGCGATCTCGACCTCGGTCTCGATCGTGTGCGCGTCGCCCGCGAGCGGGATGACGAGGCCGTCGCCGTCGCGCCGCCAATCGTTGACGGGAACGCCGTCGACGGTGATCGCCAGCAGCTGCTGCCCTGCCCCGTCGAGCCGCAGCGGCTCGCCATGCGCGCCGTTGCGGGTGACGGAGAGCGTCGTCCGGACGCGGGTGGCGGCGGCATCGAGCGCGAAGTCCAGCGCGACCTCGGGCACCAGCCATTCGGGCGGACGATAGGCCTCGCGGCGAATGACGGCGGGCTGGGCGAAGGTCGGCATGTCCATGGCGGGAGCTATACGCGCGAGACAGCGGGATGCATCCACAATCCTCCCCGGGACGGGGAGGAGTGTGATAGCCTCGCCTCGAAGGGGAGCGCGCATGACGATCTTGGCGGCACTGACACAGGGCGGGTTCGATGTGGATCAGGCGACGCGGGCGTATCTGAACCTGCTGCAGGGGCCGGCGCGGGCGAAGTCGGACGCCTATTTCGAGGGCGGCTACTGGCTCGTGTTGTGGGACGCGGCGGCGGGCGTTCTCGTGTTCGGCATCGCGCTCGCCACCGGCTGGTCCGCGCGCTGGCGCGCCTGGGCGGAGCGGGTGACGAAACGGCGCTGGCTCGTCCCCGCGCTCTATGCGCTGCCCTATACGGTCGTCACCGCCCTGCTGCTCCTGCCCTGGACGATCTACGAAGGCTTTGTCCGAGAGCGGCAGTACGGCCTGATGAACCAGAGTCTCGCCGCCTGGGGGCTGGATCAGGGCAAGGCGCTGGGCATCGCTGTCGTGACGACGGCGATCCTGTTCGTGGCCGTCTTCGCCGTCATCCGGCGCTTTCCGCGCGGCTGGTGGGGATGGGGCGCGGGCGTGATGATCGTCTTCGTCGCGGTCGGCGCGCTGATCGCGCCCGTGTTCATCGCGCCGCTGTTCAACCATTATACCGAGATGCCGCAGGGGCCGCTGCGCACCCGGATCGAGGCGCTGGCGGCGGCGAGCCACATCCCGGCCGAGCATATCTGGGTCTCGGACGCCTCGCGCCAGTCCAAGCGCATCTCGGCCAACGTCAGCGGTTTCGGCCCGACCGTGCGGATCACGCTCAACGACAACCTGCTCCACCGCACCGGCCCCGACGAGGTGGCGGCGGTGATGGGGCACGAGATGGGCCATTATGTGCTCGGCCACGTCTATCGGCTGATCGCGGCGTTCGGCGTTCTCTTCCTGCTGATCTTCTTCGTCGTCAGCCGCGCCGCGCCGGCATTGATCCGGCGCAACCCGCGCTGGGGCGTGCGCGACGTCGCCGACCCCGCCGCAGCGCCCGTGCTGATGGGGCTGGCGGCGGTAGCGGGCATGATCCTGACGCCGGTGCAGAACACGATCATCCGCGTCCACGAGCAGGCGGCCGACACCTATGGCCTCGATCATGCCCGCGAGCCGGACGGCTTCGCCAAGACGGCGATGCGCCTGTCCGAATATCGCAAGATCGCGCCGGGGCCGGTGGAGGAGGCACTGTTCTTCGACCATCCCTCCGGCGCGACGCGGGTGCGCCACGCGATGCAGTGGAAGAAGGACCACGTGCCGGGCGCGACGATGGTGACGCCGGACCCGCATCTGCTCGACAAGTGAGGCTGCTGATCTTCGGGCTGGGCTACAGCGCCGCGCGGATCGCGGCGCTGGCCGAAGCGCGGGGTGCGGTGGTGACGGGGACGACGCGCGACGGGCGGGACGGGACGCTGCGGTTCGATGCGGCGGACGCGGCACTGGCGGCGGCGACGCATGTGCTCTCCTCCGTCCCCGCAGACGACGGCGGCGACCCGGTGCTCGCGCGCTACGGGGCGGCGCTCGGCGGCAAGGCGCTCGCTTACCTGTCCTCGACCGGCGTCTATGGCGACACGGGCGGGGCGTGGGTGGACGAGACGGCGGCGATCGGCGGGCGGCGGCCGGCGCGCGCGGCGGCGGACCGGGCCTGGCTGGCGCGGGGCGCGCGCGTGTTCCGGCTGCCCGGCATCTACGGGCCGGGCCGCTCGGCGCTCGACCGCGCGGCGGCGGGGGAAGGGCGGCAGGTGGGCGGGGCTGGCGTGTTCAGCCGGATCCATGTCGACGATCTCGCGGCCGGCGTATGGGCCGGGCTCGACGCGCCGCCGGGCGCCTACAACCTCGCCGATGATCTCCCGGCCCATGCCGATGTGGTGGCGCGCTTCGCCGCCACGCTGCTCGGTCTGCCGGAGCCGCCGCTGGTCCCGCTCGACCGCCTGTCGCCGGCGGCGCGCGGCTTCCATGGCGAGAACCGGCGCGTGGCGGCGGCCAAGGCGAAGCGTGTGCTCGGCTGGACGCCGCGCTACCCGGACTATCGCGCCGGCCTGCGCGCGGTGAGCGCGATCGCCAGCCCGACCGCCACCAGCACTGCGCCCGCGGCGGCGAGCGTCGTCCAGCGATAGCCCTCGAACAGCGTCGACAAGGCCATCGCGATCACCGGCACGATTACCGACGAATAGGCCGCCTTGGCCGGCCCGATCGCGCGCAGCACGCGATAGTAGAGGGGGAACGCCAGCGCCGAGGCGGCGAGACCGAGATAGGCGATGCCGAGCCAATAGCCCGGCCGCGTCTCGATCACCGGCGGCCCGGTCAGCACCCACGCGATGGCGGCGTCGAGCGCCGCGCCGCCGCCCATCGCCACCGCCAGCGTCGCCGCCATCGGATAGCGCCTCGCGGTCTCGGTCGCCTGCAGCACGTTCGCGGCCGACGCCGCCAGGATCGCCAGCGCGGTGAAGCCGATCCCGGTCAGCGCCGTCGCCGGCCCGTGCGGATCGAGCCGCGCCTCATGGACGAACAGCAGCGTGACCCCGGCCATCGCGACCACCGAGCCGAGCACCAGCTGGCGCCCGAGCCGCTGGCCGAGCAAGACGCGGGCGAGCAGCGCATTGGGCACCAGCAGCAGCGCGAACACCACCGCCACCAGCCCCGACGTGATGAATCGCTCGGCGCGATAGACGAAGTTGAAGTTGAGGCAGAATTGCAGGGTCCCGATCGCCGCGGCGAAGGCCAGGCCGGTCCGGCCCAAGCGGAAGCTCTCCCGCCGCGCGAGCGCCACGCCGGCCATGGCGAACGCGGCGACCGTGAACCGGTACGTGACCGACCAGCTGGGCGGGACGCCATGTCCTTCCGGACCGAGCTGGTCGCGGATCACGATCCAGGTCGAGCCCCAGATCAGCGTCACGATCGCGAAGGGGACGAGGATCGCGGCGCGGGTGGACTGCGGACGCGCCAGCTCCTCCCCCGGAACGGGAGGGGGACCATCGCGCAGCGATGGTGGAGGGGGTTGCGCCACGCGCGATCCGCTCAATCCAGCACCCCCTCCACCACCGGCCTGCTGGCCGGCGGTCCCCCTCCCCGTCCCGGGGAGGAGTTCAAGGCCCGGATCGCCGCGGCGAGCGCCGCCACATGGCCCGCGTCGGTGTCCCACGCCGTCACCAGCCGGATCTCGCCCGCCGCCCAGTCATAGAAGTCGAAGCCCTTCGCCCGCAGCGCCGCCGCCTCGTCCGGCGACACGCGCAGGAACAGCTCGTTCGCCTCGACCGGGTGGATCAGCCGCGCGCCCGCCGCATCGGCCAGCGCCGCCGCGCTGGCGTTGGCGGCGCGGGCGCTGGCCAGCCACAGCTCGCCGTCAAGCATCGCCAGCACCTGCGCCGCCAGGAAGCGGCCCTTCGACAGCAACAGCCCCGCGCGCTTGCGGCGGCGGCGCGTCTCGTCGGCGAGGCCGGGCGTGAAGAACACCAGCAGCTCGGCGGTCATGCCGCCGTTCTTGATGAAGCCGAACGACAGCGCGTCGACACCCGCGCGCCAGGTCAGGTCGGCGGGCGCCTCCCCCGTGAAGGCGACCGCATTGGCGAAGCGCGCGCCGTCCATGTGCAAGCCCCAGCCGCGCGCGCGGCACAGCTCACCGACCGCGGCGACCTCGTCGGCGCGATAGCTGAGGCCGTATTCGGTGGCGTTGGTGATCGACACCGCGTGCGGCTGGACACGGTGAACGTCGTTGGCCTGCGCGTCGGCGACCGCGGCGATGGCGGCGGGCGTCAGCTTCGCGCCGGGGCCGTCGGCGAGCATCAGCTTGGCGCCGTGCGTGTAGAACTCCGGCGCGCCCGCCTCGTCGTTCTGGATGTGCGCGTCGCGGTGGCAGATCACGCCGCCCCAGGGCGGGCACAGCGCGCCCAGCGCCAGGCAGTTGGCGGCGGTGCCCGACGGCACCCACAGCACCTCGCACGCCGTCCCGAACAGCTCGGCGAGGCGGCCGTCGAGCTGCCTGGACCAGCGATCATTGTCGTAGGCGGCGTCCGCCTGATTGGCCGCGGCAAGGGCGGCGATCACCTCGGGGTGAACGGTGGCGGCATTGTCGGAGAAGAAGCGCATGCGCGGCGCTGTAGGGGGTGAAGGCGAGGGGTCAACCGATCCTCCCCGCTCGGGGGGAGGAGTTACTGCGGCGCGTCCTCGTCGGGCGGCGGGCGGCGCTCATCCTGTGACGGCGGCGGCGGCGGGGGGGCCTCGTCCTTCTTCTCGTCGGCCGGGCCGACCGAGATCGAGCCGTCCTTGCCGAGCTTCAGATCCACCCCCAGCCCCTGCAATTCGCCCGAGATGTTGAGATCGCCGTCGATCAGGTTGCCCTCGCCCTCGGTATCGTCGGCCGGCGCCTTCACCTCGACCCGCGGCGCGAGGCCGAGCGCCTGCGTCATGAACTGCCGCCACAGCCGCGCCGGCACGCCGCCGCCGTGCAGGCCGGGATTGGGCGTGTTGTCGTCATTGCCGACCCACACGCCCACCACGAGATCCTTCGCCCAGCCCAGGAACAGCGCGTCGCGCCCGTCCTGCGTCGTCCCGGTCTTGCCCCAGGCGGGGATGCCGAGCGACGCCTCGATCCCGGTGCCGCGATTGAGCGACGAATCGAGCAGGGCCTTCATGCCTTTCTCGACGTCGCCGGGCATGGCGGACTGGCGGCCGATCAGCCCGTCGAGCCAGCCCTTGTCCTTCACCTGCGCGACGCCGCGTGGGCGGACGGGATAATGTTCGTCGGCGATCGCGGCATAGGCGGCGGTCAGCTCCAGCAGCGACACGGTGGAGGTGCCGAGCGAGATCGTCGCCTCGTTGGCGATCGGCGTCGAGATGCCGAGGTCGCGCGCCGCCTTGATGACGGCCTTGACGCCGAGCTGCTGCGTCAGCCGCGCCGCGCAGACGTTGCACGAGCGCGCGAAGGCGCGGCGCAGCGAGATCGGCCCGAGATAGCGGCCATCGTCGTTGCGCGGCTTCCAGCCGGCGAAATCGAGCGGGCTGTCGTCGACGATCGAGTCCGGCGTCATGCCCGATCGCAGCGCGGCGAGATAGACGAACAGCTTGAACGCGGAGCCCGGCTGGCGGCGCGCCTGAGTCGCGCGGTTGAAGGTGGACTGGCGGTAATCCTTGCCGCCGACCATCGCGACGACGCGGCCATCGGGATGCATCGCGACCAGCGCCACCTGCGCGTCGCGCAGGCCCGCGTGGTGGATGACGCCTTCCGCCATCTTCTGCAGCTTGGGGTCGAGCGTGGTCTCGACCGCCGTGTCGTTGGCCGTCACCTCGCCCGCCGCGTCGCGCGCCTCGGGCAGCACCCAGTCGGCGAAATAGGTGCCGGTCGGCAGCGCCTCGGGCCGGGCGGGGAGCACGCGCTGCGGCTGCACCGCGGCGGCCTCGGCGGGGGTGAGGAACCCCGCCTCCTGCATCGCCGCGACCACGACGCCCTCGCGCTTGCGGGCGCCCGCCAGGTTGCTCGTCGGCGCGAGGCGCGAGGGCGCCTTGACCAGACCCGCCAGCATCGCCGCCTGGCCGACGTTGAGCGCCTGCGGCGTCCGGCCGAAATAATGCTTGGCCGCCGCGGTCAGCCCATAGACGTTGTCGCCGAAATAGACGTTCGAGAGGTAACGCGAGAGGATCTCGTTCTTCGACAGCCACGCCTCCAGCCAGAAGGCGATCATCACCTCCCGCAGCTTGCGGCCGACGGTGCGGTCGGAGTCGAGGAATGCGTTCTTGGCGAGCTGCTGGGTGATGGTGCTGGCGCCCTGGCTGCGCGCGTCGCTGGTGGCGTTGTGGAACAGCGCGCGCACGATGCCGCGCGGATCGATGCCCCAGTGATGATAGAAGCGCCGATCCTCGATGGCGATGAACGCCTCGGTGACATGCTTGGGCAGTTTTGCCGCGTCGACAGGCGCGCCGATGATCGCGCCGCGCCGCGCAATCGGGGTGCCGTCGGCGGCGGTGAGCGTGATCGAGGGCGGCGTCGGCGGCTTCAGCGAGCGCGACAGCGGCGCGGTGATCGCCAGCCAGCCGATCGCGACGACCAGCAGGATGATGCCGACGCCCATGCCGCGCACTGTCCAGCGCAGCCAGCGGCGCGGGCGGCGCGCCGGTTCGGCTGCGGGCGGATAGGCATCGTCCGCGCCGTCGTCCCAGCCGCCGGCCGGTGACGGCTGCGCCCCGTCGAGACGCTCGTGATGATAGCGCAGGCGGGCGGCGGGGCGGAACGGATCGGGGTCGAGGCGCATGGGATCAGGCGGGGGATCGCTCCGGCGGTCAGTCACAGTGTGTGTTATCGCTCTAATACAGCCGGCGCAAGCGTCTCCCATAGGCGCTCGCGCCAGGTGACACAAAGGCTGTTGTTTTAGCCGGTTGCCTGCGATGAGGCGGGCGTGAGTTCCCCCCCTCCCCTCGTCGTCGGCATCGGCGGCACCATCGGCGGCGTCTCCTCGACCGAGCGCGCGCTGCGCATCGCGCTGGAGGCGGCCGAGCGCGAGGGTTTCGCGACGCGCATGTTCGGCGGCGCCGACATGGCGCGGCTGCCGCTCTACGATCCCCGCGCGAGCGGGCGGACGGCGGACGAGCGCAGGTTCGTGGACGCGGTGCGCCACGCCTCGGCGGTCATCATCGCCAGCCCCGGCTATCACGGCTCGATCTCCGGCGTGGTCAAGAACGCGCTGGACCTGCTGGAGGAGACCGCGAAGGACGCGCGGCCTTATCTGGCGGACATGCCGGTCGGGCTGATCGCGACCGCCTATGGCTGGCAGGCGACCGGCTCGACGATCGCGGCGCTGCGCTCGATCGTCCACGCGCTGCGCGGCTGGCCCACCCCGTTCGCGGCGGCGATCAACACGCAGGTGACCAAGTTCGACGACGAGGGCGGCGCGAGCGATCCCGCGGTGGTGGAGCAGCTGCGCCTGGTCGGACGGCAGGTGGCACGATTCGCGCCGCTGGTGACGCCGCCCTGATCCTCCCCGCCAGCGGGGAGGATCAGCGGGCCAGCCCCAGCCACCCCGCCATCCGGTCTAGCTCCGCCTCCAGCGCCGGCATCGTCTCGACCGGCGCGTCCGCCTCCAGGTGGACCGCATGGACCAGCAGGCGGGCGCCCTGACGATCCGCCTTCAGGTCGGCGCGCGCGACCAGCCGGTCGCCGAGCAGGAAGGGCAGGACGTAATAGCCGTGCACGCGCTTGGCCGCCGGCGTGTAGATCTCCAGCCGGTAGCGGAAGCCGAACAGCCGCTCGGCGCGCGTCCGCTCCCACACCAGCGGGTCAAACGGCGCGAGCAGCGCGGCGGCGTGGACCCGGCGCGGGCGACGCGCATCGCGGTGCAGCCATGCCCGCGCCGCATAGCCCGGCACGGCCACGGGCAGCAGCACGCCCGCCGCCGCCAGCGCGGCGATCGCCGGGTCGCCCTCGGCCGGCCGCAACCGGAAATAGTCGCGCAGTTCCGCGTCCGTGGCGATGCCCAGCGCGCGGGCGGACCGCTCGACCAGCGCGCGCTGCGCCTCGGCCGGCGCCGGCGTCGGCAGCGCGAGCACCGCCGGCGGCAGCACGCGCTCGGGCAGATCGTACACCCGCTCGAAACCGCCGCGCCGCGTCGCGGTCGTCAGGTGGCCGGCCCAGAACAGCCATTCGAGCGTCCGCTTGGCGTCTCTCCAGCCCCACCAGCCGCCCGGCCCGCGCGCACCCTCCAGGTCGGACGCGGCGAGCGGGCCTTGGTCCCGAACGCGGTCGAGCAGCGCCATCGCCTCGCCGCGCCGCTCGGTCGCGAAGACGCGCAGCCCGCCATAGCCGCCCTCGCCCCGGTCCGCCCGCGCCATCCGCCAGCGCAGCAGCGGGTGGAGGTCGAGCGGCAGCAGCGACGCCTCGTGCGCCCAATATTCCCACATCCGCCGCGCTCGCCGCGGCCCCCAGACGGCGCGATCGAGCAGCCCGGTGTCGTAGCCGCCGAGCCGGGCGAACGCCGGCAGGTAATGCGCGCGCTGGAGCACGTTGACGCTGTCGATCTGGAACAGCCCCAACCGGTCCAGCGTGCGGAGGAGCTGGCCCGTGCCGACCACCGGCGGGTGCGAGCGATCGAGCCCCTGCGCCGCGATCGCGATCCGGCGCGCGGCGGGGAGCGACAGGCGCTCGATCGACGAGCGTGGATCCGTCACATCCCCATCGACGCACGGAGGAAGGCATCCGCCTTGCTGAGCATGGCAGCACGCACCTGGCTGTCTTCGAGCTGGTGATCGAGACCTTTGAACTCGATCAGCTGCGACGTGGCGCCGGCGGCCTTGAGCCGGCTCTGCATCAGGCGCGACTGGCTGATCGCGACGTTCTGGTCGAGGTTGCCGTGAAACAGCAGGACCGGCGCCCTGATCGCGCCGGCATTCTGGGCCGGCGACCCTTCGTGCAGGTGCGGACCGGCGCCGACGAACGCGTCCACCTCAGGCGCGTTGCTGTAATTGCGTGCTTCGGTCTTGAGCAAGGCGAGATCGGTCACCGGCGCCACGGCCACGACGGCCTTGAACAGCGCCGGATCGAGCACCGCCGATTGCAGCGCCGCATAGCCGCCATACGACCAGCCGACGATCGCCAGCTGGTCCGCGCGCGCGATGCCGGTCTTCACCAGCCACCGGCCGCCATCCGTCACATCGCCGATCGCGATCCGCCACGACTGGAAGCCGTTCTTCTCGAACCACGCGCTGCCGAAGCCCGCCGAGCCACGATAGTTCGGCTGCAGCACCGCAAACCCGCGCTGCGCGAAATATTGGGAAAGCCAGTCGAACCCCCATTCGTCGCGTGAGGCCGGGCCGCCGTGCGGCAAGACGATCGCGGGCAGGTGCTTGCCGTCGCTGCCGGGCGGCAGGGTCAGATAAGCGGGGATCAGCGTCCCGTCGGCGGCCGGGTAGGTGATCGCCGTCACCGGCGACAACGTCATTTTCGCCAGCTCCGGCCGGACATCGAGCAGCATGCCGAGGTGCCGCGACGTCTTGTCGTAGATGAAATATCGCCCCGGATCATCGTCGCTGCCCGCCCACAACAGCAGCTTGGTTTCGTCATCGCTGGCATCGACGAAATCGACGAGCGGCAGACCCGGCAGCGCCTTGGCGAGCTTGGCCGACAGCGCCTTGAGCGCGGGATCGAAGAACTCCACCTGACGCTTGTCGGTGGCGAAGCTTGCGCCGACGACACGGTGCTGGCGGCCGATCCGGACCAGGCCGTCGACATCGACGTCGGGTCGGGACAGCACGACCTCGCGCTTGCCGCTGCCGTCCAGCGCGGCCTTGAACAGCGCGCGGCGCCCGTCCAGCCAGTCGAAGCCGTAGGCGACGTCGAGTTGACGGTCGACGGCGTACGGATCGAACCCCGCGCCCGTCACGACCGATACGTTCGACAGCGGCTGCCAGTCGCGCGAGCGGGCGGTCCGATATTGATATCCGACCACGTTCGCGACATAGCCCCCGCCGTTCACCACGCGCAGGCCGCGCACGCGCACCGCGCCGTGCCCGTCGGTGATGTATTCGACGACCGACGGCGTCGGCTGCTCCACCGTGGTGCGGGCCAGCGAGGTGGTGTTCACCTGCTCCAGCCCCAATCCGCGCCGCTGGTTCGCCAGCAGCGTACCGGTCGAGTATTCGGTGACGAACTCCCGCGTCATCAGCACCTTGCCGCCACCGTCGTCGCCCAGCCAATCGACGATGCCGCCGCCGTCATACACCGGCTCCAGCGCGGTGCTGGAGGGCCGCGCCGAAAGCACCTTGAGATCGGTTCCGTCGGCGTTCAGCGTCACCATGCGGGTGAACGTCGATACGCCGTCCGGCTGATCGACCATGATCAGCAGGCTGCACACCAGTCGCGTGTCGGTCGACCATTGGCAGCGCTCCAGCCGGTCCGGCGAGCCGCTCGTCCGCATCACCGTCTTCAGCGCCGCATCGACCGTTCCAGTCCACAGCTCCGTGGTGCGGCCCGAGCCCGCGGCGACGAACGCGACCATCTTGCCGTCAGGCGAAAGACTGGCCTGCACGACCTGTTCAC
This sequence comes from uncultured Sphingomonas sp., assembly GCF_964250165.1. Classification (GTDB taxonomy): domain Bacteria; phylum Pseudomonadota; class Alphaproteobacteria; order Sphingomonadales; family Sphingomonadaceae; genus Sphingomonas. The sequence continues at coordinate 6,356 of NZ_CAXUEK010000058.1, read as the reverse complement.
GCGCGCCGAACAGTGCCGCCGAGTCGTCGCCGGGTGCCGCCGCGCTTGCCTGCGATGCTAAAAAGGCCGCGCCGATCGCGCCGAGCCATCCCCTCATCCTGCGTTCCTCTTCCGGTGTTCGAACGCCAGCCTAACGCGCGCCAATGGGCGGGCAAGAGCCTCAGCGGCGGCCGGGAGCTTATCCGTCCTGCCCGCTTGCGAACGGCGGCGGCCGCTGCCAGACACCGGCAGCTCATCGCAAGGAACCCGCATGCGCCGCTTCGCCCTCCTGCTGCTCGCCACCGCATCCCTCGGGGCGTCGCCCGCGCTTGCGCAGACCGCGCCCGCCCTCTCGGTCGACACGCTCAAGAGCGTCGACCGGGAACTGTCGTCGGACGCGTATGAAGGCCGCGCGCCGACCACGCCCGCCGAGACGAAGACGGTCGCCTACATCGTCCAGCGCTTCCGGGCGGCGGGGCTGAAGCCGGGCAATCCAGCCGACCGGACGGGGGGCGGCTGGACGCAGGACGTGCCGATGGTGGAGATCAAGGCCACCGACGTGCAGCCCTTCACCTTCACCGGCGGCAAGTCAGCGGTGACGATGGCGTACGGGACGGAGATGGTCGCCGCCACCTATCGCGTCGCGCCGACGATCAGCGTCCGCAACTCGCCCGTCGTCTTCGTCGGCTACGGCATCACCGCGCCCGAGAAGGGCTGGGACGATTATGCCGGTGTGGACGTGCGCGGCAAGACGGTGGTGATCCTGGTCAACGATCCCGACTGGCAGACGATGACCCGCGACGGTCCGTTCGAGGGGCGCGCGATGACGTGGTACGGGCGCTGGCCCTACAAATACGAGAATGCGGCCAAGCACGGCGCCGCCGCCGCGATCATCGTCCACGACACCGAGCCCGCCGCCTATCCCTGGGCGGTCGTCAACTCGTCCTGGACCGGCGCGAAATACGAGCTGGACGAGCCGGGCGGGCATCTCGACCAGAGCCAGGTGATCGGCTGGATGCAGCTCGCCAAGGCGCACGAGCTGTTCGCGGCCGCCGGTCAGGATTTCGACCGGCTCCAGGCGGCGGCGAAGGTGAAGGGGTTCAAGGCCGTGCCGCTCGGGCTGACGCTGTCGACCGGCTTCACCAATGCAATCCGCAAGTCGCTGTCGCACAACGTCATCGGCGTGCTGCCCGGAACGAGCACGCCGGGCGACACCGTGCTCTATTCGGCGCATTGGGATCATCTCGGCCATTGCGCGCCCGTCAACGGCGACGGCATCTGCAACGGCGCGCTCGACAATGCGAGCGGCGTGGCGGGGCTGGTCGCGCTGGCGGAGGCGCACGCGCACGCGGGTCCGGCCAAGCGCTCGATCGCGTTTCTGGCGGTGACGGCGGAGGAGCAGGGGCTGCTGGGCTCAGCCTATTATGCCGATCACCCGATCTACCCGCTCGCGCGCACGGTCGGCGGCGTCAACATGGACGTGCTGAACGCGATCGGCCGCGCCCGCGACTTCACGATCACCGGCGCGGGCAAGTCCGAGATCGAGGACATGGTGAAGCCGCTGCTGGCCGCGCAGAGCCGTACGATCAGCCCGGAATCGAACCCCGAGCGCGGCGGCTACTACCGCTCCGACCATTTCTCCTTCGCGAAACTGGGGGTGCCGATGCTCGACGGCGGCTCGGGGCAGGATCTGGTGGTGGGCGGCGTCGCAGCCGGCCACGCGGCGGCGGAGGATTATGTCGCGCATCGCTATCACAAGCCGCAGGACGAATATGATCCCAAGTGGGACTGGTCGGGTGCGGTGGAGGACCTGACGGTCTATTACCAGCTCGGGCGCAAGCTGGCGGACACGCCGGGGCTGTGGCCGAACTGGTATGCCACGGCCGAGTTCAGGGGCGTCCGCGACAGGGATCATCCCGAGTTGCGGGCGGGGAGCTAATTCCTCCCCGGGACGTGGAGGAGGACCATGCCGCGAAGCGGTATGGTGGAGGGGCTCCGAGCCGGGCAGTCCGCTCGTGACTCGACCCCTCCACCACCCGCCCCGCGAGCGGTCCCCCTCCTCGTCCCGGGGAGGATCTAGTAAGGCGACGCCATGCCCCTCCCCCCTCCCGCCGAATGGGCGCCGCACGCCGCGGTGTGGATCGGCTTCCCCAGCCATGCCGAGCTGTGGGCCGCCGATCTGGCGCCCGCGCGCGCGGAGGTCGCCGCCTTCGCCGCCGCCGTCCATGCCGACGGGCGCGGCGAGCAGGTGCTGCTGGTCGCCGCCGACGACGAGGCGGCGGCCGCCGCGGCGCGGCTCGCGCCGTTCGCCGAGCTGGTGGTGGAGCCGTTCGGCGACATCTGGCTGCGCGACACCGGCCCGATCATCCGCGGCGACGGGCGCGCGGCGGATTTCGATTTCAACGGCTGGGGCGGCAAATACGATCTGGCCGGCGACGACACGATCGGCCGGCGCCTTGCTAGGCGCCGGCGCTTGCCCACGGCGTTCTGCAGCTGGGTCCTGGAAGGCGGCGCGATCGACGGCGACGGCACCGGGCTGGCGGTGACGACCGCGCAATGCCTGCTCAACCCGAACCGCAATCCGGCGATGAGCCAGGCCGACATCGAGCGGCGGCTGGCCGACGAGCTGGGGCTCGACCGGATCGTCTGGCTCGGCGAGGGGCTGATCCACGACCATACCGACGGCCATGTCGACAACCTCGCGCGCTTCGTCGCACCGGGGCGGGTCGCCATCCCGCGCCCGGCCGAGAACGACCCCAACTGGCGGGTGTATCAGCTGGCGGCAGAGGACGCGCGGCGCGGCGGGCTGGAGGTGGTGGAGGTTCCCTCCCCCGGCCGCGTGCTGCGCGACGAGGAGATCGTGCCGGCGAGCTACATGAACTTCTACATCGGCAACGCCGCGGTGGTGGTGCCGACCTATGGCGCGCCCAACGACGCCGCCGCGGTCGCCGCGATCGGGGGGCTGTTCCCGGGTCGCGAGGCCATCGGCCTGCGCGCCGATCGCATCCTGACCGGCGGCGGCAGCCTCCACTGCATCAGCCAGCAGATCCCGGCATGATCTTCCCGCCCGCTTGCGGGAGGGGTCGGGGGAGGGCATGTCGTCGTCTCGCCAACGCCCCCTCCCCTGGCCTCTCCCGCAGGCGGAGGGAAAAGGTAGACCATGACCGAGATCACCGTCGCCGCGCTCCAGCTCGCCTTCACGCCCGATCTGGAGGCCAACATCGCCAACGTCGGGCGGCTGGTGCATGAAGCGGCGGGGCGCGGCGCGCAGGTGGTGCTGCCGCCCGAGCTGTTCGAGGGCGAGTATTTCTGCCGGGTGGAGGACGAGGGGCTGTTCGCGCAGGCGCGGCCGGTCGGCGAGCACCGCGCGGTGCTGGCGATGCAGGCGCTCGCCGAGGCGCTGGGGATCTGGATCCCGACCAGCTTCTTCGAGGCGGACGGGCCGCACCACTACAATTCGCTGGCGATGGTCGGGCCGGACGGCGAGGTCGCGGGCGTCTATCGCAAGAGCCACATTCCCGACGGGCCGGGCTACGAGGAGAAATTCTATTTCCGCCCCGGCAATACCGGCTTCAAGGTGTGGGACGGCCCGGGCGTGAAGCTCGGCGTCGGCGTGTGCTGGGACCAATGGTATCCGGAGACCGCGCGCGCGATGATGCTGATGGGCGCGGAGGTGCTGTTCTATCCCACCGCGATCGGCAGCGAGCCGCACGACACGTCGCTCGACACCGCGCGGCTGTGGCGGCGCGCGATGGTGGGGCACGCGGTGTCCAACGTCGTGCCGGTGATCGCCGCCAACCGGATCGGCACCGAGCATGGCCAGTCGTTCTATGGATCCAGCTTCATCTGCGACGAGCGCGGCGACATGCTGGCGGAGCTGGGCCGCGCGGAGGAGGGCGTCATCACCGCCACGCTCGATCTCGACCGCGTCAAGCGCCACCGCGCCGCCTTCGGCTTCTTCCGCGACCGGCGGCCGGACCTTTATGGCCGGCTGGTGGCGGACGTCTAGCGCGCCGTCGCCGCGCGTTCAATGAAGCGGGCGGTCAGCTCCGGCTGGGTGACCGGCAGCATGTGGCCGCCCTCGACCAGCTCGAGCCGGCAGCGGGGGATCTGCCGGGCCGCCGCCTCGCCGTCGCGGCGATGGTCGAGCACCTGGTCCTCGCGCCCGTACAGGATCGCGACGGGTAGGGTCAGCTCGCCATAGCGGGCGCTGAGCGGGCCCATCTCCTCGCTCGCCCGGCGCATCTCGAACATGGCGGCGGCGATGTTGCCGGGTCTGAGCGCCAGCGCGCCGCCGCCGCGCACGGCGAAGTCGGACGGCGCGGGTTCGGGCGCGAACACCGCCCTGAGCGTGGCCGGCGCGGTGGCCATGGCGAGCGGGACGGCGAGGGTGTGGGCCAGCGCGAGACGCCCCGCGCGGCTCGCCGTGCCGACGGCCATGCTTCGGAACGCCGGCGGCGGCTCAGGTTGCGGCTGGGTCAGCGGCGCGATCAGCGCCAGGCCGCTCGCCAGGCCCGGATCGTCGAGGGCCAGCGCCAGCGCCACGGCGCCGCCCAGCGAATGACCGACCAGCAGCGGGCGCTCGATCCCCAGCGCGCGGATGCCCGCTGCAACGATCCTCGCCTGCGCCGCCACGTCTGGCTCCGCGCCGGCGGCGGTCGAATAGCCCGATCGCGGCCGGTCGATCAGGATGACGCGGTGGTGGCGCGCGACCAGGTCCGCCAGGGCGTAAGAAAAGTTCCGCAGCTGCCCGCCGAGCCCGTGGATCATCACCACCGGCGGCCCCTCGCCCTGGTCCGTATAATGCAGCCGTGCGCCGTCGACGGCCACGAACGCGCCATCGGGCGGAACCTGCGCTTCTGCCCGGCGGCCCCGCCAGTGCGAGAACAGGGCCAGCGCTCCGCCCACGCCCGCCGCGGCGATCGCCGCCCGCCCCGCTTTCGGCTTCATCATTTCGCCACCTCGATCGGGATCAGCATCGCACCGTTAGCGGCGGTTCCGCCCAGCGCCAGCGCCCGCGTGAAGACAGCGGCGAACATCCGCGGCGTCAGCACGCCGGTGTTCTGGTTATACCGCGAGCAATGATAGCTATCGATCAGCACACGGCCGTCCGGCAGCGCGTGCTCCGCCCCGTGCCCGAAGCGATGCGCCGCCAGCCGAACGCCCGCCGCGCGCACGGCGGCATCGTGCGCGATCCGGCCGAGCGCGACCAGCACGCGGACGTTCGGCAATGCGGCCAGCGGACCGTCCAGGAACGGGCGGCAGGTGCGGATCTCCGCGGGCAGCGGCTTGTTGGCGGGCGGCAGGCAGCGCACCGCGTTGACGATCACCGCCCCCGTGAGGGTCAGCCCGTCGTCCGGATCGGCGCGGTAGTCGCCGGTCGCGAGCCCGTGATCGAGCAAGGTGCGGAACAGCAGCTCGCCGGCGAAATCGCCGGTGAACGGCCGCCCGGTGCGGTTGGCACCGTGCTTGCCCGGCGCCAGCCCGACGACCGCGAGCCAGGCGGCGGGATCGCCCCAGGCGGGCACCGGCGCATTCCACCAGCCGGGCTGCTCGCGCCGAAGCTCTTCCCGAAAGGCGACGAGGCGCGGGCACAACGGGCAGTCGCGCGGCGGCTCGGTGACGGGGAGGGCGGACACGGCCATGGCCCGGCGCTAGAGAGACGCCACAGCTCACGCAATGACGGAAGGTGATGGCGCTCTACGCGATCGCGCTCGGCTCGAATCGCCGCGGCCGACATGGCAATCCGGCGGCGGAGGTGCGCGCGGCCGCCGCGGCGCTGGGCGGGCTCGTGGCGCTGTCGCCGGTCGTGACCAGCGCGCCGGTCGGGCCGTCCGCGCGTCGCTATGCCAATGCGGCGGCGCTGATCCGCACCAACGAGCCGCCGCCCGTGCTGCTCGCGCGGCTCAAGGCGATCGAGCGGCGCTTCGGCCGGCGGCGCGGCCGGCGCTGGGGCGCGCGCGTGATCGACCTCGATATCACCTTGTGGTCGGGGGGGCGCTGGCGCGCGGCGACGCTCGTCATCCCGCATCGCGCGCTGGCGGCGCGCGTCTTCGTGCTGGGCCCGCTCGCCGCGATCGCGCCGGGCTGGCGGGAGCCGGCGACGGGGCTGACCGTCCGGCAGCTGCTGGCGCGGTTGACCAGGCCGCGGCCGCTCCCTACCCGCTAGACCCGCTGGAGGGTCCGTAGCTCAGTCGGTAGAGCAAGCGACTTTTAATCGAGAGGTCCCGGGTTCGAGCCCCGGCGGACCCACCAGCGACCGCGTTCGTCGTCGCCTGCCGCCGCTGCTGGTCGGTGCGGGCGTGGCGGCGGCGGGCGTGGCGCTGCTGTTGCTCGTCGCCGGGCTGGCCGCGGCGCGCTGGCCGTTCGGGTTCGAC
>NZ_CAXUEK010000057.1:0-17601 GCF_964250165.1 uncultured Sphingomonas sp. | reverse complement strand
TGAAGGTGACCATGAAGCTCACGGTCCACATCATCGGCAGCTCGAACCGGATCCGGCCGCGATACATCGTGAACAGCCAGTTGAAGATCTTCGCGCCCGTCGGGATCGAGATGACCATCGTCGCGATGCCGAACGCCGCGTTGACGCTCGCCCCCGACCCCATCGTGAAGAAGTGATGGAGCCAGACGAGGTAGGCGAGCAGCGTGATGACCAGCGTCGCGTAGACCATCGAGGTATAGCCGAACAACCGCTTGCCCGAGAAGGTCGACGTCACCTCGCTGAACACGCCAAACATCGGCAGGATCAGGATGTACACCTCCGGATGACCCCAGATCCAGATCAGGTTCACGTACATCATCGGGTTGCCGCCGAGCGTGTTCGTGAAGAAATTGGTGCCGGCGTAGCGATCGAGGCTGAGCAGCCCCATCACCGCGGTCAACACGGGAAAGGCCGCGACGATGAGGATGTTGGTGCACAGCGCCGTCCAGCAGAAGATCGGCATCTTCATCATGCTCATGCCGGGCGCGCGCATCTTCACGATCGTGGCGATCAGGTTGACCCCCGACAGGAGCGTGCCGACGCCCGCGATCTGGAGCGCCCAGATGTAATAATCGACGCCCACGCCCGGGCTGGCGGCGATGCCCGACAGCGGCGGCATCGCGAGCCAGCCGGTCTGCGCGAACTCACCGACGAACAGACTCATCATGACGATGGACGCGCCAGCCGCCGTCATCCAGAAGCTGAAGTTGTTGAGGAACGGGAAGGATACGTCACGCGCCCCGATCTGGAGCGGGACGACATAGTTCATCAGCCCCGTCACGATCGGCATCGCGACGAAGAAGATCATGATCACGCCGTGGGCGGTGAATACCTGATCGTAATGGTGCGCGTTGAGATAGCCTTCGGAGCCGTTGAAGGCCATCGCCTGCTGCAGCCGCATCATGATCGCGTCGGAAAAGCCGCGCAGCAGCATGACCAGCCCCAGGATCATGTACATGATCCCGATCTTCTTGTGATCGACGCTGGTGAACCACTGTGTCCACAGATAGCCCCACCGCTTGAACCAGGTGAGCGCGCCGAGCAGCGCCGCCCCGCCGAGCGCGACGACCACGAACGTGCCGACCACGATCGGCTCGTGCAGCGGGAGCGATTCCAGCGTGAACCGGCCCAGGATCGGGCTGACGGCGAGCGGGGAGAGCGGCTGGGTCATCTCAAAGCGCCTTCTGATGCGGCGTGCGCGACTGGTCGGGCGCGGCGGGACCGCGCTGGCGGATGTCGGCGGGCGTGCGCGGCGGGGGGCCGCCGGCATCGCTGGTGGTGAGCGGCGACTGCGCGCGCGGGCGCTGCGGCGAGCTCATGTTCGGCATGTGCGTCATCGCGGCGCTGTCGCCGGGGTCGCGGCGCATAGTGTCGCGCATGCAGGTGGCACCCGGCCGCACGCACTGATTGACCACCGCGTCGAACAGCCCCGGCGCGATCCGGCCGAAGCGGATCACCGGCACCTTCTCGCTCGGCTGTTCGAGCCTGAGGTAATTGGCGCGCGTCAGCGGCAGCGGGGCGGCCCGGTTGCGCGCCACCCAGGCGGCGAACCCCGCCTGATCCAGCCCGTGGAAGCGGAACCGCATGCCGGAAAATCCCGCGCCGCTGTAATTGGCGGAAAACCCGGCATAGTTCCCCGGCCGGTTGATCACCGCGTGGAGCTTCGTCTCCATCGACGGCATGGCGTAGATCATGCCAGCGAGCGTCGGCACGTAGAACGCGTTCATCACGTTGGCCGAGGTCAGCCGGAAACGGATCGGCCGATCGACCGGCGCCGCCAGCTCGTTCACGGTCGCGATCCCGTATTCGGGATAGATGAACAGCCACTTCCAATCGAGTGCCACCACCTGCACCTCGAGCGGCCGGGTGCCCGCCGGGACCGGACGCCTCGCGGCGAGCCGCTCGATCGGGCGATACGGATCGAGCAGGTGCGTCCCCGTCCAGGTGACGGCCCCCAGCGCGATGACGATCAGCAGCGGCGCGGACCAGATCACCAGCTCGAGCTGGGTCGAATGATCCCATTCGGGCTCGTAGCGCGCGGCAAGGTTGGTGGCGCGATAACGCCAGGCGAACAGCCCGACGAGCGCGATTACCGGCACCACGATCAAGAGCATCAGCGCCAGCGCGAAGATCACCAGGTTGCGCTGCTGCAGCGCGACGTCGCCCATCGGATGCATGACCACCATGTCGCAGCCGCCGAGCAGCAGCGGCAGCAGCGCGGCGGCAAGCAGCGGGCGGGGCGGGCGAGCGGGCATGGGCGGGAGGTAGGCGCCGCTGCCGCACGGCAACATTGGACATTTTGTCCAATGTCCCCGCGCCCTACGATCGGGCAATGACCGGGCATGGGACCTCGCCTTCGGAAACGATCATGACCGTCGTCACCGCCTCGCAGCTGGCCGAACGCGATGCGCGCGCCATCAATGCGCGCCACGGCGCGATCGCGCCCGGCGAGATCGCGATCGGGGTCGTGATCGGGCGGACGTCGGAGTTCTTCGACTTCTTCGTCTATGCGATCGCCTCGGTGCTGGTGTTCCCGGCGCTGATCTTTCCGTATGCGGACCGCCTGACGGGCACGCTCTATTCGTTCGCGATCTTCGCGCTGGCCTTTGTCGCACGCCCGATCGGGTCGATGATCTTCCTGGGGGTCGATGCGGCGCTGGGGCGCGGCACCAAGCTGACCATCGCCCTGTTCCTGCTCGGCGGCTCGACCGCGGCGGTGGCGTTCCTGCCGGGTTACGAGACGATCGGCGCCTGGTCGGCGGTGCTGCTGGCGCTGTTCCGCATCGGCCAGGGGATCGCGCTGGGCGGTCAGTGGGACGGGCTCTCGTCGCTCCTGGCGCTGAACGCCCCGGCGCACCGGCGTGGCTGGTATGCGATGATCCCGCAGCTCGGTGCGCCGCTCGGGCTGATCGTGGCGAGCGGGCTGTTCGCCTTCTTCCTCACCACCTTGTCGGCCGTCGATTTCCTGGATTGGGGCTGGCGCTACCCCTTCTTCGTCGCCTTCGCGATCAACGTGGTCGCGCTGTTCGCCCGACTGCGCATGGTGTCGACGCCCGACTACACCACCCTGTTCGAGCAGCGCGAGCTGGAGCCGTCGCGCGTCGTCGACACGGTGCGCTCCGACTGGCGCAACATCGTGATCGGCGCCTTCGCCCCGCTGGCCAGCTTCGCGCTGTTTCACATGGTGACCGTGTTCCCGCTCTCCTGGGTGACCCTGTTCACGCGCGACAGCGCCGCGCGCTTCCTGGGCATCGAGATGATCGGCGGCGCGGTCGGGCTGGTGTCGGTGCTCGCGTCCGGGCTGATCGCGGACCGGATCGGACGGCGTTACCTGCTGGGCGCCTCCGCCGCGGCGATCGCGGTATTCAGCGGCTTCGCGCCGCAGCTGCTGAACGGCGGCGGGTTGGGCGAGATCGCGTTCATGGTGATCGGCTTCGTGCTGCTCGGCCTGGCCTTTGGCCAGTCTTCGGGTGCCGTCGCCGCCAATTTCGCCACCGCGCGCCGCTACACGGGTGCGGCGCTGACGTCCGATCTCGCCTGGCTGGTGGGGGCCGGGTTCGCGCCGCTCGTGGCGCTCCTGCTCGCCAGCCGGTTCGGCCTGCTCGCGGCCGGCGGCTATCTGCTCTCGGGCGCGGTCGGCACGCTGGTGGCGCTGGGCATCAACAAGGAACTGGGCCGGCGGCTGACCTGACCCGCGCTGCAAGGTGGGCCAAAGCCCGTATTGAGCGCCAAGGCGCCTGGATCGATGGCCGCCGGTGAGGACGGGCCGGGCAGCCCTGTCCGTCCAGCGCTCCATCACGCGCCCCCCCCCGCTGCCCGCAAGGAACATGCCTTGACCGATACCGTACACGACATCGTCGATACCGCCGTTGCGGCGGGCTCCTTCTCCACCCTGGTCGCCGCGGTCGGTGCCGCGGGGCTGGTGGACACGCTGAAGGGTGCGGGTCCCTTCACGGTGTTCGCGCCGACCGACGACGCGTTCGCCGCCCTGCCGGCCGGCACGGTGGACGAGCTCGTCAAGCCCGAGAACAAGGACCAGCTGACCGCGATCCTGCTGCTGCACGTGCTGCCGGGCAAGGTCATGGCCGCGGACGTGGCCGGTCAGGTCATGGACCCGCAGACCGCGGGCGGCGCGACCGTCCATGTCGACGGCACGAACGGCGTGACCGTGGACGGCGCCAAGGTCGTCACTCCCGACATTGCCTGCAGCAACGGCGTGATCCACGTCATCGACACGGTCCTGCTGCCCAAGGGCTAAGTCGCGAAAGGTCGCGACCGGGAGGCGGTCTCGCACCCGGTCGCGGCCAAGCCACACGATCGGACGGGAGGCCGCATGAAGATCGCGATCGTCGGTGCCGGCATCGCGGGGCTCGCGTGCGCCGACCGGCTGCACGACGCGGGGCATCAACTGGTCCTGTTCGACAAGGGACGCGAGCCCGGCGGTCGCATGGCGACCCGGCGGGTGGCGCTCGGCGAAGGCCGGGTCGCGTTCGATCACGGCGCGCAATACCTCACCGCGCGCGATCCCGCCTTTGCCGACCAGCTGCGGCGCTGGGCTGAGGCCGGGCTGGCCGCGCGCTGGCCCGCCGCCGGAACGGACGCCTGGGTCGGCGTGCCCGGCATGAGCGCGCTGGTGGGCGACCTCGCCGCCCGGCACCCGGTGCGCTGGAGCGACCGGGTCGAGGCGCTGGTGCGCCGCGACGGCGCTTGGTTCCTGGACGACCGGCCCGAACCGCATGACGCCGCGATCGTTGCCGTGCCTGCAGAGCAGGCCGCGCCGCTGCTGGCCGCCCACGATCCGGCCATGGCGGGCATCGCCGGCAGCAGCGTGTCAGCCCCGTGCTGGACGGCGATGCTGGCCTTTGCGGCGCCGGTGGCGATCGCGCCCGCCGTGCTGCGCGACGTGAGCATCATCGGCTGGGCGGCGCGCAACAGCGCCAAGCCCGGGCGCGGCGGGCCGGAGGCCTGGGTGGTGCAGGCCACGCCCGACTGGTCGCGCGATCATCTGGAGGACGAGGCGCAGGCCGCGGTCGATGCGCTGCTGGCGGCGCTGGCCGAGCAGGCGGGCGGTCCGCTGCCCGACCCGCTGATCCGGCTCGGGCACCGCTGGCGCTACGCCAAGGTGCCGTCGGCGACGGCGGGGGCGCTGTGGAACCCGGCGCTGCGGCTGGGCGCGGCGGGCGACTGGCTGATCGGCCCGCGGGTGGAGAGCGCCTGGCGCTCGGGTCGCATGCTGGCCGAACGGATCGCTTTATCCTAGCCGCCGCTCCGTCCACCGTGACAGGAGCAAGTGTGGCACGGCGACGCACGCCAGCAGCCGGAATGCCTGCGCGGTCAGGTCACCCCCTAACGCCTGCCCCGCGATCCGCTGCACGACGCACCAGCCCGCAACCGCCGCGGCGGACAGCAGCGCGCCGGTCGCCAGCCAGTGCCTCGTCGTCAGGTCCCGCAATGCCGCGCGCGTTCGGCCCAGGTGCAACGGCGAGTGCAGGAAGACGAAGAACAGCGCGAAGCCGACCACCGGCGGCAGGACCAGCAGCAGCGCCAGGCAGGCGGTGATCGCGGCCGCCCAGTCGCGCTTGCCGCGGCGCCACGCGATGACGACCCCGACCATGGTGATGAGCAGGGCGACCGGCGCGGCGGCGGTGACGAGCTGCGCCACGGTCCGCGCGTCGGGCCCGCCGATCGCCACGAACAGTGTCGCCACCGCGTCCTGATGCCAGATCGTCGGCGCGGCGATCACGGCACCCCCCGCGCCCGCTCGCAGCAGCGGCTCCTCCAGCATCAGCCAGTCCTCGCCGAAATGCGCGGCCGCGATGAGGAGGAAGAGGATCAGCCCGAGCAGCGGTAGGCTCAGCCAGATGACCGCCATCAACAGCGCGACGGCGATGTAACCGCCCACCACCAGCGCCATCGCGCGACGATCGAGGACAATGGCGCGCCGCAGCAGCGCGATGTCGAACGCGCCGTGCGGCAGGCCGCCGCCCAAGAGGATCAGGACAGCGGCCAAAGTCGAGAACGGACCATCCAGCGGCAGATGCAGCGACACGGCGATGACCAGCGCCACGGCCGCGGCCCAGAAGGCCGGCGGCACGAGACCGCCATGCCCGATCGGGGCATGGCGGCGCGCGGTCACGACATGGTTCACCGGCGGTGGCCGGTCACACGGTGATGGCCGTGTTCTCCGGATCCTCCGCCGCCGACTTGCGGACGGCGATCAGGAAGATGAGGATGCCCAGCCCCGCCTTGGCGACGATGTCGGCGATCGTGTAGCCGATCTGGATCGTGGTCACGACCGTGCCGCCCTTCAGCCCGGCATAGGGCGCCATGTAGACGATCGGGTAGAAACCCCAGGAGGCGAAGGTCAGCAGGCGCGCCTTGCGCACCAGACCCTGCGCGTTCGCCGGCTGTTGCGCGATCGATCGGCCGAGGCCGCTGAACAGCTCGTAGACGATGTAGACGAAGGGGATGGACGACAGCGTGCCCCACAGTGCGCGGGTCGGGATGTCTGTCGCGATCTCCCCCGGATAGCCAAGCACGATCATCAGCGCCGCCGCGGCGCCAAGCCGGATGGACTTGGACATCGTCTCCTCCGCCGACAGCCGCATGACCAGCACCAGCTCGATCAGCAGCAGCGGCACGGTCAGCAGCCAGTCGACATAGCGATAGGCATCGTTGAATGCGAAGCCGGTCGCGGTGATCAGGCCGTCCTTGAGCTGATAGGCCGCCGTCCAGCTGTCGAAGATGCGGAAATAATGGTAGGCGGCGATCGCGGTCACCAGGCCGGAGATGGTCAGCGCGGTCCGATAGGCGGGCGCGACCTGCGATCGGCTGAGCCACAGGAACAGCGTCGCCGCGCCCATCGTGGCGAAGGTGAAGGACAGCGCATTGTAGACCAGCGAGAATTGAAATGGGGTCACGATATCCATCGGGGTCTCCGTCACGGCGATGTCCGGCGCGGTCGCGCCGGGCGGGCAGATGAGGGGCGAGCAAACATCGTCCTGGCGACGGCCGACGCTCCTCAAAAGTCAGTCGCCACAGCGTCGGCCCGCGCCTGGGAGGGGAGGGTAACGCTTGCCGCCGCTGTGGCAACGCTCAGAGTAACCGTTGCGGCGACGTGAAGGTGATACGGACCTTAGGCCGTATCGCGACGGTCAAAGGCCGGCTTCGACCGCCAGCCGGATCAGATCGGTCGTGGTGCGCAGGTGCAGCCGCTCCATCAGGATCGCGCGATGCATCTTCACTGTCTTTTCAGCGAGTTCCAGCTTGCTCGCGATCTGCTTGTTGAGAAGGCCGCCCGCCACCAGCTTCAGGATCTGCCCCTGCCGCGGCGACAGCGCCTTCACCATCTCCGCGGCCCGGATGCGCCGCATGCTGGACGGCGCCGTCGCGCTGGCGTCGATCTCCACCTGCGAACCCAGGAAATAAAGCAGCGCGTCCGCGTCGTCATAGATCGGCGCGACGAGCACGGCGTTGCGGAACGGCTGGCCGTTGCGCTTGTAATTCAGGATCTCGACCAGCACCGGCCGATGCTCGCGCACCCCGCGCTTGATCTCCTCGGTCAGCCACGGCTCCGTCGCCGGACCGGCCAGGAAGCGGCAGTTACGCCCGATCACCTCGTCCGGTGGATAGCCGGTCAGCGCGCAGAACGGCGGATTGCACGCGACGATCGGATTGTCGGGGCGGCGCGGATCGCTGATGACGGACGGAATCGGGCTGTCGGCGACCAGACGCAGGTGCCGGTCCGACCCGAAACTGTCCATCGTCACCGTCGCCATCGCACCCCCCGCGTTTCCGACCCGAGGCACACTTATCAGGGATCGCCCGACTTGGCACGATCGGGCGATCGCAGCGCGCTACCAGCCGCGGCTGCCCGGACCGCTCTTGAACGGCCCGACGACCCCGCTCGTGATCCAGCCGCCGTAGAAGCCGCCCGGCTGCGGGACCGCGGTCTCGCCATCGACGCTGCACCGATCGAACGGCGCGGCGTAGAAGGCGACATGGTCGCGCAGCGCGTGGAAGGCCGGGGGCGGATCGGCGCAGCTCCAGCCGATCCGCGGCAGCACCGTGTCGCCGACCACCACGTCCCAACGGGCCGCCACGCCCTTCCATTGGCACCACGAGCTGGCGGCGGCGCGACGCCGCACGGCGGCCGCGATGTCGGCGCGCGGAAGGTAATAGCTCGGCGGATGGCTGGTCTCCAGCGTGCGGATGGCACGTCGGGTGTCCGCGATGAGCTCGCCCCGATGCTCGATCACGATGTCCGCGGTCGTCGGCCCCGCGATGGCGGGGCGCGGGTAATCCCACACGCTCTCCTGGCCGGGCCCGACGCGATCGGGACGCGGCCTCACCGTCCGGCTCTCGTCCGCATCGCCCGCCACATGGCGGCAAAGGCGGCGGCCCCGGACAGCAGCGTGCCGTCCTCGCTCGAATGGAAGCGCGCGAGCAGCGCGCGGCGGTCGATCGGACAGCTCTCGCCATCGGCTCGCGTCGCGTCGAGGAAGCGGATCGCGCCGCGCGTATCGAGGCGCCGCATCAGCGCGATCTCGGCGCGGCACAGCGGACAGTCGCCGTCATGCCATACGGTCAAGCTGGTCATGGCGACCAGATAGGGTGGCCGAAGATGCGGTGCATTGGCCGCGGCGGACGCTGTTGATGCATTATATTTGTTCGCGCGATCATCTGTCCGGCGCGGATCGGCTCGCTTTCATGCAAGGGGGGCGGGCGAGACCCTGCCGGACAGAAGCAGAGTATGGCGAGCCATGTTCGAACTAAAGTCCGTCGAGGCATAAAGATATTGCTTAGCGGTCGGCCCTTCAGCGCGCGTGCGAGCCGCAGCACCCCTTATTCAGCTCGGCGACGCGTTCTGGCCTTCGAGTAGCCTTACTGGACGGCCATTCACGACATTTGTCGCTTGTAAGCGGTCGTTCCGCTTTCGCCCGAGGCTGTGTGGAAACGCGCTGATCTGTAGTGTTCTGGCGCGGATGGAGGCGCCGGATGGGTCGTTTCATCGAGGGTAGCGATCGGCGGCAGCGGCTGCTGCTGCCGGACTGCATCGACGATTATGTGGGTGATGACAGCCTGGTGCGGGTGGTCGACGCATTCGTCGAAGCGCTGGACCTGGCGGTACTCGGCTTCGGCGGTGCGGCGGCGACGGGCCGGCCGGGCTATCATCGGGCGGTCCTGCTCAAGCTCTACGTCTACGGCTATCTGAACCCGGTGCAGTCGAGCCGGCGGTTGGAGCGGGAGGCGGGCCGCAACATCGAGCTGATGTGGCTGACGGGCAAGCTGGCGCCGGACTTCAAGACGATCGCCGACGTCCGCCGTGATCACGGTGCGGCCATCCCGGCGGCGTGTCGGCGCTTCGTGCTCGTGTGCCGCAAGCTGGGGCTCATCGCCGGCGGCATGGTGGCGGTGGACGGCAGCCGGTTGCGGGCGGTGAACGCGCGCGACCGCAACTTCACGCCCGTCACGATCCGGCGCCGGAGGGAGCAGGTGGACGCCAGCATCGTGCGATACCTCGGCATGCTCGACACTGCCGACCGGCAGGAGGGCGAGGCATCCGAGCTGCGGACCGTACGGCGGGACGTGCGGACTGCGGAAGGAGCACGCGTGTGCGACAAAGGTCGAAGCGGGCTCCCGCAACCACCTTTGCAGTCCCGGAGGACCGATCAAGGTCGAACCGGGTCCCCGATTTCGACCTGCAACCCCGGAACACAGCTTATGAGCGGTGTTCGACGAAAATCGTTCAACGTTCTAAGTGCCCGATCGGGTGGTGCATGGGGCACCACTTCCGGTGACCGGAAGCCCCATTGGCGCCGGCGCGCGGCCGAGCGCGCCCTCCAGTCAGCGGGCGGCCTCGGCGCGGACGATGACGGCGCCGTCCACCATGGCCTTCATCTTGCCGAACGCCCGCTCGCGCGGCAGGTATTTCAGGCCGCAATCGGGGGCGACGACGATCCGCTCGACCGGCACCTGCGTCATCGCGCGGCGGATGCGGTCGGCGACGACCTCGGGCGTCTCGACCGCCGGATCGTTGAGGTCGATGACCCCGACCATGATCCGCTTGTCGCGCAGCGGCGCGAGCTCGGCGGGGTCGAGCCGCGGCTGCGCGGTCTCGACCGAGACCTGATGGACCGCGCACGCCGCGAGCTCGGGCAGGAAATCATAACCCTTCGGCCGGTCGCCGTGGATGATCGCGGCATAGCCGAAGCAGATGTGGAGCGCGGTCTCGCCGGTTATCCCGTCCAGCGCGCGGTCGACCACCTCCACCCCGAACTCGCGCGCCTGCTGCGGCCGGGCCTGCATATAGGGCTCGTCGATCTGCACGATATCGGCCCCGGCGGCGAACAGGTCGCGGATTTCCTCGTTGACCGCGGCGGCATAGTCGAGCGCCATCTCGCGCGTGGTCGGATAGAAGTCGTTCTGCGCCTGCTGCGCCATCGTGAACGGGCCGGGCACGGTGATCTTGATCGGCTTCTCCGTGTGCCGACGCAGGAACTCGATGTCGCGGACCTGCACCGGATGCGTGCGGCGGATGCGGCCGACGACGCGCGGGACGGGATTGGGGTGGCCGCTGCGATCGAGCGCGGTGCCGTGATTGTCCAGGTCGACGCCTTCGAGCGCGGTGGCGAAGCGGTTCGAATAGCTTTCGCGCCGCATCTCGCCGTCGGTGATGATGTCGAGCCCGGCGCGTTCTTGCTCGTGGATCGCCATCAGGGTGGCGTCGTCCTGCGCCTCTTCCAGCCGGTCGGCGGGCACCCGCCACAGCTCCTGCGCCCGGACCCGCGGCGGAAATCGATCCGCCAGCCGCGCGCGGTCGATCAGCCATTCCGGCATGGCATAGGAACCGACCAGCGTGGTCGGCAGAAGTGTGTTCACGACCTCTCCCCTTCATGACCTCGTCGGGCGCTTGCGGCTGTCCGCGATCGGCTCGACGTGAGCGTCGACCGCTCGGTATGGGCGTCGAACACACTTTACAAGCGCGATGGCAACTTGACGCTCTCGACGTTTACGTGAAAAATCAGACGATATGGTGGACGGTTTGGCCGCGCAACGATCGGGCGAGGAATGATGCAGGGTCGGTCGGAGATGATTGGCGACGCTGCCGGGCCGCGCTATTCCATCGATGCCGTCCGCTATCGCCCGATCGCCGAGGCGCGGCGGCAGCTCGCCGACGGCAACTGGCTCGACCTGACGATCGGTGAGACGCTGCGACAGGCCGCGCGCGAGCGGCCGGACACCGTCGCCGTGGTCGATCGCGACGGCGTCACGACCTATGCCCGGCTCGACGCCGACACCGAATCCGTTGCGGCGGCGCTGCTCGACCTGGGGTTGCATCCGGGCGACCGCGTGCTGTTCCAGCTCGGCACGACGCGGGAGTATTTCACCGCTTTCTACGGCTGCATGAAGGCGGGCGTCGTGCCGGTCTGCACGCTGCCGCAATATCGCAGCCTGGAGATGGAGCATTTCGCGCAGGCGACCGATGCGCGCGCGATCTTCGTGCAGGCGGATTGCAATCCGTCGTTCGATCAGGTCGGCTTCGCGCAGCAGCTCGCCGCCTCGTGCACGGCGCTGGAGCACGTCGTCGTGGTGCGCGGCGAGCGCGACGGTTGCGTGTCGCTGGCGGCAGCGGCGCAGGCCTATCCGATCGAGGAAGCACGGGTGCGCACCGGCGATGTCGCGCCGAACGCGCTGGACGTCGCGGTCTTCCAATTGTCGGGCGGATCGACCAGCCTGCCCAAGATCATCCCGCGCATGCACGGCGAGTATCTCGGCGCGGTGCGGCACCTGTCGCAGCGCTACGACCTGACGGATGCGGACGTCACCTTGTGGGGGCTGCCGCTGGTGCACAATGCGGGGACGATGTTCGCGGTGCTGCCGGTGACGCTCGACCGCCGGACGCTCGTGCTGCAATCGCGGCTCGACATGCGCGAGATGCTGGAGCTGATCGCCCGCCACCGCGTCACCTTCACCGGCAGCATCGGTCCCGTCGCGGCCAAGCTGCTGGAGATCGACGACCTCCACCGTCACGATATCGGCTCGCTCAGGCAGTTCTTCGCGCTCGCCAGCGCGGAAGCCGTGGAGCGGCATGTCGGTCTGCCGGTCGGGCAGATGTTCGGGATGACCGAGGGAATGGTTTTCGCGTCATCGCCGCATGATCCGCCCGCGATCCGGCATCGTACGATCGGCTATCCGATCTCGCCCGGCGACGAGGTACGGCTGCTGGTGCCGGGCGAGGAGGCGGAGGTCGCGTTCGGCGACATCGGCGAGCTGTGCTTTCGGGGGCCGAGCACGCTGACCGGCTATGTCGGCGACGAGGAGGCGACCGCGGCGAGCTTCACCGCGTCGGGGTTCATGCGATCGGGCGACCTGATGCGCGCGCATGATATCGACGGCACGGTCTGCTATTCGTTCGAAGGGCGGATCAAGGACAACATCAACCGCGGCGGCGAAAAGATCGGCGCCGAGGAGATCGAAGCGCTGGTGGCGCGCCACCCGGACGTCGCCGACGTCCGCGTCGTCGCGATGCCCGATCCCATCTATGGCGAGAAGGTCTGCGCCTACGTCATCCCGCAGGCGGGATGCGATTGCGTGACGGTCGCGTCGCTCGGCGAATTCCTGCTCGGGCTCGGCATCGCCAAGTACAAATTGCCCGAGCGCGTCGAGGCGATCGACGCCTTTCCGCTGACCAGGGTGGGCAAGGCCGACAAGGCGATGCTGCGCGAGATGGTCGCGGCGGCGATCGCGGCCGAGACCAGGCAGACGGCATGAAGGAGCAGGAGGCGACGGCGGGCTTCCGCAACGCCGGCTGGACGATGGGGGGGCTGCCCGACGGCGCCGCGGTCACCGTGCATCCGCTCCGGACCGCGGATGGCGCCGCGGTCAACGGCTTCCTCTATACCGCCGGGCCGTCGGACGTCGTCGCGTGCATCATGCATCCGCGCGAGTTCCTGGCGACGCATTACCTGGTGCCCGAGCTGCTCGCCGCCGGCTATGCGGTGTTCACCCAGACGTCGCGCGCGGTCGGATCGGACATGCGGCTCGAACACGAGATTACCTTGCTCGACGTGGCGGCGGGGCTGTCGTTCCTGAAGGAGCGATTCGGCAGGATCGTGCTGATCGGCAATTCAGGCGGCGCGAGCCTGTACGGCTTCTACAACCAGCAGTCGCTGCTCGCGCCCGCGGGCCGCATTGAGCGGACGCCGGGCGGCCGCGCCACCGGTCTTCGCGAACTGGCGATGCCGCAGGCCGACGGCATCGTGCTCGTGTCGCCGCATCCGGGGCAGGGCGTGGTGCTGATGAACTGCATCGACCCCTCGGTAACCGACGAGCAGGATCCGCTCGGCATCGACCCGGACCTCGACTTCCTCGATCCGGCCAACGGCTATGCTCCCGGCGGCGCGCATTACGCCGCGCCGTTCGTCGAGCGCTTCCGCGAGGCCCAGCGCGCGCGCGTCGCGCGGCTCGACGAGACCGCGCGCTCGCTCGTTGCCGAGCGGCTCGCGGCGCGCGCGCGCGGCAAGCAAAGCGGCGATCGCGCGGATCGCATCCGCGGCGCCCATACCACCGCGATGACGATCTGGCGCACCGACGCCGACCTGCGCTGCTGGGACCTGTCGCTTGACCCGTCCGACCGCGCGGTCGGCTCGATCTGGAGCCGCGACCCGTACGCCACCAATTTCGGGGTCGTCGGCTTCGCACGGTTCTGCACGCCGGAGGCCTGGCTGTCGACCTGGTCCGGCCTGACCTCGCGCGCTAACCTGTTCGAGACGGCCGGCGCGATCGAGCAACCGACGCTGCTGATCGAATATAGCGGTGACCAGGTGGTGTTCCCGGCGGACGTCGAGCGCATCTTCGCCGCGATCCCCTCGACCGATCGCACCCGCCACCGCTTCCGTGGCGACCATCACGGCCAGCCGCTGGCGGAGGGCGAGCCGCCGGGCCGGTCGCAGGCCGGACAGGCCATCCGGGACTGGCTGGAGAAGCGGTTCGCGCGGGCGTAGGGGAGCGATGGTTGGCCTACGCCGCCGCCGCTGCACGCTGCTTCGCCGCGCGCATGTCGCGGCCCGGCGGTAGCCCGAACATCCGGCCATAATCGCGCGTGAAATGGGGTATCCTTTCGTAACCGACGGCATGGCGGCACTGCCGATCGCGACGCCGTCCGCGCGCATCAGGTGCCGGGCCCAATCAGCCGCAGTTGTTTCGGGATCTGGAGCGGGGCCAGCGACGTCGCCACCGCTGGGTCAACGCCCAGCGCATCGAGGTATCGGGCGGACAGACGATCTGACGATCCCGGCGCGCGGAAGCTTGCCGCAACGATCGTGTCCTCTCGCGTGCCCTGCCGGATATTAGCAATTCCTTTGCGGTTAGGTCCTACGACGACACCGAGCTGCAAGACAGCGCCGCGTCAGCCGCCCGGGAGTGCCTGAGATGTCGTCCAAGCCGTCCTATTCGATCGATAGCGACCCCCGAAAGAACTTCATGCGCCTCAATTTCTCCGGTCATATGGATCACGCCACCGTCGACCGTTTTGAGCGGGACATGGCGGCAGCGTTCGATCGCATGCCCGCGAAGGGCGATTGCCGGTTCCTGTCCGATATCCGCTACGCAGGCGTGCAGTCGCGCGACATCACCGAGCGGCTCCAGGCCATCATGGCGCAATATGTCATCCATTTTGGTTCGCTGTCGCGTGGGATCGCCATGCTCGTGTCGGGGTCGTCGCTGGAGATGTTGCAGGCCAGGCGTGTTGCCGGCCGGGGCGGAACGGCGTTCTTCCTGACGGAAGAAGAGGCAATAGCATGGTTGTTCGATGAAACGGCGAGCGCCCTCGCCACCGGGTGAGGGCGAACCTGCCCGATCGGTTCAATAATCGATCGTGAAGCGCGCCCGGCGTGGCGCCGCTGTCTCACCTCATCGACCATGGCGATGGCGTAATCCGCGAAGCCGATCCGGCTGTCGCCAGCCGCGTCGGTGACCAGCTGGTCACCGCTCAACCGGAACGGGCCGCGCCGCGGCCCGCGAAGATGACGGGGCCGGGGAGAAGAAGGTCCAGTCGATCGCCTCCTCGTGACGCAGCGCCTCCAGGAGGTGATCCCGCCGATCGCGAAGCCCTTCCCGTCCTCCGGCAAATCTGGCGTGTCGATCATGCGTTCGCCCGACAACGCTGCCGGTAGGCGAGCATCGCTCGCGCCCCGGGGGAGGGCGGGTGCCTTGTGCGGGGCGCCGGTCGGCGCATAAGGAACGCCTTCATGCAGGGTGGCGGATGACATGGTCGCGACAGGCGTGGGCAAGCGAAGGCGGGCGGCCGCCGCAGGGCCGTCCCCGGTGGGACGTGCGTTAGCGGTCGAGCCGTCGACCAGTGCGCGCCGCGAACTGCTGGCGGGAGACGTGCTCGACAAGGCCGCCGCGTTGTTCGCCGCCCGCGGGTTTGCGGCGACGAGCCTGAAGGACGTCGCGGATGCCGTCGGGCTCAGCCGGTCGTCGATCTATTATTATTACCCCAACAAGGAAGCGTTGCTGGCGGAGTTGATCCGCGGTGCGACGCTGCCGATCGCGACCATGCTGCGCGAAGTGGGTGAACAGGGGCTGGCGCCCACGGCGGCGATCCGCGAGGTGGTCCGCCGCCTCGTGCTCTGGGTCGCGGACGCCCGGACGCATTTCCGCCTGATGGATCGCAGCGAGGCTGAGCTGCCGCCCGCGATCGCCAAGGTCCATGCCGCGGCGAAACGCCAGATCCTCAACGAGCTGATCGGGCTGGTGGACGCGGCGGTCCTCGCCGGCGAGGCGCGCGCCGTCGACAGCCGCGTCACCGCCCTGTCGATCATCGGCATGGCGATGTGGACCGCGTGGTGGTTCCAGCCGGGGCACGGACCGGTGCTCGATACGGTCGCGGAGATGGTCGCGGACAATGCGCGCGCGCTGCTTCATCGCACCGGGCCGATGAAGGACGGGGCGACGATCGCCAGCCTGGCAGGCGAAATCCGCGGCAACCTGGCGCTGATCGAGGCGATGTCGGAGACGACGCAGGTCAGATAGGCAGTACGGGCTCGTTCGTCGGGGCGAGCCGGATGCGGTTGGCGTCGAACCTGACGATCTTGCCGTCCAGCCCACCCGTCAGGCAACCGAACCAGACCGCCGCGCCGAGCCCGGTCGCTTCTCGCGTGAGCTCGATTTCGCCGTCGAATTCGACGAAGATGTACCCTGCGCGAGGCTGGTGCACCCGGCACCGATCGAGCGCTCCCGCGGCGGCGACGACGGGGGCGAACTCGGGCACGTCGAGAACGTAGAACCCGCTCATGCCACCAGGGCGTGCTCGCGCTGATGCTGGGCGACGTGCTCGGCCTTGACCCGCCAGAGCTGTTCGATCGTCGTCCAGTCGCCCGCCTCGGTCAGTTCGAGCGCGGCGGCGATGGTCAGTTCGGCGTCGATGCCGTCGATCCGCTCCACGGCGCGCAACGGCCGCGTGATCTCCAGCGGATAGAAGTTCGGATCGCGGAAATACACCGATTCCAGGATCTCGTGCCTGATCGACTGGCTGACGTTCACGCCGGCGGCCTGCAGCCTTGCCTGCCAGGCGAGCAGCTCCTCCTCGGTCTCGACGCTCCAGGCGGTATGGTTCGCCATTGCCATGTAGCCCCGGGGGATCTCGAACTCGGGCGGCTGGGTCGTGCCGATATAGTGGAAGAAGGCGATCGTGCTGCCGTTGCCCGCGTCGAAGAAGAAATGGATGAAGTCGGCATGCTCCTCCTTCTCGCGCCCCCAGCCCTTGGCGGTGATGGCGTGGACGAGGGGAAGCCCGAGCGTGTCGCGGTAGAACTCGACCGTCTCGCGCAGCTTCCACGTCGGTCGTGCCGTGTGATCGACACCGTTCAGCGTGAGGGGGGCACCAACGTCGGGCATGATCGGGTCTCCGGTCGCTCGCAAACCGCCGCTTGCCAAAAAACCACGCCTGTGTCAAATTATCGACTGATATGACGAACGGGGAAGGCGGGGCGGAAATGCGGATCGCGGTGGTTGGGGGCGGACCGGCCGGACTGCTGTTCGCCAAGCTCGCGAAGCAGGCGGCGCCCGCGCACCGGATCGACGTATTCGAGCAGAACCCGCCGGACGCGACCTACGGCTTCGGCGTGGTGCTCGCCGATGTGGCGCTCGACATCCTCGCCGCGGTCGATCCGGGGCTGAAGGCCGCGATCGGCGCCATCGCCGAGTTCCAGGACCGCATCACGATCGTCCACAAGGGCGAGGCCATAGCGCTCAAGGGCAACGGCTTCATGGGCATCAGCCGCGTCCGCCTGCTGCAGGCGATGCAGCGCAACGCGCTCGACGCCGGGGTGTCGATCGAGTTCGAACGGCGGGTGAGCGATCCGGCGGCGCTGAGCGACTATGACCTGATCGTCGGCGCCGATGGCGTGAACAGCGCCGTCCGCGCCGCGCTCAACGATCATTTCCAGGCGACGAAGGAGGCGCGGCGCAACAAATGGGTCTGGTATGCGACGCCCAAGCGTCTCGACTCGGTCGGGCTGATCTTCCAGTCGACGCCGCACGGCACCTTCATCGCGC
>NZ_CAXUEK010000056.1:0-17602 GCF_964250165.1 uncultured Sphingomonas sp. | reverse complement strand
TCGAGTGGTACGATTTCTTCATCTACGGCACGCTGGCGTCGGCCGGGATCATCGGCCGCACCTTCTTCCCCGCCGGCGATCCGGTGGTGCAGACGCTGCTCGCCTGGGCGGGGTTCGCGGTCGGCTTCGGCTTCCGGC
The DNA here is from genome assembly GCF_964250165.1 of uncultured Sphingomonas sp. Classification (GTDB taxonomy): domain Bacteria; phylum Pseudomonadota; class Alphaproteobacteria; order Sphingomonadales; family Sphingomonadaceae; genus Sphingomonas. Next base: position 17,464 of record NZ_CAXUEK010000056.1, on the reverse strand, counting down.
CGCTCGGCGCGATCGTGTTCGGGTTCCTGGGCGACCGCCTCGGGCGCAAATACACCTTCCTGGTCACCATCACGCTGATGGGCGTCGCCACGGCCGGGGTCGGGCTGGTGCCCTCCGCCGCGGCGATCGGCTATGCCGCGCCCGCGCTCGTCCTGCTGCTCCGCGTGGCGCAGGGGCTGGCGCTTGGCGGCGAATATGGGGGCGCGGCGATCTACGTCGCCGAGCATTCGCCGCCGGGCAAGGCGGGCTTCTACACCAGCTTCATCCAGGCGGGCGTGGTCGGCGGCTTCATCCTGAGCCTGGCGGTGGTGCTCGCGACCAAGGCGGCGGTGGGGCTGGACGCCTGGGCGAGCGGCTGGTGGCGCTTCCCGTTTCTGTTCTCGCTGCTGCTGCTCGCGGTCTCCTTGTGGATGCGGCTCAAGCTGTCGGAAAGCCCGGTGTTCCGCCGGATGCAGGCCGCGGGCGAGGGGGCGTCCAACCCTTTCCGGGAGAGCTTCACCTATCCCGGCAACCTCCGTCGCCTGTTGGTGGCGCTGTTCGGGATCGCCGCGGGGCTGACGGTGATCTGGTACACGGCGCTGTTCTCGGTGCTCACCTTCCTCACCGGGCCGATGCACATGGCCGAAAGCCCGGCGCAGATCATCGTCGCGGTGGGCGCGCTGTGCGGGCTGGTCTTCTATTTCACGACCGGCGCGCTGTCGGACCGGATCGGGCGCAAGCCGCCGATCGTGTGGGGCTATGCCGCCGCGCTCGTGCTGGTCTTCCCGTTCTTCTGGCTGATCGGGCGCGGCGCGGGGGACGGGGCGATGCCCGCCGGCTTCGTGCCCGGCGCGGGCGGGACGGCGCTGATCCTGCTCGGCATCCTCGGCATGATGGCGCTGTCGGGCCTGACTTATGGTTCGGTGGCGGCGCTGCTGGCCGAGATGTTTCCGGCGCGCATCCGCTATTCGTCGCTGTCGATCCCCTACCATTTCGGGACCGGGTATTTCGGCGGCTTCCTGCCGCTCATCAGCGCCTGGATCGTCGCGCGGACGCACAATGCCTATGCCGGGCTGTGGTATACCGAAGGGGTGGTGGCGATGGCGCTGATCGTCACGCTTTGGGGGCTGGAGGAGCCTGGTTCCGCTCCTGTTTAGAGGACGGGCCGGGGGAGGCGGACGCTGTGCGGCACGGGCGCGTGCTCCTCGCCTCTTCGCCGGCCTGCGGCCGTCTTTCTCCTCTCCTCTGAAGAGGAGGGGAGATCAGGGCAGCGCCTTCACCTCGGGGCTGTTCGCGCACGCCGGCAATCGCGAGAGGTCCAGCGGGGTGCGGGGCGCTTTCGCCGGCGGGGCGTCGAACGCCTGCCCGATACCATGCCCCGCAAACCGCGCCGGGTCCGCCCCCGTGCAGCGCATCAGCGCCGCCAGCATCTTGGGCGGCGTGTCATAGCCCTCGAAGGACAGCCGGAACGTGCCCCAATGCACCGGCAGCGCGGCGGCGGCGTCGAGCTCGACAAAGGCGCGGACGGCGTCGATCGGCCCCATATGGCTCGCGATGCCCATCTGGCCCGGCACGAAGCGGAACGCGCCGATCGGCAGGATCGCGAGCCGATAGGGTCCGAACCGTCGCGCTTCGGCGACCCAGTCGGTCTTGTAGCCCGTGTCGCCGGCGAAGAAGACCTTGCCCGAGACGCCCAGGCGCAGCACGAAGCCCGACCACAGCGCCCGGTTGCGATCGGCGAACCAGCGGCTGCCCCAATGATGTACCGGCGCCGCCTGCACCTGGGCGCGGTCGCCGGGGCACCACGGGTCGGGATCGCACGGCCGCTCCTCACGCATCAGGCCGGTCCCGGTCAGCCGTGCCGACTCGCCCCAGTCGAGCGCCGTGGCCGGCACACCGGCGGAGCGCAGGACGGTGTCGTTGCCGAGGCTGGTGACGATCGCCGGCCGATCCCGCTGCCACAGCCGCTGCAGCGTCGGCAGGTCCATGTGGTCGTAATGATTGTGGCTGACCAGCACGAGGTCGATCTTCGGCAGATCCTCGAAACGCACGCCGGGCGCCGCCACGCGCTTCGGTCCGCGGCCCCACGGCCCGGTCCGCTCGCTCCAGATCGGGTCGGTCAGGATGTTGAGCCCGTTGGTCTGCACCAGCACCGTCGCATGGCCGATCCAGGTGACGAGCATCCGCTCGCCCTCCACCCGCGCCGGCGGCTTGCTGGGGCTGACCGCCACGCTGTCCGGCCAGGGCGGCCGCCCGTCGCGCTTGGCCAAGTAGCGCCACAAGAACCCCGCGCGACTGCCGCCCGCTGGCGGCCGAAACGTGTCGTCGTCGCCGCCGGGATTGAAGAAGCGTTCGCCATCGAAATGATCGCCCGCCGGCCCGCGATAATAGATGCGGTCGAGGAAACGCGGCACGATCGTCACCGCCAGCCCGAACAGGACGACGATCAGCAGCGCGACGCCGCCGACGATCTTGAGGGCGGTCGTCATCTAACGGAGGGAGCTTGGCATGGACACAGGCTAACGAAGGCTGTCGACCAAGGTTCAGGCCGAGCGCACCCAATATTCCGCGATCGACGCAGCCTCGGGGCGGTTGGCGCAGGCCGCCTTCCGGCAGGAGGATTTTCATCCCGCCACCGTCACGCCGGGCTTGTCCCGGCGTCCACCGTCGTGCAGCAACCGGCGTTCGGGCAGCAGGACTGGCGTGGATGCCGGGACACGCCCGGCATGACGAAGAGGGACCATCGATGCGTCTGATCGCCGCCGCCATGCTTCTAGCGATGCCCGTCGCCGCCCAGGCCAAGACCGTCGCCGTCGAGGAGAAGTCGATCGACCAGCTCCAGGCGATGATGGCCGCCGGCCAGGCGAGCAGCGCCGATCTCGTCGGGGCGTATCTCAAGCGCATCGCCGCGATGGACCGCAAGGGGACGAGCCTGCGCGCGGTGATCGCGCTCAATCCCGACGCGCTCGCCCAGGCGCGCGCGCTGGACGCCGAGCGCAAGGCGGGGCGGGTTCGCGGGCCGCTCCACGGCATCCCGGTGCTCATCAAGGACAATGTCGAGACGCTGGACCCGATCGCCACCACCGCCGGCAGCCTCGCGCTCGCCGCCAACGTCACCCGCCGCGACGCGCCGGTCGTGGCGCAGCTGCGCGCGGCGGGCGCGGTGATCCTGGGCAAGACCAACCTGTCCGAATGGGCGAACATCCGCTCGACCCGCGCGATGAGCGGCTGGAGCGCGGTCGGCGGGCTGGTGCGCAACCCCTATTCGCTCGACCGCACCGCCTGCGGCTCCTCGTCCGGCTCGGGCGCGGCGGTGGCCGCGAGCTTCGCGGCGGCGGCGGTGGGGACGGAGACCGACGGCTCGGTGGTCTGCCCGTCGTCGATCAACGGGCTGGCGGGGCTGAAGCCCTCGATCGGCCTCGTCAGCCGCACCCATGTCGTGCCGATCAGCCACTCGCAGGACACGCCCGGCGCGATGGCGCGCTCGGTGCGCGACGTGGCGCTGATGTTCTCGGGCATGGTCGGCGGTGACCCGGCCGACGCGCCGCGCGGCGAAGCGAAGGACTATGCCGCCGGCCTGTCGGCGAGCGCGCTGTCCGGCCTGCGCGTCGCGGTGCTGCGGCCGGACATGACGCCGGACCTCGCCGCCACCTACCAGCGCGCGCTCGACGTCCTGAAGGCGGGCGGCGCCGAGCTGGTCGAGGTGGAGCGGCCGAAGACCGAGGGGCTGGGCGAGGCCGAGCTGCTCGTGCTGCAGACCGAGCTGAAGGCCGACCTGAACGCCTATCTCGCGACCACCCCGCCCGCGGTCGCGACCCGCACGCTGGCCGACGTGATCGCCTTCGACACCGTCCATGCGGCGACCGAGATGCCGTTCTTCGGCCAGGAGACGTTCGAGGCGGCGCAGAAGACCAAGGGCCTTGCCGATCCGGATTACCGGGCGGCGCGCGCCAAATCGCTCCGGCTCGCCAGCGAGGCGATCGACGGGATGCTGACGCGCGCGCGGGCGACGGTGCTCGTCGAACCCAGCTACGGCGCGGCGTGGCTGAGCGATCCCGTCTACGGCGACCAATATGGCGGCCCGTCCTCGTCCGAACTGCCCGCCATTGCCGGCTACCCGAACCTGACCGTGCCGATGGGGCTGGTCCGCGGCCTGCCCGCCGGGCTTTCCTTCATCGCGACGAAATATGGCGAGGCGACCGTGCTCGGTGCCGGCTACGCCTATGAGCAGCGGGCGCGGGCGCGGGTTGCGCCGCGCTACCTGCCGACGGCGGATGCCGGGCCGGGGCTGGACGGGGCGCGCTGATCTCGCTCTTCCCTTCAGGGGAGAGGGTTGGGGAGAGGGGGCGACCGCGTCGCTAACCCACCGCTCGGCCCCTCTCCCGACCTCGCTAGCGCTCGGCCACCCTCTCCCCTGAAGGGGAGAGGGAAAAACGCTCCACCCGCGATTGCCACAGCATCAGCAGCGGCACGACCCCCAGCTCCATCGCCAGCCCGAGCGCCATGCCCCGGCCCGGCACGCCGACCGCCGCCAGCGACACGAGCCGGGCCAGCCCGCCGCACACCACCATCGCGCCCAGCAGCCGGAAGCGCGGCCCCTTGCGCTCGATCCCGGGGACGCACGTCGTGAACGCCAGCCCCAGGCCGAAGAAGATGCCCGAGACGTAGCGGAAATGGCTGTCCAGGTCGCGCGGGATCATCGGCGGGTGCCCGATCCACCCCGGGCCGCGCAGGATCGAGAGGCCGCCGACCGTCAGCGGCACCAGGCAGGCGATGGCCACCATCAGCTGCAGCGCGCGCCGTTCAATCATCGCGTATGTTCCAGCAGCTCGGGCCGGATGCGCAGCGCGTGCGTCGCCACCCGCACCTCGACCATGAACGCCGCCAGCGCCGCGATCAGCAGCAGCATGGCGAGGATGAACGCGATCGCCACCGCGCGGCCGATATGCAGCCACGCCAGCTCGGCGACGAACAGCAGCGTCACGACGGCGCAGGTCGTCACCGCGCTCAGCACGGCCAGCAGCAGGCCCATATTGATGAGCCGGATGCGCCGGTCGAGGATCCGCAGCTCGCCCACGTGCCGGTCATGCTCGGGTCCCCGCGAGCGCGGGTGGAGCGCCTCCAGCGCGCGGCCCCGGTCCACCACCCGCGCCAGCCGTCCCGCCAGCACGTTCACGAACGCGCCGATGCCGGCCAGCATGAACACCGGGCTGAGCGACAGCTGGATGGTCTGCGCGATCGTCGAGACGGCGGGGAAGGTCGGCACGCCTGCTCCATGCGGCGAAACGCGCGCCGGGGAAAGCGGATGGTAACGCGACGGGCGTAGGTGGCCGGCGTGACCCGCCCGCTCTCGCTCGCCGCGTTCGATCGCATCGCGCCGGCGGCGACGGCCCGCCTCGTCGCGGGGCTGTCCGCCGAGATCGACGCGGTCGCCGCCTGCGCCGCCGAGACGCACCGGCACCTGCGCTATGGCTGGTTCGCCGCGGCGGTGGCGGCCTATGGCGGCCACCCGCGCACCCTCATCGCGGACGACGATGGCCTGCCCGTACTCGCGCTGCCGCTGGTCGCGCTCGGCCCGCCGCTGCTGGGATTGGCGGCAGTGCCCGGCAGTTACTGGCCGTTCCGCAGCTTCCCGATCGCCGTGGCGGCGAGCGACGCGGCGGCGCACGCCGCGCTGGCCGAGCTCGGCCGTTGCTGCCGGGGGCTGCGGATCGGTCCGGTCGCGGACGGCGACCCCGGCGCCGAAGCGCTCGCCGCCGCCGCGCGCGCGGCCGGCTGGACGGTGCTCGACCGCATCGTCGGTCAGGCGCAGATGCAGGACCTCGCCGATTCCGCCTGGCCGCGCGGTTCCAGCCTCAGGAAGAACCGCTTCCACGAGAAGCACCTCGCCGCGCACGGCGCGGTCGACTGCCGCTTCCTCCGCGTTGCCGACTGGCCCGGCGCCTTCGACCTATTCGCCGCGGTGGAGGCGCAGAGCTGGGTCGCCGGCGCGCCCGACGCCAAGTTCGGCCGCGCTCATGGTCGTTTCTGGCGCCTCGCCGCCGCGGACTCTACGCTTGCCGCCGCGTTCTCCGCCGCGTTGCTGACCATCGACGGTGATCCCGTCGCCTTCTCGTTCGATCTGGATGCGGGCGAGACCCGCTATGCGATCGCCAACAGCTACGCCGCCCGGCTCGCCAGACATTCCCCGGGCAAGCTCCTCCATTATCGCAACCTGATCGACGCCCGCGCGCGCGGCATCCGGCGGATCGACTGGGGCATGGGCGACAGCGGCTACAAGGCAGTGCTCGGCGCGGCGTCAGGCCCGCTGCTGCGCGACTACCTGCTGCTGCGCCCGGGTGCGCCCGGGGCCATCGGCCGGCTGCTCGCCCGACGCGGCGGATGGGCGGCGGGCGTCGCGTCGCCCCAAACCGCAGCCACTCGTCGCCGCACCCCGAATTAGGATCTTGTCCCATATCCGGACGATCGCCCGCGGTGCCGTTCGGCGTCTATTGTCGCCTAGCCGTCGTATCCCTCTCATCGACCACGCGCGCTGCGAGGCGATCGAGAAGGGAAAAGCATGAGACACTATCTCGCCTGCGCGGCCGTCCTTGCCGCAGTCACCGCCGCGCCTGCATCGGCAGCGCAATATCTGTTCAGCTTCAGCGGGCAGGGCCGCACCGGAACGGGGGTTCTGACGACGTCGGACACCCCATCCGCCGCCGCGCGGGGCGGATACACGGCGTTCGCGATCACGGCCATCACCGGGTCGTTGACCGTGGGGACGAGCGCGCCGCTGACGATCACTGGGCTGAACGGATTTACCGGATCGGACAACCTCTATTACACGACCGGTCCGAGCTTCCTCGACGGAAGCGGCCTGGGGTTCACCACGACCGGAGGCGGGCAGACCAGCCTCTTCTACTCGGACGTGATCTCCTCCTATCGCATCACCACCCTCGCCGGCGGCTTCGCAGCCGGTGCGGTGACCGCCTCGTCTTCCGCCCTCGCGGCGGTGCCCGAACCCGCCAGCTGGGCATTGATGATCGCGGGCCTCGGCGTGGCGGGCTTCGCCCTGCGCCGTCGTCAGCGGGCAGGAACCGCCGTCAGCTTCGCCTGAACCTTCCACGCGGCGAGCCGTCGGCCGGGCGGCCGGCGGCTTGGTTGCGCCAGCAGCACGAACGCGCTCACGCGCGTACGTAGCTGAAATACCAGACCTCGTGCCCCTGTCGCCGCGCCTTGCGCTCGTAGCGCGTCTCGGGCCAGTCGGCGGGACGCTCCAGGAAATCGCGGGAGTGCTCGGCGGTCCAGCGGAAGTCGGCGCGCTGCCCCATCACCATCAGCGCCCAGCGGCAATAGGTCGGGTCGTCGGTGCCGAGCCGGAACTGGCCGTTGGGCATCAGCTTGGCGGCGATCAGGTCCAGCGGCCCGTGGTTCGCCATCCGGCGCTTGGCGTGGCGCGCCTTGGGCCAGGGATCGGGGTGGAGCAGGTAGACCCGGGCAAGGCTCGCGTCCGGCAGCCGCTCCAGCACGTCCAGCGCGTCGCCCATGTGCAGCCGGACGTTGCCGAGCCCGGCATCACGCAGGTGACCAAGCGCCTGGACGACGCCGTTCAGGAACGGCTCGCAGCCGATGAACCCCGTCTCCGGGCGCGCCGCCGCCTGCGCCGCGAGGTGCTCGCCGCCGCCGAAGCCGATCTCCAGCTCCAGCGGCCGGTCGTCGCCGAACAGCGCGAGCGCGTCGAGCGGCCCCGCCGGGACACTCACCTGCGGCAGCAGCTCGTCGGCGAGCGACGCCTGCCCGGCGCGCAGCCTGTGGCCCTGGCGGCGGCCGTAGAGGCGACGGATGGTGGCGGGATCGTTCATCGGCGTGGCGCTCTAGGCGCAACGGGTCCAAGCCGCCACGTCGCCCGTTGATGGCGCATGACCGATACCAAGCCCGCCAAGAAATCCGCCAAAGCGCGGATGAAATCCGACAAGAAGCCCGCCAAGGCGCGCGCGAAAGCGGCGAAGAAGGCGATTGCGAAAGCCGATGTCGGGGGCACGCACGCAGCGGCCGCCGCGCGCAACACCCCGGTGATGCGGGTCGTCGCCGGGCTCGCCGAGGTGGCCGACCAGCCGCCGTTGATCGTCGCGTCGCTCGGCACGCTGGTGATCGGGCTGGTAACGCGACGCCGCGATCTCGCCCGCGGCGGTGCGCGCATGCTGGCGGCGCACCTGCTCGCCACGGCGGCGAAGCTGGCGGTCAAGCATCAGTTCGACCGCACGCGCCCCAGCCACGCGCTCGACGGCGACGGCCATCGCTTCGAGGCTGGCGACGAGGGTGGGCACGAGGACAAGAGCTTCCCCTCCGGCCATACCGCCGGCGCGGTCGCGGTGGCGCGGGCGGCGTCGCGCGACATCGACGGTGCCGCCGTGCCTGCGATGCTCGCGGCCGGCGCGGCCGCGGCGGCGCAGGCGCCCGCCGGCAACCATTATTTCAGCGATGTGATTGCCGGGGCCGCCATCGGGTGGGCGAGCGAGGCGGTGGTCTCGGCGGTGTTCGACCGGCTGGAGCCGAGGGTCGAGGCGGCGTTCTCCTGATCCTCCCCGGGACGGGGAGGGGCCATCATGAAACGATGGTCGAGAGGGCGTGGATCACGGGCCGTCACGGGATCAATCCCGTGACGTCGAAGCTCGGCTGAAGCCGAGCCTGGCCGGCCTGCGCCGTACGCGACCAGCTGCGCTACTCGCGTGCGGCTTGGCGCAACGCCACCGCGTTCATGAATCGCGCGTCGTCCCCGTCCGCCAGCCACCCGGCCTCGGCCGCCACCGCACCGAGCATATCGGACAGCGGCTCCAGCTCGGCCTTGGCGTAGTTGCCGAGTACATGGCCCGTCACGCGGTCCTTGTGCCCGGGATGCCCGATCCCCAGCCGCACCCGGCGGAAGTCGGGACCGAGATGCTGGTCGGTGGAGCGCAGCCCGTTATGCCCCGCCGTGCCGCCGCCGCGCTTCACCTTGATCTTGAACGGTGCGAGATCGAGCTCGTCGTGCAGCACCGTCAACGCGTCCACGCCCAGCTTGTAGAAGCGCAGCGCCTCGCCGAGCGAGCGCCCGCTGTCGTTCATGAACGTCGCAGGCTTGAGCAGCAGCACCTTGTGGGCGCCGATCCGCCCCTCCTGCGTCCAGCCGGCGAACTGCTTCCTGACCGGCCCGAAGCCGTGCAGCGCGGCGATCGCATCGACCGCCATGAAGCCGACATTGTGCCGCTCCATCGCATGCTGCGGCCCAGGATTGCCGAGCCCGGCCCAGATCTGCATCGCTAATTCCCTCTCCCTGAAGGGGAGAGGGAGGAGCCGCGAAGCGGCGGAGGGAGAGGGGCGGTGCGACGCACTGGCCGTCTCGGACTGCCTCTCTCCCCGACCCTCTCCCGTGAAGGGGACAGGGAGATTACGCCGCCTCGACCGTCTCGGCCTCGCCGCCCTCGCTCGACTTCAGCGCCGACGGCGCGATGATCGTCGCGACGGTGAAGTCGCGGTCGTCGATCGCCGCCTTCGCGCCGGCAGGCAGGTTCGCCGTCGAGATGTGGATCGAGTCGCCCAGGTCGAAGCCCTTGAGCGAGATGGTGATGTCGCTCGGGATGTCGGCCGCGTCGACCACCAGCTCCACCTCGTGGCGCACGATGTTGAGCACGCCGCCGCGCGCCAGGCCCTCGCACTCCTCCTCGTCGGTGAAGATCACCGGCACCGCGACCGTCACCGTCGAATGCTCGCCGACTCGGAAGAAGTCGACATGCACCGGCCGGTCGGAGACGACGTCGAACGCGACGTCCTTGGCCAGCGTCCGCGCGCCGCCGGCAACGCCGTCGAGCAGGATCACCGAGTTCATGAAATGCCCCGAGCCGAGCGCGCGGACCAGCGCGCGCTCCTCCAGGTGGATGGCCAACGGGGCCTGATTCTGGCCGTAGATCACGGCGGGGACGCGGCCCTGGCGGCGCAGCGAACGGGAGGCTCCCTTGCCAACCCGGTCACGCGCCTCGGCCGCGAGCGTCAACTGGTCGCTCATGCGGATAGTCCTTGGCTGGTGTTGCTTGCCCCCACGCCTCCAGGGATGACCATGGCGGGCAAGTGGGGGCGCATAGCGGCGGAGGGTCCCAAAGGCAACTCATCTCCCTCTCCCCTGCAGGGGAGAGGGAGCCGAGCGCAGCGATGGCGGGAGAGGGCAGTGCGGTGTGCTCCGGCGCAGCCCCTCTCCCGACCTCGCCTGCGGCTCGGCCACCCTCTCCCCTGCAGGGAGCGGGATCAGTAGTTCACCCGCGCCGCCTTCACCCCGCGCTTTGCCAGCTCCGCCTGCACGCTCGTCGGCCCGGCCAGGTGCCCCGCGCCGACCGCGATGAACACCGTGCCGGGCTGGTCGAGCCGCGCCTTGATCCAGTCGGCCCAGCGCCGGTTGCGGTCGATCAGCAGCACCTGCATCGCCTCGGGCGTCTTCGTCACGCCCTCGTTCAGCTCCTTGGCGATCAGATCGGTCTTGCCCGTCGCCCACTGGTCGACCATCTTCGCCATCTCGCCCTGCAGCTTGGGCATTTCGTCCAGCGTGTCGTCCAGCATCGCGATCTGCGCGCGATCGGGCAGGCCGGCGAAGAAGCCGATCTGCTGCTCCACCGTCTCCAGCCCGGTCAGCGGCTTGCCCGCCTGCTTGGCGGCGGCGGTGATGATCTGCTCGGGGCCGTTGGCGGGATCGTAGCCGACCTTCTGCAGCGCCTGGACCTGGAGGTAGCTCGCCGCGAGCCATGGCTGCATCCGGTCGTACGCCGCGCGTGGCAGCCCGATCGACGCCATGTATTTCGCCAGCACCGGCCGCTCCCTGGGCGGCAGCTTGTCGGTCAGCGTCGGACCGGAGAGGCTCATGCCCTTGGCCTGCACCAGCGGCGCCATCGCCGCCGGGTCCGGCTCGACGATCTCCAGCTTGACCTCGTCGGCCTTGTCGAACGCCGCCTTCACCGCCTCGTCGAACCAGCTGAGGCCGGGCTTGAGCACATGGATGGTGCCGAACAGGTAGATGGTGGTGTCCGCGTCCTTCACGACCCACAGCGCCGGGTCGGCGTCAGCCGCGGCGCGCGCCGGCGGCCGGGCGCAGGCGGGCAGCGGCGCGGCGAGCAGCAGGGCGGGCAGGGCGACGCGGAACAGGCGGGCGAGGCGGGGCATGGCGCACCTCTACACCGGCCGCGCGCCCTTGCCAGCGGCAAACCCATCGGCCAAACGCGCCCGCCATGGCCGCGGCCCCGCTCTCCTTTCAGAACATGATCCTGACGCTCCATCATTACTGGAGCGAGCGCGGCTGCCTGATCCTGCAGCCCTATGACATGGAGATGGGCGCGGGCACCTTCCACACCGCGACCACGCTGCGCGCGCTGGGGCCGGACCCGTGGAACGCCGCCTTCGTCCAGCCCTGCCGCCGCCCTACCGACGGCCGCTACGGCGAGAACCCGAACCGGCTGCAGCATTATTACCAGTATCAGGTGATCCTGAAACCCTCGCCGCCCGACCTGCAGGAGATGTATCTCGGCAGCCTGGCGGCGATCGGCATCGACCCGCTGCTCCACGACATCCGCTTCGTCGAGGACGATTGGGAAAGCCCCACGCTCGGCGCCTGGGGGCTGGGCTGGGAGGTGTGGTGCGACGGGATGGAGGTGACGCAGTTCACCTATTTCCAGCAGATGGGCGGCTTCGACATGAAGCCGGTGGCCGGCGAGCTAACCTACGGGCTGGAGCGGCTGGCGATGTACATCCAGGATGTCGCCAGCGTCTACGATCTGGCGTTCAACGACGCCGGGGTAAGCTACGGCGACGTGTTCCTTGAGAACGAGCGCGAGATGTCGAAGTGGAACTTCGAGGTGGCCGACACCGACACGTTGTCCGCCCAGTTCCGCAAGGCGGCCGCCGAGTGCGAGAACTGTCTCCGGTCCGACCTGCCGATCCCCGCCTACGAACAGGCGATCAAGGCCAGCCACACCTTCAACCTGCTCCAGGCCCGCGGCGTCATCTCGGTGGCCGAGCGCCAGGCTTATATCGGCCGCGTCCGCGACCTGGCCAAGGGCGCGTGCGCCGCGTGGATGGCGAAGCACGGGTGGGCGGCATGACAGCTCCTCCCGGTCCCGGGGAGGATTTCCGGTGACCGACTTCCTCCTCGAACTGCGCTCCGAAGAAATCCCCGCGCGGATGCAGGCGCGGGCGCGGGAGGATCTGGCGCGGCTGTTCGCGGCCGAGCTGGCGAAGGCGGGGCTCGCCGCCGCCGATGCCGTCACCTACGCCACGCCGCGCCGCCTGGCGCTGATCGCGCGCGGGCTGCCGGATGCCACCGCCGCGGTCACCGAAGAACTGAAGGGTCCGCGCGTGTCCGCGCCGCCGCAGGCGCTGGACGGGTTCCTGCGCAAGACCGGCCTCGCCCGCGACCAGCTGGTCGAGCGCGACGGCGTGTTCTTCGCCATCGCCGAAAAGCCCGGCCGCGCCACGGCGGCGGTGCTCGCGGAAGCCATCCCGGCCGTGATCCGCGCCTTCCCCTGGCCCAAGGCGATGCGCTGGGGCGAGGCGTCGCGCTCGACCGAGAGCCCGCGCTGGGTGCGCCCGCTGCACGGCATCGTCGCGCTGTTCGGCGACGCGGTGGTGCCGGTCGAGGTCGCCGGGATCACGAGCGGCGCGGCGACGCTCGGCCATCGCTTCCATCACCCGGGCGCGATCACGATCGGCTCGGCCGCCGATTACGGGGAGAAGCTGTGCGCCTGCCACGTCATCGTCGACCAGGCCGAGCGCGAGGCGCTGATCCGTGACCGCGCCGCCGCGCTCGCCGCCGAGGCTGGGCTCCAGCTGATCGAGGACGAAGGCCTGGTCGCCGAGAATGCCGGCCTCACCGAATGGCCGGTGCCGCTGCTCGGCCGCTTCGACGCCGCGTTCCTCGACGTGCCGTCCGAGGTCATCCAGCTGACCGCGCGAGTGAACCAGAAATACTTCGTCTGCCGCGGCGACGACGGCAGGCTGGCGGACGCCTTCATCTGCACCGCCAACATCGCCGCGAGCGACGGCGGCGCGCGCATCGTCGAGGGCAACCGCAAGGTGCTCGCCGCGCGCCTGGCCGACGCCCGCTTCTTCTACGAGCAGGATCTCAAGGTGCCGCTGGCTGAGCAGGCGGCGAAGCTCGACCGCATCGTCTTCCACGAGAAGCTCGGCACGGTGGCCGACAAGGTCGAGCGGGTGGCCAAGCTCGCCCGCTGGCTGGTCGAGGAGGGGATCGTCAAATCCTCCCCGGGACGGGGAGGGGGACCATCGCGTAGCGATGGTGGAGGGGGCGCCGATCCAGGCGAACCGCTCGTCGCGACGCCCCCTCCACCACCGCCTTCGGCGGCGGTCCCCCTCCCCGCGAGCGGGGAGGATCGCAAGCGCCTCGCCACCCTCGCCGAACGCGCGGCGCGGCTGGCGAAGGCGGACCTCGTCACCGGCATGGTCGGCGAGTTTCCCGAGCTCCAGGGCCTGATGGGCGGCTACTACGCCGCCGCGCAAGGCGAAGACCCCCAGGTCGCCGCCGCCATCCGCGACCACTACAAGCCGGTCGGCCAGGGCGACGCGGTGCCGACCGCGCCGGTGACTGTGGCGGTGTCGCTGGCCGACAAGCTGGACAGCTTGACGCAGTTTTTCTTGATCGATCAGGTTCCGACGGGCTCAAGGGATCCGTTCGCGCTCCGGCGGGCTGCATTGGCCGTGATTTCAATCGTCCTGGACAATAATCTTCGGTTTCGGATGGAGCGCGCGCTGATCGCCGCGTGTGACGACGATCTGAGCAAGTTCGAGAAGGTGTATTACGGGCATGTCGAGAAGGGCCTTGGCGCCTTCTTCGCCGACCGCCTCAAGGTTCAGCAGCGCGAGGCCGGCGTCCGCCACGACCTGATCGACGCGGTGTTTGCGCTGGGCGGCGAGGACGATCTCGTCCGCCTGCTCGCCCGCGTCCACGCGCTGCAGGCATTCATGGCTACCGAGGACGGGGCGAACCTGCTCACCGGCTACCGGCGCGCGGCGAATATCCTGAAGAAGGAGGGCTACGCCGAAGCCACCAGCCCCCGTCATCCCGGCCTGGTGCCGGGATCCACCTCAGACCCCGCCGCGAACCCCGGCGGCGAAGGGCAGGGCTCGACACCGGCGTGGCTACCGGGACATGCCCGGCATGACGAGGATGCAGCCTCTGCCCACAAATCCCTGTCCTACACGCCCGAACCCGACGAGAGCGCCCTCATCGCCGCGCTCGATTCGGCCGAGCCGCGCGCCGCACGGGCGGTCGCGGCGGAGGACTTCGAGGGCGCGATGGCGGCGCTCGCGTCGCTGCGGGCGCCGATCGACGCGTTCTTTGACACCGTGACCGTCAACGATCCGGACGCCGCCCGGCGCGGCGCCCGCCTGGCGCTGCTCGCCCGAATGCGCGATGCGGTGCACGCCGTCGCCGACTTCTCGAAGATCGAGGGCTGAGGCGCATCGCATACGCCTCAACTTAGCCTCAACTTCCGCCGCGTGACGGCGCATGACGCCCGCACTTTCTCCCCCCGCCGCCCCGCGCTAAGGACCGCGCAGCCTTCCACCCGTCACCCTCGTCCTGGGGCGAGGTCGCTTTCACAGGGGCAATGATGACCTACGTATTCAGGTTCGGCGGCGGCATCTCGGACGGATCGGCGGGCGATCGGAACATGCTGGGCGGCAAGGGCGCGAACCTCGCCGAGATGGCCTCGATCGGCCTTCCCGTGCCGCCGGGCTTCACGATCAGCACCGCGATGTGCATCCGCTATTACGAGGAGGGCGAGCGCTTTCCCGACGAGCTGAGGCAGGAGGTCGCCGACGGCCTCGCGCATATCGAGCAGGTGACGGGCCACCGCTTCGGCGACGCCGCGAACCCGCTGCTCGTCTCCGTCCGCTCCGGCGCGCGCGTCTCGATGCCCGGCATGATGGATACGGTGCTGAACCTCGGGCTGAACGACGCGACGGTCGAGGGGCTCGCGAAGGCGGCGGGCGACGAGCGGTTCGCCTGGGACAGCTATCGCCGCTTCATCCAGATGTACGCCGACGTGGTGCTGGAGCTCGATCATGGCGCGTTCGAGGAGGCGTTGGAGGTCGCCAAGGAGGACAAGGGACTGACGCTGGATACCGAGCTCGACGCCGCCGACCTCAAGGCGCTGGTCGACGAGTATAAGGGGCTGGTCCGCGCGCAATGGGGCAAGGACTTCCCCCAGGACGTCCACGATCAGTTATGGGGCGCGGTCGGCGCCGTGTTCGGCTCGTGGCAGTCGGAGCGGGCCAAGGTCTATCGTCGCCTGAACGACATCCCCGGCAGCTGGGGGACGGCGGTCAACGTCCAGGCGATGGTGTTCGGCAACATGGGCGACACGTCCGCGACGGGCGTCGCCTTCACCCGCGATCCCGCCAAGGGGGAGAACGCCTATTATGGCGAGTTCCTGATCAACGCGCAGGGCGAGGACGTCGTCGCCGGCATCCGCACGCCGCAATACCTGACCCGCAAGGCGCGCGAGGAGGCGGGCGCCCGGGCGGCGTCGATGGAAGAGGCGATGCCCGAGGTCTACGGCCAGCTCGCCGACGTCTTCCACACGCTGGAGACGCATTATCGCGACATGCAGGACATCGAGTTCACGGTCGAGAAGACCAAGCTCTGGATGCTCCAGACCCGGTCGGGCAAGCGCACCGCCAAGGCGGCGCTGAAGATCGCGGTCGACATGGCGAACGAGGGCCTCATCACGCGCGAGGAGGCGATCGCGCGCATCGACGCCGCCTCGCTCGATCAGCTCCTCCACCCGACGCTCGATCCCGACGCGGCGCGCGACGTGATCGCCAAGGGCCTGCCCGCCTCGCCGGGCGCGGCGAGCGGGCAGGCGGTGTTCGACGCCGACACCGCCGAGCGCTGGGCCGCCGACGGCAAGGCCGTGATCCTCGTCCGCACCGAGACCAGCCCCGAGGACATCCACGGCATGCACGCCGCTCGGGGCGTCCTCACCGCGCGCGGCGGCATGACCAGCCACGCCGCGGTGGTCGCGCGCGGCATGGGCCGGCCCTGCGTGTCGGGCGCGGGCTCGCTTGCCATCTCGGCCAAGGACAAGGTGATGCGCGTCCCGACCACATCAGGCTCGCGCGAGGTGAGGGAAGGCGACACGCTCACCATCGACGGCGCGACCGGCGAGGTGATGGCCGGCGAGGTGCCGACCGTGCAGCCCGAGCTGTCCGGCGACTTCGGGGTGCTGATGGGCTGGGCCGACGCGACGCGGCGGATGAAGGTCCGTACCAACGCCGACACCCCCGCCGACGCCAAGACGGCGCGCGAGTTCGGCGCGGAGGGCATCGGCCTCTGCCGCACCGAGCACATGTTCTTCGACGCCGAGCGCATCACGGCGGTCCGCCAGATGATCCTGGCCCACGATACGGAGGGCCGGCAGGTCGCGCTCGACCGGCTGCTGCCCGCGCAGCGCAGCGACTTCGTCGGCATCTTCGAGGCGATGGCGGGGCTGCCCGTCACCATCCGCCTACTCGATCCGCCGCTCCACGAGTTCCTGCCGCACGAGGAAGCGGAGTTCGCCGAGGTCGCCAAGGCGTCCGGCGTCGATCCCGAGCAGCTCAAGCGCCGGGCCGCCGAGCTGCACGAGTTCAACCCGATGCTCGGCCATCGCGGCGTCCGGCTCGGCGTCACCTACCCCGAGATCTACGCGATGCAGGCGCGCGCGATCTTCGAGGCGGCGTGCGAGGTGGCGGCGCGCGGCGAGGCGCCGGTGCCCGAGGTAATGATCCCGCTGGTCGGCACGCGGCGCGAGCTGGAGCTGATGAAGGCGGTGGTCGACCAGGCGGCGAAGCACGTCTTCGCGGAGCGCGGCCGCACGCTGGAGTATCTGGTCGGCACCATGATCGAGCTGCCGCGCGCGGCATTGCGCGCCGGCGACATCGCCGCGGCGGCGGCATTCTTCTCCTTCGGCACCAACGACCTGACCCAGACGACGCTGGGCGTCAGCCGCGACGACGCCGGGCGCTTCCTTGGCGCCTATGTCGAGCAGGGCATCTACGCCAAGGACCCGTTCGTCAGCCTCGACGTCGAGGGCGTCGGCGAGCTGGTGCGGATCGCCGCCGAGCGGGGCCGGGCCACCCGCCCCGCCATCAAGCTCGGCATTTGCGGCGAGCATGGCGGCGATCCGGCGAGCATCGCCTTCTGCGAGGAGGTCGGCCTCGATTACGTTTCGGCCTCCCCCTATCGCGTGCCGATCGCGCGACTGGCGGCGGCGCAGGCGGCGCTGAAGAAAAGCTGAGGCCGGACCATCCTGTCGTCTCCCGGCTTTGGGACGGGGGCCACTTCTGAGCTTGGCACTGTCCTCTCAGGTCGACGACCGGAATGGGAACTGGCGTGGATGCCGGCACCGCGGCCGCCATGACGCCTGCAGCCTAGGCTCGATTTCACTTAGACAGAAGCGTATCCGCTATTTCTGAGGTATGCGGC
>NZ_CAXUEK010000055.1:0-17789 GCF_964250165.1 uncultured Sphingomonas sp. | reverse complement strand
GGCAGGCTCGCCGAGACGATCGCGCGGGTGAATGCCAAGGGTTTCGGCCTCACCATGGGCCTGCACAGCCGCATCGCGCGCGCCGCCGAGATGGCAGAGGCGGAGGCGGCGGTCGGCAACCTCTATGTCAACCGCTCGATGATCGGCGCGGTGGTCGGCTCGCAACCGTTCGGCGGCGAGGGGCTGTCGGGCACCGGCCCCAAGGCGGGCGGGCCGCATTACCTCTACCGCTTCGTGGTGGAGCGCGCGGTGTCCGTGGACACCACCAGCGCCGGGGGCAACGCGACGCTGCTGAGCCTGGACGAGGGCGGGATTTGATGCTGCCCAGCCCTCTCCCGCATTCGCGGAAGAGGGTGGCCGAGCCGCAGGCGAGGTCGGGTGAGGGAACGACGTGCAAACCGCCAGATTGCTCAGACCCTCACCCTGGCGCGTTCCGCGCCTCTCCCTCTCCCGCGAAAGCGGGAGAGGGAGATGATGCGCCTGTCGTCGCCGGCCCGGCGACCTGCGTCTGCGTGGGGTAGGCGAGTTCGATGCTCTCCTCGTTGAGCCGCCGGATGATCGCCAGCCCAACCTGGTGGCGCGCGTCGAAGAAAGGCTCGTAGGCCGCGTCGGGTGAATCGAACTCCAGGTCGAAGTCATAGCTCGACCCGCCGAACCCCTGAAAGCCCGCGCGCACGAACCGCTTGCCGCACGCCTCCACCGTCTCCTGCAGCAGCGCCGGTAGTCGCTCCAGCCTGTCCACCGGCGTCCACTGCACCAGCCCCAGCGTGAACTGGATGCGCCGATAGTCGCGCCGGGTGATGTTCTGGATCTCGCGGTCGAGCAGGTTCTTGTTGGAAATGATCCGCTCCTCGCCCGTCGCCGAGCGGATGCGGGTGGACTTGAGCCCGATCGACTCCACCGTGCCCGTCGTCCTGTCGTAGGTGATGCTGTCGCCGGTGCGGAACGGGCGGTCGAAGATGATCGCGAGCGCCGCGAACAGGTCGGCGAAGATGCCCTGCGCCGCCAAGCCGATGGCGATGCCGCCGACCCCGAGCCCCGCCACCAGCCCGGTCACGTTGACGCCGAGATTGTCGAGCACCACCACCAGCGCGACCGCGAACAGCGCGACCGTGACGAGCAGGCGGATCAGCCCCAGCGCGCTGACCAGCGCCTCGCCGTGATAGCTGTCGGCCGCGGTGCGGTGCTCGACCGCACCGAGGATCAGCTCGCGCGCCCAGATCGCGACCTGGAAGGTGACGGCGACCGTCCACAGGAAGTCGATCGAATGCGCGACCGCCGGTGGCGGCGCCGCAAAGGCGAAGGTATCGCCGACCAGCTTGGCGGCGAGCAGGACGATGAAGAAGCCGTTCGTCTTGACGATCGCGCGGCCGAGGATCGTGCCCCAGCCGGCGCTGGCGGGATGGCGCGCGCACAGCCGCTCGCCGATCCGGCGGCCGGCGTGGAGCGCGACCACGATCACCGCGGCGATGGCCGTCGCGATCAGGATCTGCAGCCAGTGCGTGGTCAGCCACGCGGAGCCTTCCGACAGCACGTCCTGCGCCTGGCGACTCACATCGGTGGAGCGGAAGATCGGCTTCTTGGCCGCGGCGGCCGCGGCGGCGGTGTTGCTGGTGCTGATGCTGGGCAAGACATATTCTCGATCAGGCGGCCTGGGCGGCCTCGCGCGCTTCCTGTTTGGCGGCGGGAACGACGTCGCGGTCGAGGAAGGCGATCAGCCCGCGCTCCTCGCGGCTGAGCGCGCCCGTCGAGCGCGGCAGCTTCAGCGCCTTGCGGAACATCGCCTGGTCGGCCTTGACGAGATCGATCAGGTCGGGGTGGACGTAGCTCTTGCGCGCGATCGCGGCGGTGTTGTTGAGCCTGGCCGTCACCGGCTCCAGCAGCTGCTTGAGCGTCAGGTCCTTGTCCGCCCCGGCCAGCGCCTCGAACGCGAGCAAGCTGGCGCCCCAGGTGCGGAAGTTCTTGGCGGTGAAGTCGCCGCCGGTCGCGGCCTTGATGTAGTCGTTCACGTCGGAGGATGTCACGGGATGCGCCTCGCCGTCCTTGTCGACCCAGGCGAACAGGTGCTGCTCGTCCAGATCCTGGCAGGCCTTGACGAAACGGGCGAGCGACCGGTCGGTGACCTTCATGTCGCAATCCTTGCCCGACTTCGCCTTGAAGCGGAGCTTGAGCGTGTCGCCCCTCACCGTGCCGTGCTCGGTGCGCAGCGTCGTCGCGCCATAGCTGTTGTTCTGCTTGACGTAATCCTCGTTGCCAACGCGGATGTGGCTGTCGTCGAGCAGGCGGACGACGGCGGCGACGGCGCGGTTCTTGCCGAGGCCGCGGGTGGCGAGATCGGCGGCGACCTGCTTTCTGAGCCTGGGCAGCGCGCGGCCGAACTCGGCGGTCTTCTCGTATTTCGCCGCTTCCTGCTGTTCGCGGAAGCCGGGGTGATAGCGATACTGCTTGCGCCCCTTCTCGTCCCAGCCGACCGCCTGGATGTGGCCGTTGGGCCTGGGATTGAACCAGGCGTCGCGATAGGCGGGCGGCAGGCCGATGCCGTTCAGCCGCTCGATCTCGTCGCGGTCGGTGATCCGCTCGCCGTCCGGGCGCCAATAGCCCCAGCCGTTGCGGACTTTCCTGCGGGTGATGCCGGGCTTGCTGTCATCCGACCAGATGATCTTCATGGGGCCGGGGAATGCGCGGGGCCGCCGGTTCGTTCCGGGGGCGTGCCGGGTGCGCCGGAACGGGACCGTGCGGGGCAGGGCCGGGCGGGCTATGGCGCGGGCGCCACTCCGGAGTCCGCCGATGCGTCGCCTCGTCCTCCTTTCCCTCGCGATGGCCGGTCCGGCCGCGGCGCAGGGGTCCGCCAAGCCGTTCACAGTCGCCGAGACCGGCCGCGCCTATGAGCGGTTGCAGGAAGCGGTGAGCGCGATCGGCGCAGGGCAGGGTACGATCCGCATCGCGCCCGGCCGCTGGCACGATTGCGCGGTGCAGGAGGCGGGGCGGATCAGCTACGTCGCGGCCGTGCCCGGCCAGGCGGTGCTCGACCGCACGGTCTGCGAGGGGAAGGCGGCGCTGGTGCTGCGCGGCCGCGGGGCGCGGGTGGACGGGATCGTGTTCGCGCACCTGGAGGTCGGCGACGGCAACGGTGCCGGCATCCGCATCGAGAAGGGCGACCTCGACGTCCGCAACGCGATGTTCCTCGACAGCCAGAGCGGCATCCTGTCGGCCGACGATCCGGCGGGCCGCATCAGCGTCGACCATTCGACCTTCGCCGGCCTCGGCAAGGACCCGACCGGCAATGGCGCGCACTCCATGTATATCGGCCGCTACGGCGCGGTGAGCGTCATCGCCTGCCGCTTCGAGCGTGGCACGGGCGGGCATTATCTGAAGAGCCGGTCGCCCCGCATCACCGTGCTCGATTCGAGCTTCGACGACAGCCGCGGCCACACGACCAACTACATGATCGACCTGTCGAACGGCGCGACCGGGCGGATCGCGGGCAACGCCTTCGTGGTCGGGCGCGACAAGGAGAACCATTCGACGCTGATCACCGTCGCGCCGGAGGGCGTGCGCAACGGCTCGGACGGGCTGTTGGTGGAGGATAACGAGGCCCGGCTCGCGCCCGGCGCGGCGTGGACGCCGGCGCTGGTCGGGACGTGGACGGGCGAGGCGGTGATCGTGCGCAACAACCGGCTGGGGCCGGGGATCACGGCCAAGGCGCGACACTGGTTCTGACATCCCTCTCCCTGAGGGGAGAGGGTAGCCGAGCCGCAGGCGAGGTCGGGTGAGGGAGCGACGTGTAACGGGGCCAGCACCTCAGGCCCTCTCCCTGGCCGCTGCGCGGCCTGTCCCTCTCCCCTGCAGGGGAGAGGGAGATCAGGCGAGTTTCGGGCCCAGCCGTCCGGCCAGATATTCCAGGCATGCCACGCGCCGGTGCAGGCCGTGGTCGCCGATCGCGTCCACCCGGAAGAAGCGGCGCATCGCCGGATAGGTGAGATCGATGACGCGGCCCAGCCGGTCGGCGTCGAGCAGGCCGCCATGCTCGTCGCCCACTGGCCCGCGACGGCGGCGCAGCGCATAGCTTTGCTGGCGCAACCAGGTGGGGCGGACGCGGGTGGCCCATTCATCGAGGCGGTGACGGCGGCTCGGCGGGCGATCGAAGGAATGGCCGTAGGCGGACGGCTGCGCGGCTAGCGCCGGATCAATCGCGTGGAGCAGCGCCGCCTCGAACGCGCCGGCGTGCCGCGCCGCGGCCGGCAGCGTCGCGGCCTCGGCGACGACGGCGTGGTCGAGGAACGGCACCAGCCAGGGCGACAGGCGGCTCTCCAGGCTGATCTCGCGCCCGAACAGCGCGCGGCAGCGGAAGCGGGGGTAGAGCTGTTCGATCACTGCGCGCGGCAGGCGGCCATGCTCGCCGGGCCGACCCAGCGCGGTCAGCATCTTGTCGCGGATCGCCACCACGAACGCGGCGGAATCGAACTGCGCGGTCGCGTCGGCGGCGACGAAGCGCGCGAAGAAGGTCCGCGCCACCGCCTCCGCGCTCAGCGGCCGGTCGGGCAGGTAGAAGAAGTCGCGGTACACCTCGCCGCCGGCGCCCGAAGCGGCGGGTAAACCGCCCTCGTGCCGGGCGTCGCGGGCGAGCAGGTTGTGGCCATTATCGAAGATGTTGCCGAAATTGGGCAGCCCATCGTTCGCGTCGAAGTTGCGCGCCACCATCGCCGGGAACGCCGCGGGCTCGATGGCGGCGGCCTGCTTGTCGGTCCAGGCGACGGGGAAGTCCTGCGCCGCGCCGATCGCCCGCGCGATGCGCACGTCGGCGCTGCCGGGCGGGCCATAGACATAGACGCGCGGCGCGGCGGGCGTGCGGCGGATCGCGGCGAGCAGCAGCCGCGAGTCGAGCCCGCCCGACAGGGGGCAATGCACCGCGTGCTCGTCGTCGAGATGCGCGGCGAGCACGCGGTCGAGCACGGCGCGGTGGCGCTCGATCCGCTCCGGCAGCGGCGTCGCGACCGGCGCCTCGGGCAGCGGCTTGGCGAGAAGGATCGGCCGCGCGCCGGCCGGCGTCAGCTCGATCATCCGGTCGGGACCGAGCAGCTTCACCTCCTCGAACACCGTGTCGTCGCCCAGCGCGGTGACGTTGAACGCGAACTCGTACACTCCCTGCACGTGGAAGCGGACGCGCGGCAGGCAGTCGACCGTCGCGAGCAGCGAGGTGGAGAAGACGCGCTGCCCGATGTCGTGGAACAGCTGATAGGTCCCGAGATAATCGCCGAACAGCCAGGTCCGCCCGCGCCGGCGGACCAGCGCGGCGAAGTGGCCCGACAGGCGTGGCCAGGCGGGCGCCTCGGCGTCCATGCTCGCGATCAGCCGCCGCAGCGCGGGCGTCCCGGTCAGCCCGTCGACGGCGAGCGTGCCGGCGACCGCGGCGAGATCGTCGCCGTCGACCAGCAGCATCGGCGGCCGGCCGACGGCATACGGAAAGTGCAGCCCGCGCCAGCCGGGAACGGCGAATGCGGTCGCGCCGGTCAGCCCTTGCCGCGCGAAGCCGGCGCGCGCGGCGACGAGGTCCGTCTCGCCGCGATCGGATCCGTCGTCGCGGGTGAGGAACAGGGCGGTCATGCCGCCGCCGGCAGGCCGCCGAACCCCTGCATCGTCCGGCCCTCCCGCCACCGCGCCAGGTACGTGTCCAGCCCGATCTGCGCGCCGACGAACATGTAGACGAACGGGTTGAGCGCGATCCCGACGAACGCGCCGCCGAGCAGGTAGATGAGGTGCGCGTGCTGCAACGCCTCGGCCAGCTTGCCCGCCCACCGCTCCTCGCCGTCGCGATAGCGCCGCCGCAGCACCTCCATCCGCAGCAGCCCGCCGAGGTGGATCGCCAACCAGATCGCCAGCCCGGGCCAGCCCTGCTCGCCCAGCATCTCGAAATAGCTGGAATGATAGGCGCGCGCGCGGTCGGTCACGACCTGGCCGGGCGCGCCGCCGTCCTTGCCCACCGTCTCGTAGCGCAGCCGGTTCTGGAGGAAGGCGTTGAAGCCGCCGCCCAGCGGATGCTCGTGGACATAGTCGAGCGTCCAGGCCCATACCGCCAGTCGCGTCGAGGCGGACTCGTCGGTCTGGTGGTCGCGGATCGTCGCCATCCGCTGCGTGTAGGTTTGCGGGAGCAGCGGCACCGCGACCGCGGCGGCGAGCGCCAGCCCGGCGACGTAGAGCGCCCGCCGCTTGACCGCGCGCAGGCATAGCAGCGCGAGCAGGGCCACGCACAGCAGCCCGGTGCGCGCCGAGGTGCCGATCGGCATCAGCAGGCAGGCGAAGATCAGCGCCGCCGCGAACAGCCGCACGCGCCGGTCGGGCGGGAAGATCGTGCCCCAGCGCGCCAGCCACAGGATGATCGGGACGACCGCGATCGCGACCGCGGAGATGATGCTCCCCTCGTGCAGGCCGGTATTGTCGGTCACCATCAGGTTCAGCTCGCCATAGCCGCCGCCGCCCGCCAGCGTCTTGATCCCGCCGACGATGATGATCGACGCGACCGACAACGTCATGAACAGGAGCAGCGCCTCGATGCGCAGCCGCGTGCGCAGGGTAAACGGCAGGAAGCCGGCGAAGGCCAGCGCCTTCCACGCCCAGTCCCATTTGTCCGCGGCCTCGACGGGAAAGTCGGCGGTCAGCGTCGTCATCCCGCAATAGGCGAGCAGCGCCACGATCAGCACCTGGCGGGGCGCGATGCGCAGGCCGGTCTTGTCGTCCGCCACCGCCCAGCCGAGCACCGCCAGCACCGCCGCGATCAGCGACACCGGCGCGGCGTTGAGCAGCCAGTAGGTCAGCCGCTGCGGCTCGACGATGTCGATATAGACATAGGCGAGCACGAACAGGAACGGCCGGCGGAACCCCGCGCCGATCAGCGCGAGCAGGAAGGCGACGAAGGCGAGATCACGCACGCGGCCAGCGCCTGTCATGCGGATCGTCTTCTTCGCGGTCGAGATCGGGGCGGCGCAGCAGCAGCCAGGCGGCGAGCAGCAGCAGGCCGTGGCTGATCGCCAGCGCAAAATCGTCGATCACCGGCCCGCTTCCCGCATGGCCGAGGGCGATAGCGGGCCGGGGGTTGCGGCGGCGTTAAGCGGTGCCGCGCCTACAGCAGCGGCAGGTGCACGGCGCCGTTCACGAAATCGCGCACCGCGGCGAGGATGACGTTGATCGCGTCCTGCACGGCGAGCATCGTCAGCGTGGTCATGGCGACGATCACGCCGATCGCCGCTTTCACTTGCATGTCGAGCAGCGCCTTCGCGCCGGCGGGCGTGTAGTCCCCGCTGTGCTCGGCGATCGCCTCGATCTGCACGGCGATCTTCTTGAGCTCGGGGATCGCGTAGCTCTCCATCTCCTGCCAGATGGAGCCGGTCAGCGCCTTGCCGGCGGTGACCATGCGGCCGGTCAGATCGTTCAGGTCCATGCCGTCAGCTCCCTTCACCTCGCCCGCTTGGCGATCTCCACGGTGATGCCGGCCCGCAGCAGCGCGCCGACGCCGCCGTCCAGCAGCGGCCCGCGTGCCGACGGCGGGATGCCGAGCGCGCCCTGCGCCTGATGGAAGCGGCGCATGTCCGCAAAGCCGCCCTTGATCAGCCGCAGCAGCACGACCTGACAGTCGTCCGCCGGCAGCACGCCGATCTGTCCGCGCACGTCCGCGGGCAGCCGCGCCGCGGCCAGCGCGGCGGTGGCGACCTTTGTGCTGGGGCAGTCCTTCAGCACGCGATGCGCCTCCGCGCGGACGATCAGCGCCTCCACCCGGCCGTCCGCGCCGTCGTAGAAGCCGACATTCTGGTCATAGGCGCCCGCCGGCGTGCCGTGCGCGGCGATCGTCCGATCCACGAAGATGCTGGTGTCGGCGTAGAGGCTGGTCAGACCGCTGTCGATCTGCTCGTCATAGGCGGGGACCAGTACCACGGCAGCGCAGCCGGCGAGCGCCAGCGCGCCGCACAGCGCCAGCGCGGCCGCCCACCACCTGCGCCAAGCCGTCCCGATCGCCATGCGCCGCCGTCCCCGTTGCCGACCGAGCATAGCGACGACGCCGTCGCGGTCAAATCCGACCGTTCCGGGACTACGCTGAGCGCAGCCGCGCGGCGGACGTTGACGTCGCCTTAAGCGGCCGCGTGGCACGTCCGAGGCGATGCGCGTGCTCCACGTCCTCGACCACTCGCTGCCGCTGCAGAGCGGCTATACCTTCCGCACCCGCGCGATCCTGAAGGCACAGCTCGCCCGCGGCTACCAGGTCGCGGGCGTGACGGGACCGCGGCAGGGGATGGGCGACGGGGTCGAGGCGGTCGATGGCCTCACCTTCCATCGCGCGCCGGCGCGGCGGGGCGGCGGGGCGTTCGGCGAGGCGGCGGGGCTGATCGCCTTCGCGCGCGGGGTGGCGCGGGCGGTCGACGCGTTCCGACCGGACGTGATCCACGCACATTCGCCGGCGCTGGGCGCGCTCGCGGCCTGGCCGGTCGCGCGCCGCCGGCGGCTGCCGCTCGTCTACGAGATCCGTGCCTTCTGGGAGGACGCCGCGGTCGGCAACGGCACGGGCCGCCCGGGCTCACCGCGCTACCGGGCGACGCGCGCGCTGGAGGCCTGGGCGATCGCGCGCGCGGACGCCGTCGCGGTGATCTGCGACGGGCTGCGCGACGACCTGATCGCGCGCGGGGTGCCGGCGGCGAAGCTGCTGGTCTCGCCCAACGGCGTCGACCTCCAGCTGTTCGGGACGCCGCCGCCGCGCGACACGGGCCTGGCGGACGCGCTCGGCCTCGCCGACGCGGAGGTGATCGGCTTCATCGGCAGCTTCTATCCGTATGAGGGGCTCGACGACCTGATCGCGGCGCTGCCGGCGCTGGTCGCGGCGCGGCCGCGCGCGGCGCTGCTGCTGGTCGGCGGCGGCCCGCAGGAGGCCGAGCTGCGCGCGCTGGCGGCGGCGTCCCCGGCGGCCGCGCACATCCGCTTCGTCGGGCGGGTGCCGCACGCGGAGGTGGAGCGCTATTACGGGCTGGTCGACCTGCTCGCCTATCCGAGGAAGCGGATGCGGCTGACCGAGCTGGTGACGCCGTTGAAGCCGCTCGAGGCGATGGCGCAGGGCCGGCTGGTCGCCGCGTCCGATGTGGGCGGCCACCGCGAGCTGATCAGGGACGGGGACACCGGCACCCTGTTCCCACCCGACGATCCGCCGGCGCTGGCCTGCGCGCTGGCGGCCTTGCTCGCGGATCGCAGCGAGTGGGAGGCGCGGCGCGCGCGGGCGCGGGCGTGGGTGCGCCGGGAGCGTAACTGGTCGTCAAACATCGCGCGTTACGAGCCCGTTTACCAGCGGCTGGTCGCGGCCGCGCGCACGGAGTTCCCATGGTCGCCCTTCCTCGCCCGATCGTGACGCGCGTGCTGCCGATGGCCGGTGCGGCCGCGGCGGCGGCGTTCGTCGCGCTCGCCTGCGTGGCGTTGCCGGCGACGCTGCTGGCCCGGTGCGTCGAGGCGAGCGGCATCGCGGCGCTGGTGCCCGCCGCCGCGCCGCCGCTCGGCGTCACCGCGCGCGGCGTGCTGGCGCTGGGAGGCGGGCTGCTCGCCGCGGCGATCGCCTGGGCCGTGCTCTACCTGCTGTTCGGGACGGGCGGCGTGTTCGGCGCGCGCGAGAACGGCGCACCCACTGTCCGCCGCGCTGACGCGCACCCCGATGCGCCGCCGCGCCGGCCGCTCAGCGCCGCCGAGCTGGCCGACGTTCCCGCGTCGCTCGGCCGCGCGAACCTGGCCGTGCCGACCCTGCCCGTGCCGATCGCCGGGCCGTTCGACCGGCTCCTCCCCGCGGACCTCGACACGCCGCTTGCCGCGCTCGATCCGGCCGCGATCCCCGTCGCGCCGCGCGCGGCCCCCCGCGCCGTCCCGCCGCTCGCGCCCGGCGAGCGGATGCGGACCTTCGCGCTTGCGCCCGCGCCGCCGCCGCTCCGACCCGCGCCGAGCGAACCGCCCTCGATCGAAGCGCTGCTCCGGCGCCTGGAGGCCGGCGCCGAACGGCGAGTGCCCGGCGCGCGCTGACGGTTGGTCATCCCGCTTGAGGCCAGGTGACGCACGCGGGTGGCCCTGCTAACCCTCTCCGAAAGGGGAGGGATCATGGCCAGCACCGTTCCGCCGCGCGAGGCGCGGGCCTCCGGTTATGCCTGGTACGTCCTGGCGATCCTGTTCCTGGTCTATGTCCTGAACTTCGTCGACCGGCAGGTGATCTCGATCCTCGCCGAGGACATCAAGCGCGACCTGCACCTCAAGGACGAGGATCTGGGCTTCCTCTACGGCACCGCGTTCGGCGTCTTCTATTCACTGTTCGGCATTCCGATCGGGCGGCTGGCGGACAATTGGAAGCGGGTGCGGCTGATGACGGTGGGGCTCGCCTTGTGGTCCACGATGACGGGCCTGTCGGGTCTGTCGCGCGGCTTCGGCCAGCTCGCGGGCGCGCGCATCGGCGTCGGCATCGGCGAGGCGACGGCGAGCCCGGCCGCCTATTCGCTCATTTCCGACTGGTTCCCGAAGCCGCTGCGCGCGACCGCGCTCGCGATCTACTCCGCCGGGCTGTATGTCGGCGGCGGCGTGTCGCTGCTGATCGGCGGCCTCATCGTCCAGGGCTGGAACCGCGCGCATCCGGACGGCGGACCGTGGCACCTGCACGGCTGGCAGGTGGCGTTCCTCGCGGTCGGGCTGCCGGGGCTGCTGGTCGCGGTGTGGATCGCGACGCTGCGCGAGCCGGTGCGCGGGCTGTCCGAAGGCATCGTGACCGAGCCGAACCCGCGGCCGTTCACGGCGTTCGCGCGCGAGCTCGCCACCATCCTGCCGCCGCTGACGCTGTTCAGCGCCGCGCGGCGCGGCGCCGGGCCGTTCGCCTCTAACGTCGCCTCGCTGGCGCTGGTCGTGGCGATCGTCGCCGCGCTGATCCGCGCGGGCGAGCCGAAGCCGCAATGGATCGCGATCGGCATCGGCGTCTATGCCGTCTGGTCGTGGGCGGCGGCGCTGCGGACGCGCGACCGGCCAACCTTCGCGCTGATCGTCGGCACGCCCGCCTTCCTGTGCACGGTCGTCGCCTATGGCCTGAACGCGTTCCTCAGCTATGCCGCGAGCTTCTGGGCGGCCCCCTACGCGCTGCGCGTGCTGGGCGTCTCGCCGGCGCAGGCCGGGTTCATCATCGGCAGCGCGGGCGCGCTGTCGGGCTTTCTGGGCGTGACGCTGGGCGGCGTGCTGGCGGACCGGCTGCGGCGGCGAAACCCCGGCGGGCGGGTGCTGGTGGTGATCTCGGGCGCGGTCGTGCCGGTGCCGTTCCTGGTGCTGGCGTTCACCGCGGCGACGCCGCTCCCCTTCTACATCGGCATCTTTTTCGCGCAGCTGACCGCGAGCATGGCGCTGGGGGCGGCCGCCGCGACGACGCAGGACCTGGTGCTGCCGCGGATGCGGGGGACGGCGACCGCGACCTTCTTCATCGGCACGACGCTGCTCGGGCTGGCGCTCGGGCCGTATCTGGCCGGGCGGGTCTCGACGCTGTCGGGGAGCCTGACCACGGGCATGCTGTCGCTGCTGCTCAGCATGCCCATCACCCTCGCCGCGGCGATCGCGGCCTATCGCCTGGTGCCCGCCGCCGAGCGCACCCGCGAGGCGCGCGCGCGGGCGGCGGGCGAGGTCATCTAGGGTCTGCCCACCACGCTCTCCTCCGTCATCCCCATCAGCGTTGCGTTCGAGTTGTCTCGGAGTTCAGCGACAATGGATCCCCGCCTGCGCGGGGATGACGGCGTCGGCCGGTAGCCGGACGCTAGTCCGCCGCCAGCACCCCGCACGCGATCCGCGCGCCGCTGTTGCCCGACGGATCGGTCATCAGGTCGTCGCCGGCGGCGTGGATCACCAGCGCCGCCCCGTCGGCGTCGAGCAGCCCGTCCATCGTTGCCCCCGCCAGCGTCACGCCGAGCGCGCCGCGCCCGTCCGGGCCGATGACGAGGTTGGGCAGGTCGCCCGCATGGGGCCCTTGCGGGTTCATGCTGCCGTGCCTGGCGCCGGCCGGGTTCCAGTGCCCGCCCGCGCTCGCGAAGTCCGGTGGGTTGCAGCGGCCGACGGTATGCAGGTGCGCGCCATGTTGGCCCGGGGCGAGGCCGCGCGCGTCAATCGTGACGCGCAGCCCGCCGGCCACCTCCGTCACCCGCGCCCGACCGGCGGGCAGGCCGGCGGCGGTGACGAGGGCGGCCGTCGCCACCCGCCCGTGGGGCAGCGGCGTGCCGGTGCGCGGGCCGCCTTCAAGGCAGGCGGTCAGGGCCAGCAGGGGAACAGCCAGCAAGGGAAGGAAGGGCGTCAGGCGCATCTCGAAACGGCTCCTTCAGATCGGCTCCAGCGGCCAGCGGGCGAGCGGCTCGTAGCGCGCGCCATCGCGACCTAGGCGACTTTCGTATAGGATCAGCCAGGTCATGTCGAACGGCGCGCTCGCGAGCCCGCCCGCGTCGGCCAGCCAGCGGTCGATCGCCGGGTCTGCGCCGGCGCTGCGCGGCAGCCGCGCGAGCGTGACGTGCGGCAGATAGGCGCGGCGCTCCGGCGGAAGCCCCGCACGCACGCACGCCCGGTCTACCTTGCGATGCAGCCCCGCCAGCCCGTCGTGCGGGGCGACGCCCGCCCACAGTGCCGCGGTGCGGCGCGCGTCGCCGAACCGCCCGACGCCCGCCAGCGCCACGCACGGCGCGGGCGCATGGACCTGCGCGAGCGCGGCGGCGAGGTCCTCGGCCGTGCGCTCGTCGACCTCGCCCACGAAACGCAGCGTCAGGTGCAGCTGCTCGTCGTCCTGCCAGCGCGCGGCAGCGATGCCGCCCATCAGCGCGAGCAGCCGCTCGCGGATCGCGACCGGCGGCCGGAGCGCGACGAACAGGCGGAGCGACATCGCTCCTTCATACCCGTCCGGTTTCGCTTGAAAACACCCCGCACTCCGCCGATATCCGCAAGAGTCGGCGATCCGTCGACGTTTGGAGTGTGCTTCACCATGGCCAACTGGTCAGATCCCCGGTCGAGCGCGACGCCCTTCCGGGTCGGCGCGGCGGCGACGCGCTCGGACGCGTACGACGCGGGTCTTCGGTCCTACATGCTGTCCGTCTACAACTACATGACGTCGGGCGTGCTGCTCACCGGCATCGTCGCGCTGGCCTTCGCGTTCAGCGGCGCGGTGGCGACGCTGTTCGATCCGGTCACCGGCAAGCCCAACGCGCTGGGCTGGATCGTGACGATCGCGCCGCTCGGCATCGTCTTCGCGATGAGCTTCGGCCAGCAGCGGATGCAGACTGGCACGCTGAAGGCGCTGTTCTGGGCGTTTGCGGTGCTGATGGGCCTGTCGCTTTCCACCGTGTTCCTGGCCTATACCGGCACCTCGGTTGCCGGCGCGTTCTTCGCCGCGGCGGCGGGTTTCGCCGGGCTGAGCCTGGTCGGCTACACCACGAAGCGCGACCTGTCCGCGTTCGGCGCGTTCCTGACGGTCGGACTGATCGGCCTGTTGGTCGCCAGCGTCATCGCGATCTTTGTCCCGGCGCTGAACCTGATGGTCAGCATCGTGGGCGTGCTGATCTTCGCGGGGCTGACCGCCTATGACACGCAGCGGACAAAGGCGATGTACGAATATGTCGCCGGCACCGATCAGGTCGACCGCGTCGTGGTGATGGCGGCGCTGTCGCTCTACCTCGACTTCATCAACATGTTCCTGTTCATCCTGCGGCTGTTCGGCGCGCAGCGCAGCTGAGGCTTCGGCCTTGCGACGAACGGGGCTCGGCGGGCGACCGCCGGGCCCCTTCTCGTGTGGGGGAGGAACGCCGGGGCGGCGCGGTCGTTTTCCCATGGAATGATGGAGGCCAGCATGTCCGACACCGATCGTCCGCTCGATACCCTGTCGGTCGCCCCCGCGGCGGAGTCGCACGAGGGCGGCGCGCCGAATACGGGCAACCAGGAACGCGATCCGCGCCAGGATGCAGGTCAGGACCCCTCGATCCAGCGCCGGCTGGAGCGCGATCCCGAGAACAAGCAGGCGCAGCTCGACAATGCACTCGACGAGAGCATGGACGCCAGCGACCCGCCCTCGACGACGCTATCGACCAGCAGCGGTGATCCGGCGCCGTCGTCCGGTTTCGACGAAGAGGCGGAGCGCAAGCTCCAGGACGAGCGCTGACGAAGGGCGCGCCGCCATTGCCCGGCGCCCGCTTTCGCTGGTTCGACAGTGCTCCTGCACGATTGTTGCGTCAAAGCCGCACAATAGCGGCATTTCATGTTCGCACGCTCCGTTCACCGCAAACCGTGTTGCGGCGCACCAGTTTTGCTGGTCGCATGTGAACGCCGGCTGCCGGCAGCGTTAACGGCCACGTTAACCGCTCCGGCCTATGGTGAAGCGTCTCGAACGGCGGGGTGGTGGCGATGGGTTCCAGGAGCAAGCAGGCCGAAGGCGTGATGACGCTGGCCGAGATGAAGGAGTTCGCCGGCTTCGCGTCGGCGACGCAGCGCTACATCCGGCGCAGCCTCGACATCGGGCTCGATCGCGAGGACGCGATGGTCCGTTGGTCGCGCGACGTGGTCGAGGCGGCGAGCATCCGCGCCCAGGCCCGGGTCTACGCGATCCTGCCCGAGCTGCGCGAGCGCATCCCCGACGACAGCGGACTGGAGGAGCTGGAGCCGCTGCTGGCGCCGCTCGTCACCGTCACCGCGTTCGACCTGGGGCAGGGGCGACTGACCAGCTTCTCCGCCGTCCGCTTCCTCTACGAGCGGCTGATCGGCGCGGAGGTGCGCCCGTGGCTGCCGTCCGCCTTCTGCGCGGCCGCGGCGCTGCCGCACCTGCATCCGGAGCTGCGCCGTAAATTGCTCCAGTCGATCAGCGAAGCCGCCGCCACCGCGTCCGGCTGGTCGAACCGCAAGCCGGCGTTCTTTCCTTACTGGGTCGAGAAGGTCGACACCGGCGCGGCGCTGCCCAACTGATCCTCCGTCATGCCGGCGCAAGGCCGGCATGACGCAGTTCGGATTACGCCGGCACCGACTGGATGAACGCCCAGACCCTGGCGGAGAAGGGCGGCGTCTGCTCGCCCTGCCACTCGTCGACATGGTCGTAGAGCCGCCCGACATCCTGTTTCATGGCCGGCGTCGCGATGGCGGTGAACGGCCCGAGCAGCTCGAACCATTCGCGCCGGAACGCGCGCGCGCGGTCGCCGGTCGGGTCCAGCGGCAGTGCGGCTTCGATCCGCGCCGCCAGATCCGCCCACTTCGCCGCATGGGCAGCCTGGTCGAAATCGGCCGGATAGGCCGACGCCGCGAAATCGCGCTTGCCCCCTTCCGACAGATAGCGGTCGGTGACCGCAGCCCAATTCTCCTGTTCCATCGTCCGGTCTCCTGCCTGAATAAGCGAGCACAAGGTCGCGACGTCGATCGGATCGCCGCGATCGAGGCGGGACTGAACCTGGCCGAGCAGCGTGCGCGTGGCGGCGAGCTCGGCGGCGCGGCGCTCAACCTCCGCCAGCCGCGCGGCGACGAGCCGGCCGAGATCGGGCCGGCGCTCGCGCAGCATCGCCGCGATCTCGGCGAGCGAGAAGCCCGCGCGCTTGAGCGCCACCACCGCGTGCAGCCGGGCCAGCTCGCCCGCGCCGTAGAAGCGCCGCCCGCTCGCCGCGCGCAGCGGTGCGACCAGCCCGCGCGCCTCGTAGAAGCGCAGCGCGCGCACGGTCAGCCCGGTCCGGCGGGCGACCTCGGCGATGTCGAGCGTGTCCATGACGAATCGGGTTCTACAGGCTGACGTCGCGTCAGCCGCAACCCCCCGACCCGTGTCACCGGCACGCGCGCCAGCCCCAGCCGCCGCGGCGCGCCTGATCGAGGTGCAGGTGATCGTGGTGCGCGGCATTGTAGTCGGGCGACAGCACCGTCGCGAATAGCGGGCAGGCGCCGTCGCGCACGTCATGCAGGAACTCCGCCGCCGGGCCGCGGGGCTGCCAGTCGCGCGCCACCGTCACGCGGCGGCCGTCGGCGAAGCGGAAGCCGGCGACGTCGACCGCATCCGCGGTCGCGTGCTCGCTCCATGCGCCGACGTCGCGGTGCGAGATGCGGCGACAATTGTAGCTGCCGAAATGGTCGATCGCGACTACCGCCACGCCGAAGCGGCGCAGGGCGGCGGGCTGCACCACGTCCCACTCCCACATCGCCAGCGCGGCGGCGACCGGGCAGGCGATGCCGAGATTGGCGGGCGCGAACGCGATGCGCCGCGATCCGCCCGGCGCGAAGCGCACGGCGTCGGCGTAGCCGCAGCTCGGCCCGTCATGGCGCGGCGGCAGCGCCATGTAGCGCACGCCGGCGCGGTCGAGCAGCGCGCGGCAGCGCGGGAAGTCGTCCGCCAGCGCCGCCAGCTTCGCCCCGGTCGCGACGCCGGCCGGATCGCCGAGATCGAGCGGCGCGAGCGAGCGGTGGCCGAGCGCCAGCACGACCAGCGCGGCCACCACCGCAAGCACCGCGAACGCGGCGAAACGCCTCACCCTGCGGCTCCTTGTCGCGCCTCAGCCGCGCATCGCGTTGCGCATCGGCTCGGCGGTGATGGGGTAGCCCAGGTCGTCGGGGATGCAGAGATGCGGGCGGCCGTCGCGCTCCTCGGTCACGGGGGTGATCGTCCGCACCGGATAGGCGCGGGCGTGGGCGGCGGCCTCGGCGAAGCTGCCGAACAGCGCGAGGCGCTCCAGGTTGCGGCGGGTGGGATAGATGATGGTGGCGCGGCCCGCATCGGCGTCGCCCAGCACCTGCGCGGCGGTCGCCCAGGTCAGGCGGGTGTTCTCCGTCCGGTCGACGGTCGCGTCCGGCGCACCCGCGGGCAGCGGGGCGAGATAGAAGCGGGTGTCGAAGATGCGCATGTCGGGGTGCGCCGGCCGCCAGCGCGCGAAAGGAACGAGGCCGTCGAGCGCCAGCGCGGTCCCGTCCGCCGCGAGCGCCTCGCCGAACGCCGCGCCGCCGTGCAGCGCCGCGCGCAGGGTGGCGAGCGCGGCCGGTGTCGGGGGGCGCGCGATCCCGATCGGCAGCCCCACTTCCTCGATCGTCTCGCGCACCGCGGCGATCCGGTGGGCGGTCTCGTCCGCATCGCCGCCCAGCGTCTCGGCGAGCGTCCGGTCGCCCGGATCGACGCGCCCGCCGGGAAATACCAGCGCCCCGCCCGCGAACGCCATCGCCTTGGCGCGTTCGACCAGCAGCAGCTCGGGCGCGCCGCCGCCGGCGGCGTCGCGGAAGATCACCAGCGTGGCGGCGGGGATCGCGGAGGGCAACGGATCGGGCATCAAGCCTCTATGCGCCCGGCGGGCGCCGGTCGCCACCGCCTGCGGCAGGGAACACCGCCGCCGTTCCGCCGGTTCAGCAAGCTCGATCAAGGAGGATCATCATGTTCAGGAACAGCGCCACTCTCGTCATCGCGGCCGCCGCGCTCGCGGCGCCGGCGCCCGTGCTCGCCAAGGGCTGTATCCGCGGTGCGGTCGCGGGCGGCGTGGCGGGCCATTACGCGCACCACCATGCCATCGCCGGCGCGATGGCCGGGTGTGCGGCAGGGCATTACTACTACAAGCACAAGGCCAAGGTGGCGGCGCAGCAGCGGACGGCGGCGGGGCGGTGAGTTGAGCTGGACGGTCGCGACGCGGGAGTTGATCCCGCGTCGTCGGTCCTCGGCGGGCCGAGGCCGGCCGCGCTTGGCGCTCTGCGCGCTAGCTGGCTAGCCCGTCTGGCGCCTGCGCGGTGGTGGAGCCGAGGGGAATCGAACCCCTGACCTCTGCAGTGCGATTGCAGCG
>NZ_CAXUEK010000054.1:0-18041 GCF_964250165.1 uncultured Sphingomonas sp. | reverse complement strand
AGCCGGAAGGTGATGGGAAAATGCAGAAAGCATTGATCCGTCGCTGACGGCTCCGTGCGTTGCAGCAGCGACCGCGCGATCACAGCTGAAAGGAATGCCAGAATGTCCGATAGCATCACCGTGCCTCGCTCGTCCGAGGCGGGGCGCAGCAACTTGCGCCGGCGCCCGCCGTTCAACGCCCGGCCCGTCTGCGCCGCGGGACGCGAGAGCCGGTCCACCGAAGGGCCATATTCGACGCATTACACCGCCCACCGCCAGCTACCTGTATATCAACCGCGTCGCCGGCAGCGACCGGTTCGGCAAGGTGCCGGACGGCTATGTCCCTCGCGGCGATCTCGTCGCCGCCGGGCGCTGCCATCCGCAGAAGCTGCGGCCCCGGCTGCGTTCCGGCGATACGCTGTGGCGCGATGCCGACGACGCGGCGGCGCTCGAGGGACCGCGCGCGATCACCGCGATGCATATCGTTGCCGACCTGCCGCCAGAGGCCGATCCGGCGCGCTGAACCTGGCTGGTCGAGCATTACGCCTACCGCCATCTGGTTGACAAAGGCATGATCGTCGACTGGGCGATCCACGCGCCCAAGGGGGCGAACGGCATCCTGCCCGGGCCGCCTCACGTTCACCTGCTCGCCACGGCGCGGTTCTGGCGTCCCACCGGCCGGTGCGGGTCGCGCCAGTGGCAATGGCTTGCCAATGCCGACCAGATCCGCACCGCCGAAGATGACTGGTTCCGGGTCATCGGGACGCGACCCGCGCTCGCCGCTTGATCCTCTCCGCCTACTCACGTCTCCGACGCCGTCGCTCCCCGGAGCGGCGGGCGTTCGTCATTCAGGGAACAAGATATGTCCTTCTACCACCTCAATCCCAACCGCCGCGGTGAGCGGCTCGCCCGCAGGCTCGAACAATTGGGTGACTACCGCGTGCTGCGTCGCCTGCCGCAGCCCGAAGAGATCTGGTGCCGGTCAATGCCCATCCCGAACAACGTCATGAAGCTTGGCATCGTGGATTGCGAGACGACCGGACTTGATCCGGAGCGGCACAAGATCATCGAGCTCGCCATCGGCACCCTGTCGATCGATCTCGATGCCGGCGACGTGGTCGACGTGACGCCGCCGCAGTCCTGGCTGGAAGACCCGGCCGAGGATCTATCGATCGAGATCGAGCGGCTGACGCACATCACGTCGGACATGCTGATCGGCAAGTGGATCCCCGACGCCGAAGTCGTAAAAATCGCTTCGCGGGGTCCAGGTGATGGTGGCGCACAACGCGCGCTTCGACCGCGGTTTGCTATCCGGCGTTTTCCTCAGTTGGCGAGCTTGCCCGGGGCTTGTTCGATGGCCGAGGTCGACTGGCCGGCTCTGGGCTGGAGCGGCGGCCGCAGCATTGCTGGCCTGTTGACGCAGGCGGGGTTCTTCCTGCCCGATGCCCACCGCGCGGCTGCCGACGTGTGGGCGACCACATGCCTGCTCACCTCGGCGGCAGGAGATGGACGGTCGGTCGCGGCCCACCTCGTCGACACCGCCCGCCGCGTCACTCACCGGCTCTACGCCAACCGGGCGCCGTTCGAGCACAAGGACGTGCTCAAGGCGGCTGGCTATCGGTGGTCGCCCGAACGCCGCGCCTGGTGGATTGAGGGCGACTCCGAACGGATTAACAATGAAGCTACGTGGCTACGGCAGTTATCCGGAACTATTCACCCGCAAACCGAGCAAGTGACTTGGGTTAACAGGCATCAGTGATGCATCACGGGCTTGCTTCATAGATCGGCCTTCACGTCGGCGACGTTGCCAGGCGTCAGCATCAGCGCGTAGCTATCACGACTGAGCGTCCGCCTGGGCAGCGCCATGATGCCGGCAGTGTTAACGAGGACGTCGAGGGGTGGTCCTCCTCGATCATCCGGGCAGCGAGCATATGCACCGAGGCGAGGTCGGCAGGTCGAGCACGCTAGTGACGAGGCGGGCGCCCGGGACTTCGCGACGGATACAGGCAGTCGCATCCTCTCCCTTCGCTGCCGAGCGGGTCGGCAGCGCCACCTCGGCCCCGGCGCGCGCCAGCTCGAGCGCGGTGTGCCAGCCGATGCCGCTGTTGGCGCCGGTGACGATCTGACCCACAACCAGCCGTTCAGCGGCCAGCAATCGCCGCCCGGAACCAGACGCTTGTTCATCTCAATTATGCAGGTGTTGCGCGCAGCGTCATTAGGCCGTGCAGCAACGCTGAAGACCGATGGACTACGCCGAACCTGTCCGGAACCAGGCCGCCGCCGACGAACTCGACAGCCCGTTACTACCCGCATCCTCCTTGCGAATCAGGATATGATGTATCATTGCCTGCTGGACAGGATAGTGGGCAAGGGCCAATTCCGGGATGACGGGGAGCACGACAAGCGTCGACTGGGTGGAGCGCGTCGCGATCGGCGCATCGGCCGCCTGCCTGGCGCACTGCCTCGCGCTGCCGATCCTGATGGCGGCGCTGCCCGCGCTCACCTCCGTTCTCGCCGTCCCGGAGAGCTTCCACCTCTGGGTGCTCGGCCTGGCAGCGCCTGCCGCTCTGCTCGCGCTGCTGCAGGGGCGGTCACGCCATGGCGAGCTGCTACCCTTGGCGTTGGGCCTGTGCGGGCTGTCGCTCATGGCATTGGGCGCTCTCGTTCTAGGCGAGACCTGGGCCGAGACGCCGGTCACCGTCGCGGGAAGCGTGCTGCTGGCCGGCGCGCACGTGATGAACTGGCGCAGGCGTCATGCCTGCGGTTGCTAGCGACCGACGGCCCGACGGCTGGCTGAGACGCCGGCTCGCCGAGATGATCGACCGCGCGGATCGGCCGCTTGGCGCGGTCCGTCTAGCGGCCATGCTGAACGGGGAAGGGGAGAGGCTGAAGCAGCCGGCCGTGTTCCGCGCGCTTCAGGAGCTGTTCGTCGCCGGAAAGCTGAAGCGGGTCGAACTCGCGTCAGGCTATCTTCCGCCGGGAGACGAGGCGGCGGGTGTTGCGCTATGCAGGCGCTGCGGCGCCTATGCCGCCCTCGAGGGCGCGATCGACGCCAGCGAACTGCGCGCGATCGCGCGCCGGCGGGACTTCAGCGCGACCAGGCTGGTCATCGAGGTCGAAGGCCTGTGCGAGACCTGCAGCGCGGCGGGGGAGGAATAGTCAGGATCCAGCGGCCATAGTGCAGACTGTCGACAGGACCGCCTCGCCGATTGTGCCCTCCACCACGGGAAGGGCCGCAGCGGCCGACTTGCCCTGCCGGACGATGCGATCATCCGCATCCCGCGCATCGTATGCCGCCAATCGCCAGGTCCTGGCCCGGCAGTCGACCTCCTCGTCCTGGTAAACGAGCACGATGGGGCCCGCGATCGCGCCGGGCGACCCGATGCGCACCCGCGCGGTGCGTCGGTCGCCCGAGACCCTCACGCTGCTACGCTCGACGAAGACGCGCAGCCGCGAGTCGGTCACGCCGACGGGCGCCCAGGCGCCGACCGCGTCCGGAGAGGCCGCGAGCAGGAGCAACGGTGCCACCCCGTCAGCGGACCTGCGCGCCCGTCATTCGGAAGAAAAGACCGTTGTCGCCGTTGTTCTCCAGCCCGAACGTCCCGGTCACGTTCACCAGCTTGGAAGAAAAGGCGATCGGCCTCGCCGTGCGGACTTCGACGACCTCGTTGGGTTCGCCGGGTGGGCAGAACGCGCAGACGGGGGTGTATTTCGAGAGGAGGAAGTGGTCGCCGTGCGTCGCCGCGTCGAGCGGCATGATGAAGCCGGGCAGCGTCAGCATCCTGCCCACCAGCGCCTTCACCGCGGGCGGGTGGCTGGCGGTGAAGATGCCGCGCGCATCGTCCTCCGCGATCCTGGTCGTCCTGAGCGTCGCCCAGAGCGGCGAACGTCCCTGGGGCAGCGCGGCCTGCGCCGTCCGCTCGCCCGCCCCCTGGACCTGACCCACCGCCGGCTGCCATGCCGCGGCCGCTGCGACCAGCGCCAGCGCCAGCGCCATTCCCCTTCTCATAACTTCCTCGCCTCATCCAGCTTGAAGAAGAGACCCTTGCCGCTCTCCGTGACGAGGTGCAGCGTGCCCTCCACGGTGATGGGCGACTGGGTGTAGGCGACCGGCTTGGTCGTGAAGACCTCGATCGCCTCCGTGGGCTCGTTCGGCGGGCAGAACGGACATCCGGCGCTCCGCCGGGTCAGCACGAAGTGCGGCGACGTGGTGCTCGCATCGACCGGCAGCATGTAGCCGCTGATCGAGAAGGAGGATCCGTCCTCCTTCTTCAGCAGCGGCGAGAAGGTCGCCCGGTACACGCCCTTGGCCTCGTCGGCGGTCACCCTGGCGTCGTGGAAGAACACCCAGCGGAGGTCGTCCTCGTGATCCAGCGTCCCGTTGCCATTGGGCCCCCAAGTCGCGCTGCGCGCCGGGGTAGAACTGGGCCACGGCGGGAACGGCTGGGAGCGTCGCCAGCGCGAGCGCCGAAATGATCCTCTTCATGTTCAACTCCTCAGAACCTGCGCGGGTCGCAGGCGGTAGGCCGCAACCGATGGAACGATGGCGGCGAGCAGGGCCAGCAGCATCGCGGCGAGCACGATCAGGGCATCCGCCGCGCCCACGGGCGGGAGCGCCAGCGCCGGGCCGCCATGGCCGGCGACGGCCTGAGCCGCAACGCTCGCCGCGACCCGGCCCAGCGCCAGTCCCGCGACGCCGCCGACTAACCCGAGCAGCAGCGCCTCGACCAGCACGAGCCGCAGGAGAAGCCCCGGTCCGCTACCGAGCGCGCGCAGCAGCGCCAGCTCGCGCCGCCGCTCGCCCACCGCCGTCAGCAGCGCCACGAAGAAGCCCAGCGCCGACAAGGCGAGCAGGCCGATGCCGAACCCGCGCAGCATGTCGCCGCCCGTGCCGAGCAGTGTGTTGAGGCGGTTCAGCTCCAGCGCGGGCACCGCGGTCTGCGCGTTGGGCTCGCGCTGGAGCAGCCGCGGCACCATCAGCGCCCCCATCACCGAGCGGTAGCGGACCAGGACGGCGGTCACCTGCTGGCCGACCGCAGGGTAGAGATCCGGCCCTTCGTCGCCGCGCGTTTCGCTGGCGAGCGCGGCGGCGTGCTCCGCATTCTCGTGCTCGTGGACCTTCCAGACGCTGCTGATGTCGGTGATCGCGAGCCGGTCGATGATCGCGCCGGTGGGGGCGAGCACGCCGACCACCTTGTAGGGCGTGGCGGTGTGCTTCTCCCCGCCCCGCGCGAGCCCGTGCTCACCGACGAAGCTGTCGCCGATGCCGAGACGCTCTTCGCGCGCAACTTCCGCGCCAAGGACCGCCTGGAGCGGCTGCTTCCAGAACGCGCCGCTCGCCAGCTTCGCGCCGTACAGGCTGGCATAGGCCGGGCTAGTGCCGACGATGCGGTAGCCCGAGATGTTATCGCCGAGCGACAGCGGCACCGCATCCTTGACCAGCATGTTGTGCTGGAGCCGCGTGAGCACGGAGAGCGGGATGTTGCCCGTCGGCTGGTCGATCTCGAATACGGTCGACAGGATGATCTGCAAGGGGCTGCCCTTGCCGCTGACCACCAGGTCGATGCCCGCCAAGTCGCGGTCGAACCGCCTGCTCAACCCCGTGTTGATCGCGAGGAGCGCGACGACCACGGCGACGCCCAGCGCCAGCGACAGCATGTGGAAGGCCCAGCCGAGCGGCTTGCGCCGGATCGACGCCCAGATCAGCCGAAACGTCATGCCGCCTCCGCCTCGACCGACTGGCCGACGCGCGCCCGCACGCGCGCGTCGTGGGTCGCGACCACCAGCGCCGCGCCGCTCTCACGGGTCGCCTCCAGCAGCAGGTCGATCACCGCGGCCGCGGCCTCGTCGTCCAGACTGGCCGTGGGCTCATCGGCGAGAATCAGGCGCGGGTTCATCAGCGTCGTGCGCGCGATCGCGACCCGCTGCGCCTCGCCACGGCTGAGCGTCTCGGCGCGGGCCCGCGCGCGATGGCCGACCCCGAGACGTTCGAGCAGCGCGACCGCACGCGCGCGGTCGGGCCGCGCTCCGCTCGCGAAGGGAGCGAGCAGCATGTTGTCGACCGCGCTCAGGCCCGGCACGAGGTGGAGATCCTGGAAGACAAGCCCGATGTGCTCGCCGCGATGACGGTCGCGGCGCCTCGGCGGCAGGCCGGCGAGGTCGACGTCGTCGAGGCAGATGGCTCCGTCGAGCCGGTCGGCCAACCCGGCGATGGCGAGCAGCAGCGTGGTCTTGCCCGCGCCCGAACGGCCACCCAGCATCGCCGCCCCGCCCGGCGCGACGGAGAGGTAAGACACCTTAGAGATCGACCGGCCGCGATAGCCCGCAACCAGCCCCTTCGCGACCAGCCCCGCCGTCATCGGCAGCGCGCCGCCCAGTCGCGCAACTGGTCGGTGCCGAGCAGGCCGAGCTTGCGTCCGCACACCTGCCCCTTCGCATCGAGCGCGACCGCGATCGGCAGCGCCGATCCCGCGCCGCCCCAGCCGTCCAGAACCGCGCGCGGCGGGCGCGCGTCCGCATAAGCGCCCTCGAGCGGCATGCTGCGCTCGATCAGCAGCTTGCGCGCGACGTCGGCCGGGTCGATGGCGAGCGTGCGTATCGGCAGCGGCGCGGCCGCGGCGGCAAGGCGCGGCAGCCGCTGCACCTCGGCTTTGCACGACGCACACCAGCTCGCCCACAGCACCACGATCGCCGGCCCGGCCAGCGGCGCGCCGGCCTCCGTCACGGGCCGCGCCTCCGCGGCAGGGCTGCCGGCGATGGCGGCAGCGGCCAAGATCAGCGAGAAGAGCACGAATCCTCCGTCGGTGAGACTATGAGTGATACTATATCGTTACCCGATTGCCTCGTCACCACGCCGCGTCCTACCGCAGGAAAGCGTCGGCTTGGCGAGCCGCCGCCCCACCCAACCGGCTTCCAACGACTTGCGACCCTACCCGGCAGCCTCTAACCCTCGCGAGACAATGTCACCCAACGGCAGAGGAGCGGGCGGAGTTGAGGACGCGCAAGTGGATGCCCTTGCTCGCAATCACGGCGGCCGCCGCCACGGCGCAGACCTATCAGCCGCGCGAGACCTTCGCGCCGTTCGACATGGGGCAGGCGGTGAACGCGCAGCGCGGCGCCGACGGCCTGCCCGGCCCTCGCTATTGGCAGAACCGCGCCGATTACGCGATCCACGCGACGCTCGACCCGGCCACACACGCAATCGCCGCGACCGTGACGATCGCCTACACGAACAATAGCCCGGCGACGCTCGACGTGCTGTGGTTGCAGCTCGACCAGAACATCTACAAGCCCGGCTCGCGCGGGATGCTGACCGGCGGCGGCAGCCGCGGCGTGGGCGGATCGACCGACGGGATGACGCTGGACGCGGTGAGCGTCGCGGTGGCCGGGCGGGCCGCCACGGCGGTGACGCCGCTGGTCACCGACACGCGCGCGCAGCTCCCGCTTCCCGCGCCGCTCGCGCCCGGCGGCAAGGCGGTGGTGACGATCCGTTACCATTATACCGTGCCTGCAGCGCCCTGGGGCGGCCGCACATCGTGGGGCAAGACGAAGAGCGGCGCGGAGGTGTACGACATCGCGCAATGGTACCCGCGCCTGGCGGTGTTTGACGACATCCGCGGCTGGGACACCGCGCCCTATCTCGGGCAGGAGTTCTACCTGGAATATGGCGACATCGATTATTGGGTGACGCTGCCCGCGGGCATGACGGTGGCCGGATCGGGCGCGCTGCAGGACCCGGCCGAGGTGCTGAGCCCGGCCGAGCGTCAGCGCCTCGCGCGTGCGGCCGCGAGCGACGAGACGGTGACGGTGCGCGGGCCCGACGATCTCGCCGCAGCGCCGCGGGCGGGCACGAAGACCTGGCACTACCGCATGACGAGCACGCGCGACGTCGCTTGGAGCGCTTCAAGCGACTTCATCTGGGACGCCGCGCGCATCCGCCTGCCGGGCGGCAGGTCCTCGCTGGCGATGTCCTATTACCCGCCCGAGAGCCAGGGGACGGTGAAGTGGGGCCGCTCGACCGAATATGTGAAGGACACGGTCGAGCGCATGTCGGCCCGCTGGTATCCCTATCCATGGCCCGCCGCGATCAACGTCGCGGGGCCGTCGAGCGGCATGGAATATCCCGGCATCGTCTTCGACGGGCCGGAGGACGCCGGCAAGACGCTGTTCTGGATCACCGCGCACGAGATCGGCCATTCCTGGTTCCCGATGATCGTCGGCTTCGACGAGCGTCGTCACGCCTGGATGGACGAGGGCTTCAACACCTTCATTGACACCTATGAGTCCGACGACTTCAACCACGGTGAGTATGCGCCCAAGCGCGACAGCGAGTTCGCACCCGGCGGCGGCAACCCGGTCGATGAGATCCTGCCGGTGCTCACCGATTCAGACGCGCCGCCGATCCTGTCGCGCGCCGACACGGTGACGGAGCAATATCGCCACCCCGTCACCTACTTCAAGTCGGCACTGGGGCTGAAGCTGCTGCGCGAGGACATCCTCGGGCCCGAGCGCTTCGACCCTGCCTTTCGCCGCTTCGTCGCCGCCTGGGCGTACAAGCACCCCAAGCCGGCCGACTTCTTCCGCGCGATGGAGAGCGAGGCGGGCGAAGACCTGAGCTGGTGGTGGCGCGGCTGGTATCAGCAAAAGTGGCAGATGGACCTGGCGGTCGCAGGCATCGAGCAGGCGAGGGACGGGTCGGTGCAAGTGCGGGTGGAGGCGCGCGACAAGCTGGTGATGCCCGCGACGCTGCGCCTGACCTATGCCGACGGACACACCACCGATGTGCGGCTGCCGGCAGAGACCTGGATCAGGCAAGCCGCGACCGCGGTGCCGGTGCCCGCCGGCCACATCGTGCGCGCCGAGCTGGACCCCGACCACCGCCTGCCGGATCGTGACCGCAAGAACAATGTGGCGATGGCGCGCTGATGCGACGGCGAACTTTCACGCCTGTTGCGCCGGCGCTCGCCGGCACCGTCCCGGTCGCGACCTCGGCGGAGCCCGCCTGGAACCTCTATGCACGCCCCGGACGCACGGTTCGGATCGAGGAGGGTCGCCCTCTGAATTTGCGTTGCACGGGGCGGGGTCTGATGACCTTGCTGCTCGAGTCAGGGCTGGGCTTCCCTAGCTAGAGCTGGAGGAGGGTTCAGCCGGCGCGGCAGCTGTTTCGAGACTGATGTTGAGGAATGCAGTCGGGCGACACGTGGCTGCCCCGCTGCCGCTATCACGGCCGCTTCGAAGCGGTCGCGCTCCGCCGAGAGCGTCGCGTCGGTGGCGCGTGCCAATCGGCGGCCATGGCGATCACGGTCCGGCTGGCGGGATCGACGAGGATGCTCTGGCCGAAGATGCCCCGCGCGGCGAAGCGACCTCTGCGGTATGTCCACCAGAGATAGCCATAGCCGTCGCCCCGCGCGTCGATAATGCTGGTCGGGCGCGTGGCTGTCGCGAACCATCCGGCAGGGACGATGCCGTCGCCGCCTTCGAGCGCGAGCTGGCCCAGTCGCGCCATGTCCCGCAGTGTCATCGACAAGCCGGAACCTCCCGCGTCCCTGCCTTGCGCATCGGTCAGCCAATAGGCTTGGCGGGCCATCCCGTATGGCCGCCATATCGTCTGGGCGAGGTAGGTCGCGAGAGGACGCCCCGTAGCCCCCTGCACGAGAGCCCCGACCAGGTCTGTCTC
The DNA here is from genome assembly GCF_964250165.1 of uncultured Sphingomonas sp. GTDB lineage: Bacteria > Pseudomonadota > Alphaproteobacteria > Sphingomonadales > Sphingomonadaceae > Sphingomonas. Next base: position 8,386 of record NZ_CAXUEK010000054.1, on the reverse strand, counting down.
GCCCGTGTTGTAGGCCCAGCGTTCTCCCGGCCGCGCCGCGCGGGGGAGCCGCCGCATGTAGGCGACGGTGCGATCCTCGCCGGCTGGCGGCCTGTAGCCATACAGGCCGACGACGTCGGAGAGGGGGTCCGAGTAATCCTCATTCCATCGCACGCCCGAAGTCATGGTGAGCAGTTGCGCGATCGTGACGCCGTCGTAACCGCCGCCCCTGAGTTGCGGCAGGTAGTCGGTGGCCGGATCGTCGACGGATCGGATATAGCCGTCCCGTATCGCCGCTCCGGCGAGGATCGAGGTGACCGACTTCGTGACCGAGAAGGATGTCCACCGGGTGTGCGGGCCGGCGCCCTCCGCGTAGCGCTCGAGCCGGACGCGCCCGGCCTGCAGCACGATCAACCCGGTGGCGTGCGCCGATCGGATGAAGGACGCCACCGCTCTGGCGTCGAGAGAGAGGTGGCGGCCCCGCGTCAGCGGGCGCGCGTGTTGTCCCGCAGGGATCTCGTGCCCGGTGTAGAAGCGCTCCATCTGGGCGAAGCGGACATCCCGTGCAGCCTGAGCAAGGAAGAGTATGCCTCCGTCGATCGGCCGCCGCGGTTGTTCGGTGAGGCGGTCCGCCGACGCGAGAGCGGGGGTCGCCGGCCCGACCGCGAGCAGGAATAGCGCGATCCCGGCGATCGACGCGGCCAGTCGGTTCGACGCGGATCGCGTCGCGCTGGGGTGGACGTTCGCCGTCGCCCGGCTCACCGACTAGCGAACGAGGCTCGTGGTGAGCGCGATCAGGGCGACGCCGACCAGGCTTGCGGCGGTCGTGCGCGGCCGCGGGTCGAGGCGGTAGCTGCGCGGCAGCAGCTCGCCTACGCCGATGTAGAGGAAGGCGCCTCCGAAGCCCGCGAGGACAAGCGCAAGCGCGCCGGACGAGACCTTCAGGGCCAAACCCAGTACAACGCCGATGAACGGCGCGGCGGCATTGGCGACCAGCCAGCGGCGCGCCGCAATCTCGGTGCGCGACGACAGGCTGAGCGTGACCGTGTTCACGCCGTCGGCGAGGTCGTGACTCAGCACAGCGGTCGCGACCACCCACCCCATGCTGGCGCTCGCCTGGAAGGAGAGGCCGATGCCGAGCCCATCGATCAGACTGTGGAGCGTCAGCGTGGCGGGCGCGAGATGGCCGCGCCAACCCTTGGCCGACGGCTCCGTGCCTCCCGTCCCGCGGTCGAGCAGCATGTAGCAGGCGAGCCCCGTCGCCACCGCCACGCTGAGCCACCGGCCGCCCACCGTCGGCGCGCCGAGCTCGATCGCTTCGGGCAGCAGGTCGAACACGGCGACCCCCAGCACGACGCCGGCGGTCAGCCCGAGGATGAGCATCAAGCGATGCCGCCAGCGCAATGCCACCAGACCGCCCAGCATTGTCGCCAGCGACGCCGCCAAACCCAGGAGCAACGGCGTCGTCACGGTCATCGCGTCCGTCTCCTCGCGCTGCGCATTGCTCCTCGGCACAACGGTCGCGCCGCGCCTTGAAACCCGCGGTATCGGCGCCGGTGGGAGGGAGATCCACCGGCGCCGCCCCTGTTAGACCGCTGGCGAAGCCCTGCGGAGCGCCCCCGCGGCATCCCGATCACAGATCCTTCGACAGCCCGACGAAGAAACCTCGCCGCGGACCATATTGCGGAGCGCCGACGCCGACACCCGAGCCGTCGCGAATCTCATATACATGATCGCCGATGTTAATAACGTCGAACCGGATACCAATCCCGGGGTTGGCGAGGTGGTAGCTCGCGGTGAGGTTAACCTGCGCGTAATCGGGCAGCTTGCCGCCGTTGGGGACGCCGCCATCGGTGCGCAGCCCCGAGCCGTACAACGCGTTAGCCCCGAGCTTCAGCCCGCCCAGCATCCCGTCGGGCAGCGTATAGGAGATGCCTCCCGAGGCCGTGTAGGTCTGATCGTGGTCGAGATAAATGTAATTGCGCGCGATCTGGCCCAGCTCGGTGGTCGGGTCGGAGGCCGGCCCTTCGAAGTTGAACTGGCTGGAGGTCACGGTGGTGCCGCGCGCGATCGCATAGGCGAAGTTGCCATACACCAGCAGGCCGTGCGCGGCGTAGCTGGCGTTCGCCTCGACGCCCTGGATGCGGCCGCGGCGATAATTGAACGGCGTGAGCACGATGGGCGCGCCGAACTGTCCCTCGTCGATCAGGTTGCGCGAGCGCCGATAATAGCCGTCTACGCCAAAGGTGAACGCGTCGCCCAGCTTCTGCTGGAAGCCGAGGTCGAAGTAATTCTGCCGCTCGGCAAATGGCGTGGTGTTGAGCACCTGACCGGTTTCGGGGTCCGGGGTCGCACCCGCGCTGGTGCCGTTGAACTTGTTGATCGAGGTGGTCGCGACCAGTTCGAAAGGCGGCGGCGAGAAATAGCGAGCATAGCCGGCGTGGATCGTCGTGCCGCCCTGCTGAAAGACGAGGTTGGCGCGCGGCGAGAGCCCGCTTTCGCTGCGATAGCCGCTATAATGGTCGAAGCGGCCGCCGAAATTGAAGGTCAGCACCGGCAGCAGCTTCAGCTCGTCCTGCAAATAGACGCTCTCCGTCACCTCGGTCTGGCCGCTGTTGTCGGCGATGGTGAACGGCTCGCCGACCTGCGCGCCCGTATCGGGGTCGAGCGCGAACACGCTGGTATTGGTCCGCGTCGTGCCGCGATCGCGGGTGACGATCACGCCGCCACGCACCGTGTTCGCGTCGCCCAGCTTGTACACCGCGTCGAGCTGCCCGCCAAAGGTGAAGTCGCGCTTGTAAGCGTTCTGTGCCTGACCGTTGAACAACAGCTCGCCAAGGACATCCGGCCTGTATTGCAGCGACGAGTAGCGGGCGAACAGCGACGCCTGATAGGTCAGCGGGCCCGAGTCATGTAGGAACGCGAATTGGCCAAAGGCGGTCTTCTCGAGCTGGCGCTCGTTGAGGTTGTCCGAAAGGAAATCGGTCCGTCCGCCAACCGAATAGGTGCCGTCCGGCTGCAGTCCGCGCGGGTTGGGGATCTGGAAATACTGGTTTGAGTAGCCGCCCACAAACGACACCCGGTTGTTATCGTCGAGGATGTGATCGAGATAGGCGAACGTCTGATACTGATCGGTGCGGTCGTGCAGCGGCGTGTGTGACGCGTCGACGCCCTCGATGCCACGATCGCTGCGGCGATAGTCGCCGGTGACGAAGAAATTGGTGTTGCCGCTGTGCCCGCCATACTCGATCGACGGCTCGATCGTGTTGTAGCTGCCGCCATAGACCGACACCGAGCCGCCATTATTGAACAGCCCGCTCTTGGTGGTGATGTCGATGATCCCGGCCGAGCGCAGCCCGTATTGCGCCGGCAGGGCGCCGGTCAGCAGGCTGAATCGCTCGACGATGCGGGGGCTGAGCGTCTGCCCGAAGACCGCGATGCCTTCGGGCAGGATCACGCCGTTTATGCGGTATTGCAGGTTATTGTGATCGTCGCGGACGTGGAACTGGCCGAAGCCGTCCTGCACCACGCCGGGCAGCTGCAGAATGACCTGGTTGAACGGCTGGTTGTCGCCGCCGGGCAATGCCTGGATCGTGTCGTTGGTGATCGTGTAGCTCGTCGCACCGAGCGCGGGCTGGATCGAGGCGCGCGCGTCGTCGAGACGCTTCGCCGTGACGACGACGTCCGAAGACGCGTTCGGCGCGACCTGGCTTGGTGCGGAATCCGTGCGCCCTTGGCCGGATACCGCGCCATTCTGCGCCGCATTGGGATCACCCGTCGTGCTGACCTGCGCGGCCGCGCCGCTCGCCGCCAGCGCGATCGCGCTCGCCCCGGCTAGAATTCTGATCATCAACTGCTCCTCTGATCGCCTTGGCCGCATAGATGAGCAAGATACAGTATATCAATACCCGTTCGGCTCCCTTTAGCGTCGGCTGGCCGGAACGGAGCTTGCTGTTGTCCATCAGCAACACCGCCGCGGGCGCTCTGGCCGTTGATCGAGCGCACGCGCTGGCGAACACGCTCCAGCTCCTGCGCGTCCACCAGGTCGGTCTTGTTGAGCAGGATCACGTCGGCGAACGCGATCTGCTCCTCGGCCTCGTGGCTGTCGGCCAGCCGCGCCTCGACGTGGCGGGCGTCGACGACCGTCACGATCGCGTCGAGACTGGCGCGGGCGCGCACGTCATCGTCGACGAAGAAGGTCTGCGCGACTGGCGCGGGGTCGGCGAGGCCGGTCGTCTCGATGACGATCGCGTCGAACGCATCCTTGCGCTTCATCAGCCCTTCGATGATGCCGATGAGGCCGCCACGCACGGTGCAGCAGATGCACCCGTTGTTCATCTCGAATACCTCCTCGTCCGCGTCGACGATCAGGTCGTTGTCGATGCCGATCTCGCCGAACTCGTTGACGATCACGGCATATTTGCGCCCGTGGTTCTCCGAGAGGATGCGGTTCAGGAGCGTGGTCTTGCCGGCGCCGAGATAGCCGGTGAGGACGGTAACAGGGATGGTCGGGCCGGCAGACATGAACGACTCCGGGATACAATGTATCCTCCGCATTAGAGCGTTCGCCGAGCAGATCAACAGCTGGATTAGGGTGGAGGGGTATGGTAATCCGTATCGATGCATACCACAAGGCAGAGGGAGAGATTGCTCGCGCGGGTGCGGCGGCTGCGCGGGCAGATCGAGGGTATCGAGCGCGCGATTGAGAATGAGGAGCCCTGCGGCGCGGTGCTGCACGGCATCGCGGGTGCCCGCGGTGCGCTGGCAGGGCTGATGTCGGAGGTGGTCGAGGATCATGTGACCTCGCATCTGGTCGACGCCGACGAACACCCCAAGGCCCTAAACCGCGATGCCGCCGAAGAGCTGCTCGAGGTGATCCGGACGTATCTGAAATGACCCGCCAGGATGTCACGAGGGCGCCCCGCTACGACCATGTGTATCTCGGCGCCGGCCACGAGCGGAACGAGCGCCGCGCCTGGTTCGTGATCGCGCTGTGCGGCGCGATGATGCTGATCGAGATCGCTGGCGGCCTCGCCTACGGCTCGATCGCACTCGTCGCCGACGGGCTGCACATGTCGACGCACGCGGGGGCGCTACTGCTGGCGGCGCTCGCCTACACGTTCTCCCGCCGCTACGCGCGCGACCCCCGCTTCAGCTTCGGCACCGGCAAGCTCGGCGACCTCGCGGGCTTCACCAGCGCCGTCGTGCTGGCGATGATCGCGCTGTTGATCGGCTGGGAGGCCGCCGCGCGGCTCCTCGCGCCGGTGCCCATCCGCTTTGGTGAGGCGATCCCGATCGCGGTGCTGGGATTGTGCGTCAACATTGCGAGCGCGTGGCTGCTCGGCGGCGGCGACCACCATCACGGCCAAGGCCATGGTCACCACCACGGCCACGACCATCACGGCCACGGCCGCCCTGCGCACGGGGGAGACCACGCGGACGACGGAAGCCACCGGCTTGAGACGTCGGTCGGTCTGGCGTCGTTGACGATCCACGAAGAGGGGGCACCCCCGCGCTTCCGGCTCGCCTTCGACCTGTCCGAGAGCGACCCGGGCCCGGCGACGGTGACGACGGTGCGGGGCGACGGCTCCAGGCAGGCGTTCGCCCTGGTCCCGCGCGACGGCTATCTCGAGAGCGAGGCGGCGATCCCCGAGCCGCACGCGTTCACCGCCCTCCTCCACGTCGCCGGTGGCGAGCACGAGGCGCACTTCGAGGAGCACGACCACGCTCATGGGGACCACCACCGCGACAACAACATGCGGGCGGCGGTCGTCCACGTGCTCGCCGACGCCGCCGTCTCGGCGCTGGTGATCGTCGGGCTGGTGCTCGCGCGGCTGTTCGGCTGGCTATGGATGGACCCGCTCGCCGGCATCGTCGGCGCGTTGGTGATCGCGAGCTGGTCATGGGGGCTCGTGCGCGACACCGGCGCGATCCTGCTGGACATGACTCCCGACCGCGAGCTGGAGCAGCGGCTGCGGCGCGGCGTCGAGGCCGAGGGCGATCACGTCGTCGACCTACACCTGTGGCGGCTCGGGCCCGGCCATCTCGGCGCGATCGTCGCGGTCGAGACCCGCAAGGGCCGAACCGCCGACTTCTACCGCGAGCGCCTAGGCCGGCTCCCGTCGATCTCCCACCTCACGGTCGAGGTGACCAGAGCGACATGAGCCGCGCCGTCAGGTTGCTGGTCGCGTCGCTGGCGCTGATCGCCGCACCCGCGCAGTCGCGCAGCGTCGCCGTCACTGTCGACGACCTGCCGCTGTTTGGCGCTTACGCGCCCCCTGCGGAGGCGGAGAGGATCACGTCAGACCTGCTGCGCGGCTTCAGGCGCAACCACTGGCGGGTGACTGGGTTCGTCAACGAGGGCCAGCTGGAAGGTCCCGACCGCGAAGAACGGATCGGCCTGCTCCAGCGGTGGCTCGACGCGGGCGAGGACCTCGGCAACCACACCTATTCCCACCTGTCGCTGACAAGCACGCCGGTCGACGACTACATCGCCGACGTCGTGCGCGGGGAGTCGGTGACCAAGGTTCTGCTCGCACGGCGCGGCCGTCGGGAACGGTGGTTCCGTCACCCGTATCTGGAAACCGGCCCGACGCTGGCGATCCGCGACCGGTTCGAGCGCTGGTTGAAGGACCACGGCTACCGGGTCGCGCCGGCGTCGATGGAGAACTCCGACTGGCAGTTCGCCGATGCCTACGATGCCGCCGTCGCCATGGGCGACGCGACCACGGCGTTGCGAGTGCGCGCGACTTACCTGGACTTCACCAGGCGCACAGTGGCTTGGTATCGTTCGGCCGGCCGCGGGCTGCTGGGGCGCGAGCCCGCGTTCGTCCTGCTGCTCCACGCCAGCCGGCTCAATGCCGCGAGCGTGGACGAACTCGCCGCGATCCTTCGCGCCAACCGGTTGAAAGTCGTGCCGCTCGACCGCGCCATGAAGGACGCTGCCTACACGATCCCGGACCGGTATGCCGGACCTGACGGAGACGAGTGGCTGATCCGGTGGGCGAACACGCTGCACCACGATCTGCCATACGACACCCTGCCGCAGGTGCCAGCGGCCATCGCGCGGAGCGCGCCGGACGCGCGGTGACCGTTTGGGAGCGGCCGAAGCCGGTCGTCGCCCACCAACCGACCCCCCGCGCTTGGACCGACTGATAGTAATAATAACATTTCAAATATGAGCGGTCGTGGCGTGAGCGAAATTATGCACGACTTCCAAAGGGCTTGCGCACCTTTCGGTCAGATCGAAACGCCAGCAACGCGGCATCCAAGTTATTTGGAGCCGCTGGGCTAACCGTGACGTTCTAGAGCAAGTTTCGAGCTGACTGATTCAGCAGGGATTCCCAAGATGCCTCTGATCTGATTCAAGCTGCATACCGGCACGGGAGGTCGGGCATGCATGACCAGAGCGTTGTCGGTGGATCTTCGTAAGCGCGTGATTGCGGCTGTCGAGGAAGGTGTGTCGTGTCGTCAGGCGGCGGCACGCTTCGGGGTGAGCGCATCGAGTTCGATCCGCTGGCATGCGCTGTCGAGGACCGTTGGGGACGCGACGCCCAAGCCGCAGGGCGATGATCGCCGCTCGGCAAGGATCGAGGCGCATGCCGCTCTGGGGGCGCTGGAGCGCAAGTCCGACATCACGCTGGCCGACCTGCGTACCGAGCTTGCAGGGCATGGGATTCGGCGTCAGCGTCGCGGGCTTGTGGCGCTTCTTCAAGCGTCGCTGGATCACGCTCAAAAGACCGGGCATGCGGCCGAGCAGGATCGCCCCGATGTCCTGAGCCGCCGCGAGGCATGGTTCGAGGGCCATCTCGATCTCGACCCGCACACGCTGGTGTTCATTGACGAGACCGGCGCCAGCACCAAGATGGCTCGGCTGCATGGACGTGCGCCACGCGGCGAGCGGCTGCGGGCAGCGATCCCGCACGGCCACTGGAAGACCACCACCTTCGTCGGCGCGCTCAGACTGAGCGGCATGACCGCGCCGATGGTGCTCGATGGCCCCATGACGGGAGAGTGTTCCTCGCCTACACCCAACAGGTGCTCGTGCCGACGCTGCGGCCCGCTGATGTCGTGATCCTCGACAACCTGCCAGCCCACAAGGGCAGTGCCGTCCGGGAGGCAGTGGAGGCAGCAGGCGCCAAACTCCTCTTCCTCCCGCCATACTCGCCCGATTTCAATCCGATCGAGAACGCCTTTACCAAGCTCAAGACGCTGCTGCGCAAGGCCGCTGCCCGCACCGTCGACCACCTCTGGCGCGTCATCGGCGAATGCCTCGATGCGTTCACCCCAGCCGAATGCGCCAACTACTTCGCCGCCGCCGGATATGACACTCTGATCGAAAAGTGGTCTAGCATCGCCACGGGGTCGTCCCAATCGTCGGACGGCGCCAGTTCGAGAGCGCTGCTGT
>NZ_CAXUEK010000053.1:0-18404 GCF_964250165.1 uncultured Sphingomonas sp. | reverse complement strand
GGGCGTAAGCTCCAGCGTACTTCGGCCCATCGTGCGGCGCTGTTCCGCAACATGGCGGCCGCGCTCATCAAGCACGAGCAGATCACCACCACGGTGGCCAAGGCCAAGGAGCTGCGGCCGTACGTCGAGAAGCTGGTGACGCTGGGCAAGCATGGCGGGCTCTCCAACCGCCGGCTGGCGCATGCGCGGCTGCTCGACGACGCGCAGCTGGTGAAGCTGTTCGACGTGCTGGCCACGCGCTATGCGGACCGCAACGGCGGCTATACCCGCATCATCAAGGCGGGCATCCGCGCCTCGGACGCGTCGCCGATGGCGGTGATCGAGTTCGTCGACCGCGACCTTTCGGCCAAGGGGCAGGATTCCGGGCCGGTGCTGAGCGACGACGAGGATTACGCCGAGGCCGCCTGACGGCTTTGCGTCGCCGCCGCTGCGCCGCTAGGGCGCCGCGATGGAGCATCCCGACTCGATCCTCATCGTCGATTTCGGCAGCCAGGTGACGCAGCTCATCGCCCGGCGCGTGCGCGAGGCGGGGGTCTATAGCGAGATCGCGCCGTTCCAGGCCGCCGAGGCGGCGTTCGACCGGCTGCGCCCGCGCGGCATCATCCTGTCGGGTGGCCCGGCCTCGGTGACGGAGGCGACCAGCCCGCGCGCGCCGCAGCATTTCTTCGACGCGGGCGTGCCGGTGCTGGGGATCTGCTACGGCCAGCAGCTGATGAGCGCGCAGCTCGGCGGCGAGGTCGTGATGAGCGGCGACGGCGGCGAGTTCGGCAAGGCGTTCGTCGACGTGAAGGCCGATTGCGCGCTGTTCGACGGGCTGTGGCGGCCCGGCGAGCGCCACCAGGTGTGGATGAGCCACGGCGACAAGGTCGATGCGCTGCCGCCGGGTTTCGTGGCGGTCGCGACCTCGGACGGCGCGCCCTACGCCGCCTCCGCCGACGAGGGGCGGCGCTTCTATGGCGTCCAGTTTCACCCGGAGGTGGTGCATACGCCGGACGGCGGCCGGCTGATCGCCAATTTCGCGCGGGCCATCTGCGGCTGCGCCGGTGACTGGACGATGGCCGAATATCGTGCGGCCAAGATCGCCGACATCCGCGCGCAGGTCGGCGACGCCAGGGTGATCTGCGGCCTGTCGGGCGGGGTGGACTCCGCGGTGGCGGCGGTGCTGATCCACGAGGCGATCGGCCAGCAGCTGACCTGCGTGTTCGTCGATCACGGCCTGCTGCGCGCGGGCGAGGCGGAGCAGGTCGTCGGGCTGTTCCGCGAGCATTACGGCATCCCGCTCGTCCACGTGCAGGCGGAGGCGCGGTTCCTGGCCGGGCTGGCGGGCGTCACCGACCCGGAGGCCAAGCGCAAGTTCATCGGCGGCGCCTTCATCGAGGTGTTCGAGGCGGAGGCGCGCAAGATCGGGGGCGCGGCGTTCCTGGCGCAGGGCACGCTCTACCCCGACGTGATCGAAAGCGTGAGCTTCACGGGCGGCCCGTCCGTCACGATCAAGAGCCATCACAATGTCGGCGGCCTGCCCGCGCGCATGGACATGGCGCTGGTGGAGCCGTTGCGCGAGCTGTTCAAGGACGAGGTCCGCGCGCTGGGCCGCGAACTGGGGTTGCCGGACGTGTTCGTCGGGCGGCACCCGTTCCCCGGCCCGGGGCTGGCGATCCGGATCCCCGGCGAGGTGACGAAGGACCGGTGCGACACGCTGCGCAAGGCGGACGCGATCTACCTGGAGGAGATTCGCATCGCGGGGCTCTACGACGCGATCTGGCAGGCGTTCGCGGTGCTGCTGCCCGTGCGCTCGGTCGGCGTGATGGGCGACGGGCGGACCTATGACAACGTGCTCGCGCTGCGCGCGGTGACGAGCGTCGACGGGATGACGGCGGACGCGTTCGAGTTTCCCGGCGGCTTCCTGCCACGCGTCGCGACGCGGATCGTCAACGAGGTGCGCGGCGTGAACCGGGTGACGTACGACTATACGAGCAAACCGCCGGGCACGATCGAGTGGGAATGAACGGCTCCGTTCGATGGACGAGCAGGCTGACGCTGCGGAGTTGGGCGGTTGGTCTCGCATTCGCGGCGGCTGGCGCGTCGGCCCAGCTCGATCCATCCTGCTGAACCCGGCCCACCGCGCCGTTTCACGTCATCGGTCCGATGCCGGGCCGAGGCGCGATACGGGCGCGCGTCTGGCGGCGGGAGTGGAGGATGCGGCGCGCTGGCCGCGGGCGGGCGTGCGGGCGGGCGGGACGAGCTATGGCGTGGTGCGCTTCCCGGCAGTCGCCGTTGATCGCGCGGTGCGCGCCCTCGCGGTCCCCATAGAAGCTACCGCTTCCTGGTCAGCTCGCGCATCGCCTCGTCCAGGCCGCCCAGCGTCAGCGGATACATGCGGTCGTTCATCAGCTCGCGGATGATCGTCACCGACTGGGAATAGCCCCATTGCGGCTGCGGAATGGGATTCAGCCAGACCGCGGCGGGATAGGTGGTGGTCAGGCGCTGCATCCAGGTCGCGCCCGATTCCTCGTTGAAGTGCTCCACCGAGCCGCCGGGATGGGTGATCTCGTAGGGGCTCATGCTGGCATCGCCGACGAACACCAGCTTGTAATCGTGACCGAACTTGTGGAGCACGTCCCAGGTCGGCGTGCGCTCCTCGAACCGGCGGCGGTTGTCCTTCCACAGGCCCTCGTACGGGCAGTTGTGGAAATAGAAGAACTCCAGGTTCTTGAACTCGGTGGTCGCGGCCGAGAACAGCTCCTCGCACAGCTTCACGAACGACTCCATCGAGCCGCCGATGTCGAGGCAGAGCAGCAGCTTGACCGCGTTGTGCCGCTCCGGGCGCATCACCACGTCCAGCCAGCCCTGGCGCGCGGTGCCGTCGATCGTCGCGTCGATGTCCAGCTCGTCGGCCGCGCCCTCGCGCGCGAAGCGGCGCAGGCGCCTGAGCGCCACCTTGATGTTGCGGGTGCCGAGCTCGCGCGTGTTGTCGAGGTTCTTGAACTCGCGCTGGTCCCAAACCTTCAGCGCGCGCTTCTGCTTGCCCTCGCCGCCGATGCGGACGCCTTCGGGGTTATAGCCGGCATTGCCGTAGGGGCTGGTGCCCCCGGTGCCGATCCACTTGCTGCCGCCCTGGTGCCGGCCCTCCTGCTCCTCCAGCCGCTGCTTGAGCGTTGCCATGATCTCGTCCCAGGAGCCGAGCGACTTGATCTGCTCCATCTCCTCGGGCGTCAGGAACTTCTCGGCGACGGCCTGGAGCCAGTCGGCGGGGATCTCGGCGGTCTGCTGGCCCCATGTGTGGGCGATGCCGCGAAAGACCTTGGCGAAGACCTGGTCGAAGCGGTCGAGCAGGCCCTCGTCCTTCACATAGGTCGCGCGCGCAAGACAATAGAAGTCCTCGGGCGTGCGATCGATCACCTCGGCGTCCAGCGCGGCGAGGAGGGTAAGGTGCTCCTTCAGGCTGGCGGGAATGCCGGCCAGGCGCAGCTCGTCGAGGAAGTTGATGAACATGGCCGCCTCCTAGCAGGGGATCAGGGCGTGGGCACCACGGGCAGCTCGACATAGCTGCCCTGGCCGCCCCAGCGGACGCTGACGGTCGCCGCGCGATAGTCGGCGGGCTTCGCGTCGAAGATGTTGGCGACGAAGGTCTGCGGGTTGCGGTCGTAGAGCGGGAACCAGCTCGACTGCACCTGCACCATGATGCGGTGGCCGGGCAGGAAGACGTGGTTGGCGTTGGGCAGCACGATGCGGAAGACGGTAGGCTGGCCGGCGGGGATCGCCTTGGGCTCCGACAGGCTGTCGCGATAGCGGCCGCGCAGGACGTCCATGGCGACCGCGAGCTGGTAACCGCTCAGCTTTGGATCGGCCGCATACTGGTCCGGGTAGACGTCGATCAGCTTGGCGACGAAATCGCCGTCGGTGCCGGTCGTGCTGGCGACCAGGCTCACCGCCGCCGCGCCGGCGATGGCGACGGGGGCGGTGAGCGGGGCGGACGTATAGGCGAGCACGTCGGGACGGTCGCTGAACGGGCGCTGGTCGTCGACCAGCCACTGGCCCCAGGTGGAGCCGGACGCGTAGGTCGGCCGGATCGGGCGCAGGCGATAGGGGACGGGCTTCTTCGGATCGGAGACGTAGCTGTCCGCCCCCGCCGCCGCCGGCGCGGCCGGGGCGAGCGCGGCGTCGGCGGCGAACCACCACCGCTGGGTCGTCGGTGCGGCGGGCCAGCGATCGAGCCGCTGCCAGCGGTTCGTGCCGGTCTGGAACGCCAGGACGCGGGGCAGGGCGGCCGGCGCGCCGTTCGTCTTCAGGTTGGCATCGAGAAAGGGGAGCAGCGTGTCGCGGCGGAACTGAAGCGCGGTATCGGCGTCGAACCTGATCGGGCCGAGCGTGGCACCGTCGCCCACCCAGCCGCCGTGCCGCCAGGGGCCGAGCACGAGGTGGTTGAGGCCCTGCGGATCGACGGGCGCCAGCGCCTCGAACGCGGCGACCGCGCCGTAGATGTCCTCCTGGTCCCACTGGCCGGCGATCCACAGCGTCGGCACGGTCGGCGCGTGCCTGGGCAGGATGTCCTCCAGCGCCTGCGCCTGCCAGTAGCTGTCATAGGTCGGATGATCGTGGAGGCGCTGCACGATCGGCAGCTGTTCCAGCCCGCGCGCGTGCACGAAGTCGGACGCCGAGCCGGCGCGCAGGAACTCGTCATAGTCGTCGTAGGTCGTCCGCCACAGGTCGCCGGCGGAGCCCTTCGCGGCATCCTGCTCGTAATAATAGTCATAGCCGGCGATGCGCGTCGCGCCGCCGTGGAAGTCGTCGTCGCCCTTGTAGGTGTTGATGACCGGATTGGCGGGGACGGCGGCCTTGAGCGCGGGGTGCGGATCGGTCAGCGCCATGGCGACCATCATGCCGTCATAGCTGGTGCCGATCATGCCGACCCGACCGTTGCCCTCGGGCACGTGCTTCACCAGCCAGTCGACCGTGTCCCAGGCGTCGGTGGCATGATCGGTCCTGGTCGGATTGAGGGGACCGCGCAGCGGGCGCTCGTTGATATAGATGCCCTGCGAACCATGTTTGCCGCGCACGTCCTGCACCGCGAGGATGTAGCCGGCGCGGACCAGCTCGGCACGCCACGGGGCGACGAGCTGCTCGGGATCGGGGCCGCCGTCCTTGATGGCGGCGTCGGCGCCGTAGGGCGTGCGCTCCAGCAGGATCGGCGCGTCCTTCAGTCCCTTGGGGACGAGCAGGACGGTGTGGAGCTTGACGCCGTCGCGCATCGCGATCTCGGCGACGCGGCGTTCATAGCGGAAGCCGGCGTCGGCGGGCTTGAAGCTTTTGGGGATATCCGACGCGGTCTGCGCGCCCGCCCCGGTGCCGATCGCGGCCGCGAGCGCCGCCGCCGTCCAGCCGACCCATCCCCGCATGTCATCCTCCGCCGTTGCGCGGCGGTTGGTGGCACAGCGGAGCGGCGTCGCCTAGCGGCTTAGCGCGCGGGAACTCTTCCGGCGGGCGCATAGGCGTCGATCAGCGCCCCGACATAATCGGGGTGGCGCGCGGTCAGCTCGCGCGCGGGCGGACCGTCGCCGTAGATGAAGCCCGCGACCGGATAGGTGGTGCCGCCCAGCCCGTCGGAGTCGCGGAACCAGACCTTGACCGCCGACCAGTCATTGTCGGGGGAGACATCGAACAGCGTGACGTCCTGCTCGGCATGGCCGCGCTCGCCGTTCTGACGCGACCAATTGGCGTGGGTGAGCATGACGACGCGCTTCTCCACCACGCGGCTGACCACCGCGACGTGGCCGAGCGGGAGGCGGCCGGTTCTCTGGAACACGATCACCGCGCCTGCCCGCGGCGTGTGACCGCGATCGTACCGTCCGTCCGCCTGGTCCCACCAGGTCCAGGCGTCGCCGTAAATTTGGATGCCCGACGCCGCGCGCGCGAACGGCACGCATTGGCCGACATAGTCGAGCAGCCCCTGCGCGGGCGCGGCCGACGCCACGCCGGCGGCCAGCACCGCGACCATCGCTCGTCGGGAGAACCGTCCCATGCCCAATGCCTACCACCAAAGAATGAACGGCGTTAACGCGGCGTGGTTACTGAAAGTTAAAGGGGATGCGGCCCCTGCGGCGTCCTGCTATGTTAACGCGGTGAACGCCGCCGAGATCGTCACGCGCCTCAAGGCGATGGAACCGGAGCTCCGCTCGGCGGGGCTGGACGCGCTGTACCTGTTCGGCTCGCGGGCGCGGGGAGATGCGCGACCGGACTCCGATGTGGATCTGGCTTACGACCTTACGGAGGAGGCGGATTTACGATTTAGCTATTTCGATCAATTTGCCCTCGAAGATCAAATCACGGCGGCGCTCAGAACCTCTATAGACCTTATCATGCGCCGCAGCTTGCGTGATCCAATACGGCGCAACGTGGAGCCTGACTTGATGCAGGTCTTTTGATGCCCTCACCTGAGAACAGAGACTCAGAGCGGCTCTCGATCATGCTGACGATTGCGGACCGCATCGACGCTGACATGCGAACTCTCACGCGCGATGCTTTCCTCGCCAGTCGCAACGCGATCGACCTTGTCGCCTTTCGCCTGGCGAGCTTGGGAGAATACGCGAACAAGCTCGCGCCCGATCTGAAGGCTCGCCACCCCGATGTGGATTGGAATGGCGCTTACCGACTTCGGAACGTCATCGCCCACGACTACGACGGCATCAACGGTGCGTTGATCTGGACAACAGCGGGCGAGCCTTTGGCAAAGATGGTCGCCGCATGCCGCACCGAACTCGAGGCCGGTAACGCCTAGCCTCGGTTCGCCTGCCGCTTCGCCATGAACGCCAGGCGTTCGAACAGCATCACGTCCTGCTCGTTCTTGAGCAGCGCGCCGTGGAGCGGGGGGATCGCCTTGGTCGGATCGCGGTTCTGCAGGACGTCGAGCGGCATGTCCTCGTGCAGCAGCAGCTTCAGCCAGTCGAGCAGCTCGCTGGTCGAGGGCTTCTTCTTGAGGCCGGGGACCTCGCGGACGTCGTAGAAGATGTCCATCGCGCGGTTGACCAGGATCTTCTGGATGCCGGGGAAGTGCACGTCGATGATCGCCTGCATCGTCTCGCGATCGGGGAACTTGATGTAATGGAAGAAGCAGCGACGCAGGAACGCGTCGGGCAGCTCCTTTTCGTTGTTCGAGGTGATGACCACGATCGGGCGCTCGACGGCGCGCACCGTCTCCTTGGTCTCGTAGACATGGAACTCCATGCGATCGAGCTCCTGGAGAAGGTCGTTCGGAAACTCGATATCGGCCTTGTCGATCTCGTCGATCAGCAGCACCGGCGCCTGGGGCCGCGTGAACGCCTCCCACAATTTGCCCTGGCGGATGTAGTTGGCGATGTCGTGGACGCGCTCGTCGCCGAGCTGGCCGTCGCGCAGCCGGGCGACCGCATCATATTCGTAGAGGCCCTGCTGCGCCTTGGTCGTCGACTTGATGTTCCACTCGATCAGCTCGGCATCGACCGCCTTGGCGATCTCATAGGCGAGCACCGTCTTGCCGGTGCCCGGCTCGCCCTTCACCAGCAGCGGGCGGCGCAACGTGACCGCGGCGTTGACCGCGACCTTCAGGTCGTCGGTCGCGACATAGCTCTGGGTGCCTTCGAAGCGCTTCATGGCCGTTTCCCGCTGCAATCCGGGCGACGGATGGCCCATCGCGCGGCGGCGCGCAACCGGTTCGGTGGCGGGTTCAGTCGTGGCCGCGCGCGCTGGCGCGCGCTTCGAGCAGGCTGAGCAGCCCGCGATGCTGCGCGAACAGCTGCTGCGCGCCGAAGGCGACCGCGCGCTCGGCGGCGGGGCAACTGTCCAGCGCCGCGGCGGTGGCGGCAAGGTCGGGCAGCGTCGAGGGCGGGACGTCGATGCCGAAGCGATCGGCGGCATGGGCCAATAGCTGGCGGAGCGCCGTCCAGTCCCACACCAGCGCCGCCGCCGCGCCGAGCCCCACGCCCGTGCGCTCGGAACGCGCGAGCATCTCCAGCGCGTGCCGTTCGGCGGTGAGCGCCGTCTCGCTCTGCGCCTGGCCGGGCGTGGAGGGGAGCGGCCCGGCCGCCGCCACCAGGTTCGCCAGGAACAGCCGCTCGGCCGCGAAACCCGCGACCGCCGCCTCCAGCCAGTCGCGCGGACCGGCGGCGGGATCTCCGGCGACGATCTCGAACAGGTCGGGATGGTGACCGTGCACCGCGCACAACGCATGGACGGCGTCGCCCAGGTCGCGCGGTGCCGCGGCGCGGGCGATCAGCGTGGCGTGGAAGGGATGCGCGGCCGCGCCGTCCGCCGCCGCCAGCCGTCGCACGAGACCGGCCGCGCCCGTATCCATGCTCGCCATCTGCCTTTCCGACACCTGTCGCTCCCCAACACTCAAGGCGGGACGAGGTCCCGGTGCGCTACCTGTCGCCCCGGCTCTACGCCGACTGGGTAAAGAGGCGGTGAAGCGCGCGCCGATCGGTATCGCCTGGGCTTGTCGCCTGCTCGGCCCGCCGCAATAAGGCGTCACGACAGGGGAGTTGAACGGGATGCGCGCATGGCTGGCGGGACTGGCGTTGGGGATCATGGGAGCGCCGGGGATGGCCGCTGAGGCGCCGGCCCGGACCCCGACGCGGCCGGGCGACCTGACGCTGGCGCGCGTGTTCGGCAGCCCCGATCTGTCGGGCCAGCAGCCGCGCGCGCTCAAGCTGTCGCCGGACGGCACGCTGCTGACCTCGCTCAGACCGCGCGCCGACGAGAAGGAGCGGCTCGACCTGTGGGCGCTCGACACGCGCACCGGGCAGGAGCGGCTGCTGGTCGATTCCAAGAAGGTCGGGTCGGGCGCGGAGCTGACCGAGGCCGAGAAGATGCAGCGCGAGCGCGCGCGCATCGGCGGCAGCAAGGGCATCGTCGCCTATGACTGGGCGCCCGACGGCAAGTCGATCCTCGTGCCGCTCGACGGCGACCTCTATCTCGCCACGCTGGACGGCAAGACCCGGCGGCTGACCGATACGCCCGAGGCGGAGCTGAACCCGGTCGTCTCGCCGAAGGGCGGCTATGTCAGCTTCGTGCGTGACCAGAATCTCTATGTGCAGCCGCTCGGCGGCGATCGGGCGCGGCCGGTGACCGAGGGCGGCGCCGGCACGGTGCATTGGGGTGAAGCGGAGTTCGTCGCGCAGGAGGAGATGGACCGCCGGACCGGTTACTGGTGGTCGCCCGACGAGCGCCGCATCGCGGTGGAGCGGTTCGACGAGGCGCCGGTCCATACCGCCGTGCGCGCCTCGATCGGCGCCTCCGGCACGAAGACGTTCGAGCAACGCTATCCGGCCGCGGGCACGCCCAACGTGCTGGTGGCGCTGTATGTCCTCGACGCCGACGGTACCGGGCGGGTGCAGGTGGACCTCGGCGCCGATCCCGACATCTATCTCGCCCGCGTCGACTGGACACCGGACGGGAGCGCGCTGCTCGTCCAGCGCGAAAGCCGCGACCAGAAGACGCTGGACATGCTCCGCGTCGATCCGGCGACGGGCAAGGCGACGGTGCTGTTCACCGAAAAGGCGGGCGCGAGGAGCTGGCTCAACCTGTCCGACGATTATCGCCTGCTCAAGGACGGCAGCCTGATCTGGCGCTCGGAGCGGGACGGCTACGGGCACCTGTATCGCTACGCGCATGGGCGCTGGACGCAGCTGACCAGGGGGCCGTGGGTGGTCACCGGGCTCGTCGGCGTCGACGAGGCGCGCGGGCGCGTCTACCTGCTCGGCAACAAGGACGACGTGCTGGAGCAGCAGGTCTATGCGCTCGATCTTGCGCATCCCGGCCAGCTGACGCGGCTGACCGAGCCGGGCTGGTGGAACGGCGCGACGATGGACGCCGCGGCGACGCGACTGATCGTCTCGCGCTCCAATCCCGGGCAGCCGACCCAGACCTATCTCGCCGACACGACCGGCAGGCGGATCAGCTGGATCGATCAGAACGCGATCGCAGCGGGGCATCCCTACTACCCGTTCCTCGCCAGCCACCAGCCGACGAAGTTCGGGACGATCAAGGCCGCCGACGGCTCGACCCTGTACTGGGAGATGATCACGCCGCCGCTGGAGCCGGGCAAGCGCTATCCGGTGTTCTTCCAGCATTATGGCGGCCCCGGCACCGGCCAGCAGGTGACCCGCGCCTGGGGTGGGGCGCTGGCCCAATATCTGGTCGATCAGGGCTGGATCTTCTTCCAGATCGACAATCGCGGCTCGTACAACCGCGGCAAGGCGTTCGAGGACCAGATCTATCACGCGATGGGATCGGTCGAGGTCGCGGACCAGCTGGCCGGCGCCAGCTATCTCAAGTCGCTGCCGTTCGTGGACCCGGCCAGGATCGCGATCTACGGCTGGTCCTATGGCGGCTACATGTCGCTCAAGATGCTGGAGAAGACGCCGGGCGTCTATGCGGCGGCGGTGTCCGGCGCGCCGGTGACCGACTGGCAGCTCTACGACACGCATTACACCGAACGCTATCTCGGCGATCCGGCCAAGGACCCGGGGAGCTATGCCTCGTCGGCGGCGGTGGCCGACGCGGCCAAGATCAGGGACCCGTTGCTGCTCATCCACGGCATGGCGGACGACAACGTCTTCCTGACCAACTCGACCCTGGTCGCGGCCGAGATGCAGAAGACCGACACGCCGTTCGAGATGATGTTCTACCCCGGCTATACCCACCGCGTCGCCGGGCCGGGGATCAGCGAGCATCTTTGGGGCACGATCCTCGACTTCCTGGACCGGACCGTTAAGAACAAGTGAGGCGCCGCGAACCATCGTGATCCGTGGAGGCTCTCCGCATCGGCAGAGGCTTGGCGGCGTGCCTCACGGACGACGGGGAGCGCGCGGATGCGGTTGAGGCGGCGATTGGCGGAGGGGGCGGCGGACCTGCTCGGCCTGCAGGTGTTGCCGCGCGCCGACGTCTGGGACTGGCCGGAGGATCATTACTGGCGCGCCCTGTTCAAGGCGCTCGACATCGATTGCGTCTTCGACGTCGGCGCCAATGTGGGCCAATACGGCCGGCTGTTGCGATCGCGGGGATTTGAGGGGCTGATCCTGTCCTTCGAGCCCGCCCCGGCGACGTTCGAGACGCTGGCCAAGACGGCCGCCGGCGACGCGCGGTGGCACGTCCACCCCTATGCGTTCGGCGCCGAGCCTGGCGTGCTCCCGTTCCATGTCATGGAACAGAGCGTCTTCTCGTCCTTCCTGACGCCGTCCGACGACGCCAGCCTGCCGTTTCAGGGCGAGAATGTCGTCGCCCGCACGATCGACGTGGAGGTGCGGACGATCGCTGACAGCTACGCGGCGCTGGCGGCCGCGCACGGTTTCGCCCGGCCATTCCTCAAGCTCGACACCCAGGGCTATGATCTCCAGGTGGTGAACGGCGCCGGCGAGGCAATGGCCAATTTCCTTGGCGTGCTGAGCGAAGTGCCGCGCCTGCGTCTGTATGACGGCAGCCCGACCCTGTTCGAGAGCATCGCGGCATTCACCGAGCGCGGCTTCGATCTCGCGCGGATGTTTCCCGTCCACCCGCACCTCGTGCTCGAGACCATCGAGTTCAACGCCTATTTCGTCAGCCGGCTGCATTCCCGGCCAGGTGGTTCGCCGCCCTGACAGCCAGCTCGGTGCGCGAAATCGCTGCCAAATCGGTCCCGCAGGCCTTATGGGCGGATGGATCATCAAGCCGGGGTCGTTTCTTCATGGGATACAAGATCGCCATCGTCGGCGCGACGGGCAGTGTCGGGCGCGAGATGGTCAACATCCTCGCCGAGCGCGAGTTTCCCGCCGACGAGATCGCCGTGCTCGCCTCTTCGGGGAGCCAGGGCGACCAGATCGAGTATGGCGACACCGGGCGGATGCTCAAGGTGGCCAATGTCGAGCATTTCGACCCCGCCGGCTGGGACATGGCGCTGTTTGCGATCGGCTCGGAAGCGACCAAGGGGTATGGACCGAAGTTCGCGCAGGCCGGGTGCACGGTGATCGACAACTCGTCGCTCTACCGCATGGACCCGGACGTGCCGCTGATCGTGCCGGAGGTGAACCCCGAGGCGATCGCCGGCTATACGCGGCGCAACATCATCGCCAACCCGAACTGCTCGACCGCGCAGATGGTGGTGGCGCTGAAGCCGCTGCACGACGCGGCGCGGATCAGGCGGGTAGTGGTCGCGACCTACCAGTCGGTCTCGGGCGCGGGCAAGGCGGGGATGGACGAGCTGTTCGAGCAGAGCCGCAACATCTTCGTCGGCGATCCCGCGACGCCGAGCAAGTTCACCAAGCAGATCGCCTTCAACGTCATCCCCCATATCGACGACTTCCTCGACGACGGCTCGACCAAGGAGGAATGGAAGATGGTGGTCGAGACCAAGAAGATCCTCGATCCCAGGATCAAGGTGTCGGCGACCTGCGTGCGCGTGCCGGTGTTCGTCGGCCATTCGGAAGCGATCAACATCGAGTTCGAGGAGGAGATGTCGGCCGCGCAGGCGCAGCGCATCTTGCGCGAGGCGCCGGGCGTCATGCTGGTCGATAAGCGCGAGGACGGCGGCTACGTCACGCCGATCGAGGCGGTGGGCGAATACGCCACCTATGTCAGCCGCGTGCGCGAGGACCCGACGGTGGAGAACGGCCTGTCGCTGTGGTGCGTCGCCGACAACCTGCGCAAGGGCGCGGCGCTGAACGCGGTGCAGATCGCGGAGCTGCTGGGGCGGCGGCACTTGCAAAAGGCGGCCTGAACCGGAAAGATCGGGATATGGGCAAGATCGTCAGCATCGACCTCGATCCGCAGCTGGTTGCGCACTACGAACGCTCGGCGGCCGAACACGACCGCTCGCTTGAGGCAGAGTTGCGCGCGTTGATCGAGCGGAACCGTCCTCGTGGAGGAAAAGACCCGGCGCGATTGCGCAAGCTCGCGGAATATCACCAGGCGCTGACGCCGCATGGTGAGCGATTGACCGACAGCACGACCTTCATTCGTTGGGATCGCGACACGAATCACGGGAAATGGGTCGATGACGCGGCGCACCGCGGGGATCTCGATGGGCACCTCAGCCTGTTGGAATGGGTGTGATCGCCGGCGGCTGCCGCTGCGGGGCGTGCCGCTACACGCTGGCGCTGGACGCACTGCCGCCGGTCTATGCCTGTCACTGTCATATCTGCCAACGGTTCAGCGGCAGCGCGTTCAGCGTGCAGGCGCTGGTGCGCGAGGATGTGCTCGCCGTCACCGGGCCGATCATCGTCCACGAGAAGGTGACGGAGGACCGCACCTCCGTCCAGCGCTATTGCGGCGAGTGCTATGCGCGCCTCTACAACACCAACACGCGCCGCCCCGGTGTCGCGGTGGTGCGCGCCGGCACGCTCGACCGCTCGGAGGAGCTGCAATGCCGGGCGCACATCTTCACCAACTACCGGCAGGCTTGGGTGACGCTGGATCCCGCCATCCCGCAATGGGGCGAGGCCGCCGAACCCGCCGCGTTCATCGCCGCGCTGCGCGGCTGAGCGCCGGCCTCAATGCCCCATTGCGTCCGGATCGGCCTTGGCCGGCGCGGCGCCTTTAGGACGCTTGAGCAGCAGCACCAGCGGCAAGGCGCAGGCGGTGAGCACCATCATCAGCTTGAAATCGTTGAGATAGCCGATCATCGCCGCCTGCTCGTTGACGATGCCGTTGGCCATCGCGACCAGCGTGTCGGTCGCGCCGCCCGTCACCGCGGCGACCAGCGGGTCGCTGCCCACCGTGCCGAGGTCGGGGAGGCGCGCCGCCAGCTCCTCGTGGTTGATCTGGATGCTGGAGCCCAGCAGCGCCGTCACGACCGAGATGCCGACCGACGCGCCGATGTTGCGCGACAGGTTCATCAGGCTCGCGCCCTCCGTCCGGAAGTGCGGCGGCAGCGTCACGAACGCCAGGATGTTGAGCGGGATGAAGATCAGCCCCAGCCCGACGCCCTGGATCAACCCGGTGACGATGAAGTGGCTCGAGCCCATCACCAGCGTCCAGCGCGTCATCTCCCACAGCGTGATCGCCGCGATCAGCAGGCCCAGGCCGACCATCAGCCGCGGGTCGACGCCGCGCGCGAGCAGGCGGCCCGCCACCCACATCGAGGCGACGATGCCGACGCCGCGCGGCACCAGCAGCAACCCGGTGTCGAGCACCGGATAGCCGAACAGCGACTGCAGCATCGGCGGCAGCAGCGCCATGGTCGCCATCATCAGCACGCCGACCACCAGCATGAAGCCGATGCCGGTCAGCAGATTGCGGTTGCGGAACAGCGCGCGGTCGAACATCGGCGCGCGCGCGGTGGCGAGGTGGGCGCCGAACATCCATGCCGCCCCGCCCGCGACCGCCGCCTCCACCCAGATCTCGGTCGAGTGGAACCAGTCGGCATTGGTGCCGCGATCGAGCATGACCTGGAGCGAGCTGATCGCCACGGCCAGCATCGCAAAGCCGAACAGGTCGAAGCGCCGCCGCTGGATCGGCCGTGAGGGCAGCAGCGCCCACAGCACCGCAAAGCAGGCGATGCCGATCGGCACGTTGACGTAGAAGACCCAGCGCCAATCATAGTTCTCGGTCAGCCAGCCGCCGAGCACCGGCCCCAGGATCGGGCCGACCATGACGCCCATTCCCCAGATCGACAGGGCCGATGCCTGTTTGGACGGGGGATTGATGTCCATCATCACTGTCTGGCTGAGCGGGTTCATGAACGCGGCGGCGATGCCCTGGAGCACGCGGAACGCGACCATCGCCGGCAGGCTGCTCGCCGCGCCGCAGAGCATGGAGGCGACCACGAAACCCGCGACGCAGGCCAGGAACAGGTTGCGGCTGCCGACCCGATCGGCGAGCCAGCCGGTCATCGGGATCGCGACGGCGGAGGCGACGATATAGCTGGTCAGTACCCAGGTAATGCTGTCGCTCGTGGCGCCCAGCGTCGCCTGCATGTGCGGCAGCGCGACGTTGGCGATCGTGGAATCCAGGATCTGCATGACGGTCGCCGCCATCACGCCGACCGTCAGCAGCGGCCGGTTGACGGTATGCAGCGCCGCGCGCTCGGCGACGGCAACGGGAGGCGTCTCGTCGACGGGGATCGCGTCGTCGCCCGAGAGACTAGCGGACGCCACGCACATCCACCCGGACGTTCGCCGACTGGCCGGCGATCAGCTGGCGCGGCGAGGCCTCGTCGATCGCGATGCGGACGGGCACGCGCTGCGTCACCTTCACCCAATTGCCCGTCGCGTTCTGCGCGGGGAGGATCGAGAACTCGGAGCCGGTGCCGGCGCCGATCGACTGGACATGGCCCTTCAGGCGCAGGCCGGGATAGGCGTCGAAGCTGACCTCGGCGGGCTGGCCGATGCGCATCTTGTTGAGATCGGTCTCCTTGAAGTTCGCCTCGATCCAGGAGCTGCCGTTGGCGACGATCGACACCGCGGGCAGCCCGGTCACCATCATGTTGCCGACCTGGAGCCGCGACGTCTGCGAGACGGTGCCGTCGACCGGCGCGAGGACGGTGGTGCGCGTGAGATCGAGCGCGGCGCGCTCGCGCTGCACCTGGGCGGCGGCGATGGCGGGGTTCTCGCCGGGCACGGCCGCGCCGGTCTGCAGCTTGGCGCGCGCTTCGACCTCCTTGGCCTGCGCGTTCTGCAGCTGCGCGCGCGCCTGGCTGAGCGCGTGTTCCGATTGCTGGAGCCGCGCACGGGTGGTGAAGCCCTGCTTCATCAGCGCCTGCTGACGGGTGTAATCCTCCTGCGCGTTGACGATCGCGTCGCGGGCGGCCTGGATGTCGGCATCGGTGCCGGCGAGATCGGCGCGCAGCGACGCGACCGAGACCTGCGCGTTGGCGATCGCTGCCTGCGCCTGGCCGACCGCGATCCGATACGGCGCGGGGTCGATGCGAAACAGCAGGTCGCCGGCGCGCACCGGCTGATTCTCGCGCACCGCGACCTGGACGATGCGGCCGCCGACGTCGGACGAGACGGACACCCGATCCTGCTGGACATAGGCGTTGTCGGTCGAGACGAACCGGCCCGACGTCAGCCAGAAGAACAGCCCGACCGCGGCGATCAGCAGCGGCACGCCGCCGACCAGCAGCGGGCGCAGCCAGCGGCGACGCGCCGGTGCCGGCGCATCGATGACGGGCGCCGCGACCGGCGCGGCGGCGGTGGCGCGGATGTCGCGCTGGGGGTCGGCGTCAGCCATGGGCGGCCTCCTGGGCGGGGGGAGGAGCGAGCAGATTGTCGCGGATGGTGTGGAGCGAGCGGGTGAAGCGGTCGAGCGCGGCGGCGTCGAGGCCGGCGAGCGCCTCGCCCACCACCTCCTCCGCCAGACCGCGCAGCTGCTCGATCAGCGGCCGCGAGCGATCGGTGAGATAGATGTTCCAGGCTCGCCGGTCGGCCGGGTCGCGACGGCGCTCGACATGGCCGGCATCGGCCAGCCGATCGATCATGCGGCAGAGCGTGATCGGCTCCACCTCCAGCAGATCGGCGAGCGCGCCCTGGTTCGCGCCCTCGTTGCGGCTGAGCACGACCATCACGCGCCATTGCGCGCGGGTGATGCCGATCGCGCGGGCGCGCTCGTCGAACCGGCGGCGGAGCAGCCGCGCGACGTCGCTGATCAGGAAGCCGATGCTGTCGCTCATCCCTCGCATATAGTGAGTATGCTTAGCATTGCCAAGCCGCGCCGGATGCGCGAGAGCCGCGGGATGACCGAGATGATGACCGGCGGCTGCCAGTGCGGCCGCGTCCGCTACCGCGTCGCGATCGACGACGACGAGGCGTATCTTTGCCACTGCCGCATGTGCCAGCGCGCGACCGGTGGGGTGTCGATCGCGTTCAAGAGCGTCGCCCGCGCGGCGGTGACCTGGACGGGCCGCGAGCCGGACCGCTACCGCTCGTCACCCATCGCGCACCGCGGCTTCTGCCGGGAATGCGGGACGCCGTTGACCTTCGAGTTCTCCGACGGCGAATCCGCCTTCATGGACCTGACGGTCGGCAGCTTCGACGAGCCCGGGCGGTTCCGGCCGACCAGCCATTTCGCGATCGAGAGCCGGCATCCGGCCTGGCTCGACACCCGCGCGCTGCCCGGCAAGCGCAGCGAGGACAACCCCAGCACCCGCGACCGATGGATGAAAGCCTGTGGCAAACTCCCCGATTGAACCGGCGTATTTCGACAGCTGGGACGGGATCCGGCTCGCCTGGCGCGAGCTGGGCGAGGGCAGGCCGGCCGTGCTGCTGCACGGCTTCATCTCGGACGCGACGACCAACTGGATCCGCTACGGCCACGCCGCCGCACTCGCCGCCAAGGGGTTCCGCGTCATCATGCCGGACCTGCGCGGGCACGGCGACAGCGCCCGGCCGCACGCGGCGAGCGCCTATCCGCCCGACGCGCTCGCCAGGGACGGGCACGCGCTGGTCGCGCATCTCGGGCTCGGCGCGTACGACCTGGTGGGCTATTCGCTCGGCGCGCGGACGGCGGCGCGGATGCTGGCGACGGGCGCGCGGCCGCGGCGCGTGGTGTTCTCGGGCATGGGACTGGAGGGGCTGACCGCGACCGACCGGCGCGCCGGGCATTTCCGCCACCTGCTGACCAACCTCGGCACGCATGAGCGCGGCAGCCCCGCCTGGACGGCCGAGCAGTTCCTGAAGACGACGGGCGGCGATCCGGTGGCGCTGCTGGGCATCATCGACACCTTCGTCAGCACGCCGGTGGCGACGCTCAGGACGTTCGCCTGGCCGACGGGCGTGGTGTGCGGCGCCGACGACCGCGACAACGGCTCGGCGCCCGACCTCGCCGCGACGCTGCCGGACGCGCGCTACATCGAGGTGCCGGGCGGCCATATGAGCGCGGTGGTGAAGCCGGAACTGGGGCAGGCGATCGCCGACTTCCTCGCGGCTTGACCCGTCACGCGCGTCCGCCATGGTGCGCGCCGATACGAGAGAGGATCGCCATGTTCCGGGTCACCATGTCCGCCGCCGTGCTGGCGCTGGCGCTCGCCGCCATCCCGGCAGCCGCCAAGGACGTCGCGCCGGGCGCCGCCGGCCGGCCGACCGCCGCCGAGGCGGACGCCTTCGTCGCGGGCGCGGAGGCGGATTATGCCGCACGGGTCGGCGACTGGAGTCGCGCCGCCTGGGTGAACGCGACCTACATCACCGACGACACGGACGCGCTCGCGGCCAAGGCCGGTGCCGAGGCGACGGAGCTGGGCGTGAAATATGCGCTGGGCGCGGCGCGCTTCAACGGCGTGCCGGGCCTCTCCGCCGACACCCGGCGGAAGCTGGGCCTGATGAAGAACGGCCTGACGCTGCCCGCGCCGACGCGGCCCGGCGCCGCGACCGAGCTGGCGACGATCACGACGCGGATGCAATCCTCCTACGGCAAGGGCAAGGGCACGCTCGACGGCAAGCCGATCAACGGCTCCGACATCGAGG
>NZ_CAXUEK010000052.1:0-18433 GCF_964250165.1 uncultured Sphingomonas sp. | reverse complement strand
AAGGGCGTGCGCAAGGTGGCGGTGCTGGCGCCGGGCTTCTCCGTCGATTGCCTGGAGACGCTGGAGGAGCTGGCGATCCGCGGGCGCGAGAGCTTCGAGGAAGCCGGAGGCACCGATTTCGCCTATCTGCCCTGCCTCAACGACTCGCCCGGGGGCATGGCGATGCTGCGCACGGTGCTGGCGCGCGAGCTTGAAGGCTGGACGCGGCCCGCCTAGTCTCTCTCCAAACAGGATGGAGAGGTTGCAATGGCACGAGTGGCGATCGTCACCGGCGGCACACGCGGGATCGGCGAGGCGATCAGTCTGGCCCTGCAGGCACAGGGCATGACCGTCGTTGCCAATTACGCCGGTAACGACGAGCGGGCGACAGCCTTTACCGAACGCACCGGGATCAGGGCGTTCAAGTGGGACGTCAGCGACTATGACGCGACGCAGGCCGGCGTCGCCCTGGTCGAGGCGGCGGTCGGCCCGGTCGATGTACTGGTCAACAATGCCGGCATCACCCGCGACGGCACCTTGCAGCGGATGGACGAGCAAGCCTGGAAGGAGGTGATCGACACCAATCTGGGCGGCTGCTTCACCATGGCCAAGGCGGTGTTCCCGGGGATGAGGGACCGCAAATGGGGCCGGATCGTCAACATCGGCTCGATCAACGGCCAGGCCGGGCAATATGGCCAGGTGAACTACGCCGCGGCCAAGAGCGGGATCCACGGCTTCACCAAGGCGCTGGCGCAGGAGGGCGCCCGCTTCGGCGTGACGGTCAACGCGATCGCGCCCGGCTATATCGACACCGACATGGTGGCCGCCGTGCCCGGGGACGTGCTGGAGAAGATCGTCGCGCGCATCCCGGTCGGCCGGCTGGGGCAGGCGGCCGAGATCGCGCGCGGCGTGGCGTTCCTGGTGGCGGAGGATGCGGGCTTCGTGACCGGATCGACGCTGAGCATCAACGGCGGGCAGCATATGTACTGACGGGCGCAGCGGCGGGGCGGCTATGCCGCACGGCCGCGATGCGCGAGGCGAAGCCAAGCGCAGCGCCCGGTGCGGCCGGCGGGTTGGCGGCGCATGCCGACAAGCTCGTCCGACGTCACGCCGGCGGCTTTGCCGTCGGCCGATTCTTCTCAAGATCAAGGCCTGGCCGCGGCGAAGCCGCGTTCTCGACGTCGAACGGGTTCGGCTGACGCCGACCCGCCGGCCGTGCGGGCCGCTGTGCTCGGCTCCGCCGTGCTCACCGGCGCGGGCGTGGCCGCGCCTGCGGCCCGCACAACTAGGGAGCCGGCGTTCTTGCGAACACCGGCTCCCACGCCCCCGTTACGCTACGCGGGGGAACTCGATACGCTACGCGAATTGAAGAATAGGTTAGCCGCCTCAGCGGTAGCAGCGGCCCTCGTACGAGGCCTGTTTGGAGCCGTCGCGCTCGATCGCCCGGCCGGCGAGCGCGCCGCCGCCGGCGCCGAGCAGCGTGCCGACCGAGCGGTCGCCGCGCGTGTCGATCGTGCGGCCGAGCAGCCCGCCCGCAATGGCGCCGATGATCGCGCCCGCGGTGCCGTCGCTGCAGCGCTTGACCGGGCGATAGCGGGCATAGCCGTCCTCGCCGCGATACGAACGCTGATCGTAGCCCTGCGCGTAATAGCCGCGGTCATCACCGCGATAACGCTGCGCATCGGCGGCGGCGGGCGCGAGCGCGCCGGCGCCCGTCGCGAGCGTCACGGCCAAGAGGGTCAGCTTCCGGAACATCGCGGTTCTCCTTGTTCCCGTGGGTGGCGAGGAACGCCGCCACCCTGGGAAGGCATTTGCGCGATTCGCGTTGAGCCGAGGCTGAATGCGGCGGTTATCGCCCATTCAGCCTTTCCTGTCCGCCGCGAGCGGCTAGAGCCGGCCGCGCATGCGCCGGCCCGCGACCATTCTTGCCGTGATCGCGACCGTGCTGGTGATCGTCCCTGGCTGGTCGGGCGAGGAGCGGCTGCCGCTGCTGGGCGATTCGCCGACGGCGACGACCGCGACGCGGGTCGCGCTCGATCCCGCCGATCCGGCGCGGCGGCGGCTGGGCGCGCTCACGTATCTGGGCGGCGTCCGGCTCGACAGCCCTGATCCGGCGTTCGGCGGCTTTTCCTCGCTGTCGCTCGCGGGCGACCGGCTGACGCTGCTCAGCGACGGCGGCAATCTCGTGAGCTTCCGCATCGACCCGCACGGGCGCCTCAGCCGGGTGAGGTTCGCCGAGCTGCCCGGCGGCCCCGGCACGGGCTGGGACAAGCGCGACCGCGACAGCGAATCGCACGCCGTCGACCCGCGGACGGGGCGCGTCTGGGTCGGCTTCGAGCGCGCGAACGCGATCTGGCGCTACGCGCCGGGCTTCGCGCGCGCCGAGCGGGGCGTGCGGCCGGCGGCGATGCGGCGGTGGCGCTCGAACGGCGGGCCGGAGGCGATGACGCGCCTGCGCGACGGCCGCTTCGTCGTCATCGCGGAGGAGGCGACGCACGGGCCGGGGCGCGAGGCGCTGGTGTTCGCGGACGATCCGACGCTGACGGGCGAACCCGCGTTCCGCTTCCGCTACCTGCCGCCGCCCGGCTTCGACGTGTCGGACCTGTGCGAGTTACCCGACGGGCGACTGTTGGTGGTCAACCGCTGGTGGGGCTTCCCGCTGCGGTTCGTCAACACGCTGACCACGCTCTCGCCGGCCGCGCTCAAGCCCGGCGCGCTGGTGCGGGGACGGGAGATCGCGCGGCTGGGCGCACCGCTGACCCACGACAATGTCGAAGGCTGCGCGGCCGCGACGCAGCGCGGCCGGACGGTGATCTGGCTGGCCACGGACAACGACCGGATGTGGTTCCGGCCGTCGCTGCTTTTCAAGTTCCGGCTCGACTGAGCCGGGCGGGCCTCAGGCGGCGGCGGCCGCGCCGGCTAGCTTCTTGACGATGTCGCGCTTCAGGCGGCGGCAGCGCAGCGACAGGTCGGCGTCCGACGTCTTGACCAGCCAATTGTCGAGCCCGCCATTATGCTCGACCGAGCGCAGCCCGTGCGTCGAGACGCGCAGCCGCACCGAACGCTCCAGCGCGTCGGACAGCAGCGTGACGTTCTGCAGGTTGGGCAGGAAGGTCCGCTTGGTCTTGTTGTTGGCGTGCGACACGTTGTGTCCCACCTGCCGGCCCTTGCCGGTCAGCTCGCAGATGCGCGACATGATCAAAGAATCCCGGGTTGCCGATCGTTCGGAAAGGCTGGCCGCTTAGCGGCAGGGCGACGGTGGGTCAACCGGGCGCAACTCGAGCGGTCGGCCGGCGTTGTTTCGGCACCGAACCGTATTCCTTGAAAGGTACAGCCTCATGCGCGCCATCCTGACCCTGCTTGCGCTCGCCGTGCTGGTCGTCGCCGCGCTCGTCTATTTCGGCGTGATCCGACTTTCCGGCACCCCCGGCTCGGTCCAGGCGCCGACCGTCCATGCCGATGTCGGCCGGGTGACCATGGGTCACGAGAAGAAGACCGTGACCGTGCCGACGATCAGCGTCGAGAAGCCCGGCCAGCCGGCGACCAACCAGACCACGCCTTGACGCGCGCGCGCCGGCGGCGCTGAGCCGCCGGCATGTTCCCGCTGCCCGATCCCATGGCGCGCGCGCTCGCGGCCGCGCGCGACGCCGCGGCGGCCGGCGAAGTGCCGGTGGGGGCGGCGCTGGTGCGGGGCGGGGCGGCGGTCGCGGTCGCGGCCAACGCCCCGCGCGCGCTGCACGACCCGACCGCGCATGCCGAGATGCGCGTGATCCGCGACGCCGCGCGGACGCTTGGGCGCGAGCGGCTGGAGGATTGCGACCTGTGGGTGACGCTGGAGCCCTGCGCGATGTGCGCGGGCGCGATTGCCCATGCGCGCATCCGCCGGCTCTATTACGGCGCGCCCGATCCCAAGGGCGGCGCCGTCGAGCACGGGCCGCGGCTGTTTGCGCAGCCGACCTGCCATCACCGCCCGGAGGTGTATGCCGGGATCGGCGAGGCCGAGGCGGCGGCGCTGTTGCGGACGTTCTTCACGGGCAGGCGCTAGCTCGTCACCCTCACCCTTCCGGCAACGGCGCGCCTCCCTCCCGCTCCCGTGGAGGAAGGATAGCTCGCCCTGGCGAGGGAAGGGGTGAGGGCGAACGGGAGTTGCTTGTCCCATCCCCCGCTTTCCGCCACAACGATCCCGCACACACCCATGCCGCCGCTTGCCCCATTCCCCTGGTTCGACGTCCTCGTCATCCTGCTGCTGATCGCGCTGAACGGCGTGTTCGCGATGACGGAGCTCGCGATTGTCTCGTCGCGCAAGGCGCGGCTGGAGGCGATGGCGCGCGCCGGCCGGCGCGGCGCGCGGATCGCGATCGACCTCGCCGCCGATCCCAACCGCTTCCTGTCCGCCGTGCAGGTCGGCATCACGCTGATCGCGACGCTGGCGGGCGCGTTTTCGGGCGAGCGGCTGGGCGGGCCGGTCGGAGTGCGGCTGGAGCAGCTGGGCCTGGCCCACCACACCGCCGAGACGCTGGGCTTCGTGCTGGTCATCGGGGCGACGACCTTCGTCTCGCTGATCGTCGGCGAGCTCGTGCCCAAGCAGATCGCGCTGCGCTCGCCCGAGCCGATCGCGGCCGTGCTCGCGCCGCCGATGCACTGGCTGTCGCGCGCCGCCGCGCCGCTCGTCTGGCTGCTCGACCGCACCAGCGCCGGCATGTTCCGCCTGATGGGCCTGAGCCGCGAGAACGAGGACCAGGTGACGGCGGAGGAGCTGCATCTGGTCGTCGCCGAGGCGAGCAAGTCGGGCGTGATCGAGGAGCATGAGCGCTCGATCATCTCGGGCGTGGTGCGTCTCGCCAACCGGCCCGTGCGCGAGGTGATGACGCCGCGCACGGAGGTGGAATGGCTCGACTGCAATCTGCCCGCCGACACGATCCGGGAGCGGCTGCTCGGCAGCGCCCATACGCGGCTGCCCGTGGGCGACGGCTCAATCGACGCGGTGAAGGGCGTGGTCCAGGCGCGCGACGTCGCGGGCGCGCTGTTCCGCGGCGAGCCGCTCGATCTTGGGCGGCTGATTCGCAAGGCGCCGGTGGTGATCGACCAGCTCGACGCGATGGACGCGCTGACCGCCCTGCGCGCGGCGGACGTGCCGATGGCGCTGATCCACGACGAATACGGGCATTTCGAGGGCATCGTCACGCCCGCCGACCTGCTCGCCGCGATCGCCGGCGAGTTCGCGTCGGATACCCATGTCGACGAGGCGCCATCGGTCGTGGAGCGCGCCGACGGCTCGCTGCTGGTCGCCGGCTCGATGGCGGCGGATGCGCTCGCCGACCGGCTCGGCATCCACCTGCCGCCGGACCGGGACTATGCCACCGTGGCCGGGCTGGCGCTCGCGGTGCTCAAACGGCTGCCGGGCGAGGGCGAGAGCTTCGTGGTGCAGGGCTGGCGGTTCGAGGTGGTGGACCTGGACGGGCGGCGGATCGACAAGCTGCTGGTCAGCGCGGCCTGAGGCGCGCGGGCCGCACGCCGGTACGGCTGAGCTTGGCGAGACCGCACGCGCCACCCCGGCCGGCGGCGCCATAGCGCCGTCCGACCCCGGGGCGGGCTGCGGCATTCACGGCCGCGTCGGTGCGTCCGAGCCGGACGGCTCGCCCTCGTCCTCCTGCGCCGCAGACGCCGCGTCGCTCACCGGCTCGGCCGTGCAGCGCTGGGCGGCGTGGACGTGGCTGCCGCCATCGGCGAGGCGCACGAGCAGCGCCAGGTCGCGGCAGGTCTTCCCGTCCGCACCCGCCCGCCCCGGCCCGGCGGTGAGGAACCGGTGCTGGCCATCGGCGTCGCTCCACTCCTGGAACGCGCCGGTCCTGAGCGCGCGCGCCACGTAGGGCGCGTCCCCGGCCGCGAAGCCGTCCCTGGCGTCGGCGGGCGATACCGCCGCGGCCCCGGTCCGGACCGGGGCGGGCCGGTGGACATGATGCGCCCGCGGCGGCGGCGCAAGTGCGGGCACCGGCATGCTGACCATGTAGCGCGCCGGCAGGTCGGGCCGCACGGCGGCGGTCGCCCCCATCACGGCGAGGCCGAGCGCGCTCACGCCCGCGAACGCGCCGATCGCCAGCGGCCAGGCGGGACGCGCGGCACGGGTCGGGACGACCGCGTCGCCGGCGGTCTGCGTCTCACGCGTGCGGGTGATGCCGAAGCGCAGGCCGCCGAGCTCCACGTCCCAACTCGTGCGCGTCCGCGAGACGGCGGGCCGGGCGCGCGGGGGAAAATAGGCCATGAACGACTCCGGGCAGCAAAACCCGATCTATGTCACCAACCGGCGCGGGGAAACAGAGGGTGGTTCGGCATGCGTCGGGGAAGGCGATTGCGATGCCGCCGGGCGGTGACGGGGAGCGGGTGTGCGCGTGACTGGCTGGGTCGCTCAGGCCGGGCCGACGCGGCCCTGAATGCCGCGTCGTCGGTCGCGGCTGTGGCCGCGCCGGCCGGGCCGGCTGTTGCCGACGAGCTGCGCTCGCCGGCAGCGGCGCGGCCGCAGCCGCTCCTACAGCCGGCCGAACACCGCCTCGAAGCCCGCCCGGTCGCCCGCCGCCAGAAAGCGTGCCTGCTCCTGCCAGCGATCGCGGGTCATCCGGCCGGTGAATGCGCCCAGCTGTGCGTCGAGCGCGGCGGCCTCGTCGTCGTTCAGCGCGGCGATCTGGCCGACGGTGGTGACGCCGAGTTCGGCGAGACGGTCGGCCAGCTTTGGGCCGAGCCCCTTGAGCTGCGTCACCGAGCCGTCGGCGGCGGCCCGATCGGGCGCCAGCGGTGCGCCCGGTGCGGGGCCACCAGCGGGAGGAGGCGGAGCGAACGTCGGCCCGGCTGGCGATCGCGGAAGCGCCCGATCGGGCGTCCCCGGGGCCTCCTGCGTGCGCGCCGCGCGAGTGGGCGCCGCCGGCGTCGCATCCCGCCGGGTTTCCTGCTCCACCACCTGGTTGTGCTCGGCGACGTCGCGCAACGCCGCCTTGCGCCCGCGCTTGAGCCGGGCGCCCCAGATCATGGCGGCGATCACCAGCAGCGCGAAGATGGCGATGATCGCCAGGTGCGCGTCCGTGAACAGGTCGATCGTGTCCGGCAGCAGGCTGGCGCCCGGGGCGGAGGTGACCTGGTTCATGCTCGTGACGCTAGCCGGTCACGCCCCGGCTGGCGAGCGCCAATCATCGCAAGCCTATGTCGCGCCGGTGGAAACCGTCGGAATAGTCGATCGCGTCGATGGCGCGATAGGCGGTCGCGCGCGCCGCGGTGACGTCGGGTCCGCGCGCGGTGACGGCGAGCACGCGCCCGCCTGCCGCCACCAGCCGCGCGCCGTCCGCGCGGGTGCCGGCGTGGAACACGTGCGCACCGGTCGCCGCCGCCGCCACGATGCCGCCGATCACGCCGCCGGTCCGCGGCGCGGCCGGATAGCCCGCAGCGGCCACCACCACCGTCACCGCGGTCTCAGCCGCCAGCACCGGCGGCGGCAGGGCGGCGAGCCGGCCTTGCGCGACCGCCAGCAGCAGGCCGAGCAGGTCGCCCTCGAACCGCGCCATCAGCGCCTCGCATTCCGGATCGCCGAAGCGGACATTATATTCGATCAGCTTGGGGCCCTGCGCGGTCAGCATCAGCCCGGCGAAGAGCACGCCGGCGTAGGGCGTTCCCGCCGCCGCCATCGCCGCCAGCGTCGGCACGACGATCTCGGCCAGCGCGCGCGACTCCAACTCCGGTGTGAGCGCCGGGGCGGGGCTGACTGCGCCCATGCCGCCGGTGTTGGGGCCGGTGTCGCCGTCGCCGACGCGCTTGTGATCCTGCGCGGAACCGAACGCGACCGCGGCGCCGCCGTCGGCGAGCACGAACAGGCTCGCCTCCTCGCCCGCCAGAAACTCCTCGATCACCACCTCGCCGTTCCCGTCGGCAAAGATGGCGTCGAGCGCCGCATCGGCTTGGGCGCGCGTCGTCGCGACCGTCACGCCCTTGCCGGCGGCGAGCCCGTCCGCCTTGACGACGACGGGCAGGCCGAACACCCCGTCCAGCGCCAGCGCCGCCTCCTCGCGCGACGAGACCCGGCGATAGCCCGCGGTCGGGATGCCGGCGGCAGCGCACAGGTCCTTGGTGAAGCCCTTCGAACCCTCCAGCCGCGCCGCCGCCGCGGACGGCCCGAACGCCGCGACGCCCGCCGCGCGCAGGCTGTCCGCCAGCCCGTCGACCAGCGGCGCCTCCGGCCCGATCACGACCAGGCCAACATCGCGCGCGCCGGCAAAGGCGACGACGGCGCGATGGTCCCTCGCGTCGAGCGCGACCAGCTCGGCATGGCGCGCGATGCCCGGATTGCCCGGCGCGGCATAGAGCCTATCTAGGCCGGGCGATTGCGCCAGCTTCCACGCCAGCGCATGCTCGCGGCCGCCGCCGCCGATCAACAGGACGTTCATGCCCGATCTCGCTTTCGAAGGGTCACGGCTGGTAGCCGACACGCTCCCCGGCGACAACGCGCCCGCGGTCGGCGTCAGCGAGCTGGCCGGCCGGCTGAAGCGCATGGTCGAGGGCGAGTTCGGCCATGTCCGCTTGCGCGGCGAGATCTCGGGCTACAAGCGCGTCGCGTCCGGCCATGCCTATCTCTGCCTCAAGGACGAGGACGCGGTGATCGACGGCGTGATCTGGCGCACCGCCGCCGCCGGGCTCGCCTTCGTGCCGCAGGATGGGGCCGAGGTGATCGCGACCGGCCGGCTGACCACCTATCCGGGGCGGTCGAAATACCAGATCGTGATCGAGCGGCTCGAGCTGGCCGGCGCGGGCGCGCTGATGGCGCTGCTGGAGCGGCGCAAGGCGGCGCTGGCGGCGGAGGGGCTGTTCGACGCCGCGCGCAAGCGGCCGCTGCCGTTCCTGCCGCGCACCATCGGCGTCGTCACCTCACCCACCGGCGCGGTGATCCGCGACATCCTCCATCGCCTCGCCGATCGCTGCCCCACCCACGTGCTGGTCTGGCCCGTGAAGGTGCAGGGCGAGGGCGCGGCGGCCGAGATCGCCGTGGCCATCGCGGGGTTCGGCGAGATGCCGGCGGAGACGCGGCCGGCGCTGCTGATCGTCGCGCGCGGGGGCGGCTCGATCGAGGATCTGTGGGCGTTCAACGAGGAGGCGGTGGTGCGCGCGGTCGCCGCCTCGCCGATCCCGGTGATCTCGGCGGTCGGCCACGAGACCGACACGAGCCTGTGCGACCACGCCGCCGACCTGCGCGCGCCGACACCGACCGCGGCGGCCGAGCTCGCCGTGCCCGTGCTGACCGAGCTCAGGCTCCAGCTCGCCGGGCACGCCGCCCGGATGGCGCGGTGCGCCACGCGGTATCAGGAGCGCGCGCGCGAGCGGCTGGAGGCGCTCGCGCGATGCCTGCCGAGCCGCGACCGGCTGCTCGGGCCGCAGCGCCAGCGCGCCGACGATTGGGGTCAGCGGCTCGATCGCGGGCTGGAGCGGCGGGCGGGGCAGGCGCGGCAGGGGTTCGACCGGGTGGCGGCGGTGCTGCGCCCGGCGCTGGTCGAGCGGCGGCTGGAGCGGGCGCGGGCACGGGCCGACGCGGCCGCGCGGATGCTCGCCTCGCTCAACCCGGACGCGGTGCTGGAGCGCGGCTATGCGCGGGTGACCGCGCGCGCCAAGGATAAGGAGGGCGGCGCGACGCTGACCGGCGCCGATGCCGCCCGGACGGCGGGCGCGCTCACCGTCCGGTTCCGGGACGGCGAGGTCGATGTCCATGTCGATGGCGCGCCGGGTGCGCCGCGGCGGGTTGAGCGCGCGGGCGCGCGCGCCTACGTCGCGGCGCGTGCCGAGCAGCCGTCGCTGCTGTGAGCGGAAACCCGAGCGGAATGCCTGAACGATGCTGATGTCCAACACCGACCGGCCGGCCCGGCTGCACTATATGGCCAACGGCTTCCGCGTGCTGTCGCCGGGCGACCACGTCACCTGCGCGGTGTCGGGCGCGCGCATCGCGCTCGATGCGCTGCGCTACTGGAACGTCGCGCGGCAGGAACCCTATGCCACCGCCCGGATCGCGAGCGACATGCTGCGGCCGCGGTGACCGACATGCGTCACTGAATGCGCCGGAACTGCCGCGTCGTCCCCCCCTCGAACACCGCTTCCAGTCGCCCGAGCGTCGCTCGACGGATCGTCACCTTCTCGCCACGGCGGGGCGTCCGCATCCCGCGCCCGTCCACCTGAGCCCAGATCTGCCCGGACTCGAGCGTCACCACCACCGCGCCGTCGGAATTGACCGTCGCCTCGCGCACGACCGATTCGATCTGCGAGACGCCCGCGCCGATCAAGGACACGTCGCGCGGCGTGGGCAGGCCGAACAGGGCCTCGCGCGTCGCGCGGACTTCCTTCTGGTCGACCACCGCCACCGCCTCGGTCGCGACCGCCTCTTGCAGTGCCGCGCTGGCGCGGTCGAAACAGGCGAGGCGGCGGGTCCCGTCCATCTCGTTACGGCAGGCGATCAGATCGCGCAGCGCCGGCGGGGGCGGCGCGGCGTCCCGCTTGGCGGCGAACCCGGCGGCCGGGAACAACAGCGCGAACGTCATCGCGAGCGACAGGCACGAACGAACCATCCCCGGACAATACAGCTCGCCGGGAGAGCGGCAATAGCGGGCGGTCACCCGATGCCGCGCAGGCCGCGGTCGGCTGCCCGATCCATGTTGCAGGAAAGTGACACCGCCGGTCTAATCGTTGCAGCCTGGCCGTTCACCGATTGTGCG
The DNA here is from genome assembly GCF_964250165.1 of uncultured Sphingomonas sp. Taxonomy (GTDB): domain Bacteria; phylum Pseudomonadota; class Alphaproteobacteria; order Sphingomonadales; family Sphingomonadaceae; genus Sphingomonas. The sequence goes on along the minus strand of NZ_CAXUEK010000052.1, from coordinate 7,721 downwards.
ATGCGGCGCGAACCCGTTACGACAAGGGATGGGCGATCGCTCCGTTATCGGGCGTGATCTTTTCTTTGCAGCCCACAAGGGGAACACCATATGTTTAACCATATCCGCACCCAGCTGATGGTCGGCACGCTGCTGGCGAGCGCGACGGCGATCGCGAGCCCGGCTTTCGCGCAGGACGCGCCTCCGGCGCCGGCTTCGGCTCAGGACCCGGCGCGCGGCGCCCAGGCGACGCCCAACGAGGTCCAGAACCCCGGTCCGGGCGGGACGGTGCAGTCCAACGATGCCCAGGGCCGCCCTGCCGAGCAGGAGCCGATCCGCGGTGCGTCCTCCGCCGCGACCGGCGATGTCGTCGTCACCGGCACGCGCGTCGCGCGTCCCAACGCGACATCGCCCTCGCCGATCACTACCGTCGGCCAGGAAGAGATCCGTGAGTTCGGCGCGACCCGCATCGAAGACCTCACCAACTCGCTGCCGCAGGTGTTCGCCGGGCAGAGCTCCGGCGTCTCGAACGGCGCGGACGGCACGGCCACGATCGATCTGCGCGGCCTCGGGCCGAGCCGCACCCTGGTCCTCATCGACGGCCGCCGGCTGCAGCCGGGCGGCATCGGCGGCGGCGCCGGCGCCGACCTGAACTTCATCCCGTCGGCCCTGGTGTCGTCGGTCGACCTGCTGACCGGCGGCGCCTCCACCACCTACGGCGCGGACGCGGTCGCGGGTGTCGTCAACTTCAAGATGAACCGCAACTTCCGCGGCGTCCGCCTGGACGCGACCTATGGCTTCTATGACCATAACAACGCGAACGCGATCGAGTCGGTCGTCAACCAGCGCTTCACCGCGCCGAACGGCCACACGGCTCTCGGTGGCCGCTACGATGCGACCCTCGTCATCGGCGCGGGCACGTCCGACGATCGCGGCAGCGTCGTCGCCTATGCGAGCTACCGGAACGACAAGTCGATCACCGAGGACAATTACGATTACTCGGATTGCACGCTGAACCCCGATGCCAACCTGGTGGGCTTTGCCTGCGGTGGTTCCGGGACGCCGGCCAACGCACGCTTTGGGGGGTTCACGACCGCGAACAGGATCGCCGCGGGGCTGCCGGCAGCGTCCAGCTACACGCTTGATCCGACCACGCGGCAGCTGCGGCCGTTCGTGACGTCCGATCAGTTCAACTTCGCGCCCGCAAATTACTTCCAGCGTCCGGATGAGCGGTACCAGGGCGGCGTGTTCGCGTCGTACGAGGTGTCGAACGCCTTCCAGCCTTATGTCGACGCGATGTTCTCCGACTATTCGACCGACGCCCAGATCGCGCCGTCCGGCGTGTTCTACGGCACACGGACGGTGAATTGCGACAATCCGCTGCTGCTCGCCAACGCACAGATCGCGACGGCCATCTGCGGTGCCAATGTCGGGACCACGGCCAACGCCAGCTTCCTGCTGGGCAAGCGGAACGTCGAAGGAGGCGCGCGCGACTTCCAGATCCAGTTCACGCAGTATCGCCTGGTGGGTGGCGTGAAGGGCGAGATCAATGACGCGATCGGGTACGACGCTTATTACCAGATTGGGCAGATTCGCGAGCAGGACGTCTATCGCAACGACGTCTCCAACACGCTGATCAACAATGCGCTCAACGTCCGCAACGTCGGCGGCGTGGCCACCTGCGTGGTCGGCGCGACGACGGCGCCGGTTACCGGCTGCGTGCCTTACAACATCTTTACCGCGGGCGGTATCACCCCGGCCGCCGCTGCTTACATCAACATCCCGTTGGTGCTGACCGGCACGTCGCGGGAAGAGATCGTGAACGGCACGGTGACGGTCGACGCCGGCAAATATGGCATCAAGTCGCCCTTCGCGAGCGATGGCATCCGGCTGGCGTTGGGCGTCGAGAACCGCATCGAGCGGCTGAATACCCAGCCCGACCAGGCCTTCATCAATAACGAGGGTGCCGGTCAGGGCGGCCCGACGCTGCCGATCAACGGCCGCTATTCGGTTCGCGATCTGTACGCTGAGGCCGGTGTGCCGCTCGTCACCGACAAGCCGTTCTTCCAGGACCTGTCGGTCCAGCTTGGTTATCGGAATTCGCGATATAATGTGACTGGCGCGACCAATCAGAACTCGACGGACACGTACAAGATCGCCGGCAACTGGTCGCCGGTGCGAGCCATCGGGCTGCGTGCGTCGTATAACCGTGCGGTCCGCTCGCCCAATGTCGGCGAGCTGTTTTCGGCCAATCAGACCGGATTGTTCGCCGGCAATGACCCGTGCGCGGGTGCTTCAACCAACGTTGCCAATCCGACGGCGGGCACGGTCAACGGCAACACGTTTGCGCAGTGCGCCCGCACTGGCGTGACCGCGGCCGAGTTCGGCAACATCCTGGCGAACACGGCAAATCAGTACAACCAGACGACCGGCGGCAACGTGAACCTCGCGCCCGAGAAGGGCGACACCTATACGGCAGGCGTGGTGCTAAAGCCGCGGGTTCTGGGTGGCCAGCTGGTGCTGTCGGCCGACGGGTTCCTCATCCGTCTGCAGAATGCGGTGGGCGCGGTCGGGGCGCAGGTGGCGCTCAACCAGTGCCTGACCACGGGCGATCCGACGTTCTGCAGCCTGATCGTTCGCGGTCCGGCGACGGCGGGGGGTGCGGCGGGAACGCTGTTTCTCACCCAGTCGGGCAACCCGATCGGGTACGTCAACAACTTCACGATCAACACCGGGTCGGTTCGCACCCGCGGCATCGACGTGAACGGCGACTATCGGGCCAATCTCGGCAGCCTGCGGCTGCGGGCGCAGTTCATCGGGACCTATCTGGACAAGTATCAGGCGCAGCCCTTCTCGGGCGGCTTCATCTATGATTGCGCGGGCCGTTACGGCACGACCTGCGGCGCTCCCAATCCGAAGTATCGCTTCAACACGAACGTGAAGGTCGCAACGCAGAGCGATTTCGGGCTGACCGTCCGGTGGCGTTATCTGGGTCCGACGCAGCTGGATTCGGCGAGCAACGATCCGAACCTCGCTTCGCCGGGAACCTTTCCGGCGGTGGACAGCCATATCAAGCCGTATAGCTACTTCGATTTGCTGTTCTCGCTGCCGATCAACCAGAAGGCGGTGTTCCGCATCGGCGCGAACAATGTCTTCGACAAGGATCCGCCGCTGGTCAGCCAGGCTTCGATCCCGGCCACGGTCGGCAACGGCAATACCTTCCCTGGCACCTACGATGCGCTGGGGCGCTACATCTTCGTCAATCTGACCGCCGACTTCTGAGCGGAGGCATCGGACGGAATATCGGGCGGCGGGGCTTCGGCTCCGCCGCTTTTTTTTGTGCGCGCGCTCGCCTAACGTCGGTTCATGGCTGAGGATTTGGAAGCGCTGGCCGACGCCGCTGCCCGATCAGGGCAGATGCAGGCCGCGCGCGCGTATCTCGAGCGCGCGCCGCACGCGGGCTGGGGCACCGACGCGTGGCTGAAGCTGGCGGGCATGCGTCGGGCGACGGGCGACGCGCCGGGCGCACTGGCCGCCGCCGACCGTGCGCTGACGATCGCGCCGCTCCATCCGATGGCGCTGCTGCTGAGGGCATCGCTGATGGAGGCGCAGGGCAATCCGGCGGCCGGCGAAGCCTATGGTCGCGCGCTGGCGCAGCTGCCGGACCCGCCGCCTGCGGCGCTAGGGTCCGCCGTCGCGCGCGCGCGTGCGAGCTGGGACGGCTGGCGCGCACGCGAACGTGATCGCCTGCTGGCGCTGATCGCGTCCACCGCCCCGATGAGCGCCAAGGTCGAGCGTTTCGTCACCAATGCCGTCCGGCTGACCGAGCCGGACCATGCCGGCCCCACGCACTACAGCTTTCCCGGGCTGCGCACGCAGGCCTGGTGGTCGCGCGAGAGCTTCCCCTGGCTTGCCGAGCTGGAAGCGGCGACCGCCCTGATCGCGGCGGAGTTCGAGCAGGCGGTCGCGGCCTCGCCCGAGCTGGCGCCGTATGTGCACTATCCCGAAGGCGTGCCGCTCGGTCAATGGGCCGCGCTCAACCGCAACCGCGACTGGACGGCGCTGCACCTGCTCGATCGCGGCCGGCGTGTCGTGCGCAATGCCGCCGCGTGCCCCGGCACGCTGGCGCTGCTCGCCGGTCTGCCGCAACCCGACGTACCCGGGGCGGGGCCGAACGCCATGTTCTCGATGCTGGCGCCGCACACTCATATTCCGCCGCACACGGGCGTGGCGAACACCCGGCTGGTCTGTCACCTGCCGCTGATCGTTCCCGACGATTGCTGGTTCCGGGTCGGCGAAGAGGTGCGCCCCTGGCAGCCGGGCCACGCGTTCGTGTTCGACGATACCGTCGAGCATGAGGCGATGAACGGCTCCGACAGGCTGCGCGTTGTCCTGATCTTCGACGTCTGGCACCCGGATCTCACGCCGGACGAGCGCGCGGCGGTGACCGCCGTCATCGGCGGGGGCGGCGAGATTCATCGGCTTTGAGCGGCGACACGGGCCAGGCGCTGCAGCGAGCGGCCGACGCGCTTGCGCGGGGCGACCATCAGGCGGTGCTTGCCTGCGTGCAGCCGCTGGATCGGCCATCGCAACAGGACCCGCGAGTCGCCCAATATGCGGCACTCGCGCACCGCGCGGCGGGCGACAGCCGCGCGGCGCTGGCGGCGATACGGCGAGCGGCGCGTCTGAGCGCCGATGATCCGCGCATCGCCGCCGCCGAGGCGACGATCAGCTACGAGGCCGGGTTGCCGGCGACGGCGCTGTGGGAGCGGGCCATCCGCCTCGCCCCGCCGCCGCCCGATCTCGAACTGGCCTTGTCGCTGGCCGCGGCGCACTGGGCCGAGGGGCGGCCGGCGGCGGCCGAGGCGCTGATCGCCGATATCCTGCTGCGACAACCCGAATGGGTGCGTGGGCATCAGGCGTTGGCCAGTTACCGCTGGCTGAGCGGTGACCGAGAGGCCTTCGACCGCAGTTTCGCGCCAGCCGCGGCTTCAGCCCCAATCAGCCTGCCGCTACGGCTGGCCTGGCAGCGGGCGTTGGCGCAGGCAGGATTGCTCGAACGGGCGAGCGCCGTCATCCGTGCGGCGCGCGCGCAGCTGGGCGACCGGATGGAGCTGGACGCGGCCGCGGCGTCGCATGCGACCGAAATGGGCCACGACCAGGAGGCCGAGCGACTGTTCGCGCGGGTGGCCGATCTGGCCGATCCCGGCACGCAGCTGGCGTTCGTCCGTCATTCGATCCGGACGGGGCTGCTCGACCGGGCGGAATCGATCGCGGCTCAGCTCACGAGCACGGCTGCTGCCAATGGCGCCTGGCCCTATCTGGGGACGATCTGGCGGCTGAAGGGTGATCCCCGGGCCGATTGGCTCGACGGCGCGCCGCCGTTCATCCGGAGCTACGATCTCGGGCTGACATCGGCAGAGATCGATGCCGTCATCGGGCTGGTCCGCAGGCTGCACCTCGCCGTCCAGCACCCGGCCGAACAGTCGATGCGGGGCGGCACGCAGACCGAGGGTCAGCTCTTTCAACGCCTCGATCCCGAGCTGGCGCCGGTGCGCCGCGCCGCCCTGGCTGCCGTTCGGCGGTATATCGACGGCTTGCCGGACCGCGACCCGCGCCATCCGTTGCTCGGGCCGCCACGCGCCGCGCCGAACTTCGCCGGCAGCTGGTCCGTCCGTCTCGGCCGGCAAGGCCGCCACGTCGCGCACGTCCATTCCCAGGGATGGATCAGCTCGGCGCTGTATCTGGCGGTGCCCCCGCTCGACGCGCTGGGGCCAGCCCCGGCCGGCTGGTTGACCTTGGGCGCCGCGCCGGCCGACTTGCGCGTCCACACGCCGCCTCTGGCGCAACTCGAGCCGAAGGCCGGCCGGCTGGTGCTGTTTCCTTCCACGATGTGGCACGCGACGGAGCCGTTCGATCATGGCGAGCGGCTGACCATCGCCTTCGATATCGTCCCGGGCACCGCCGGGTGACAGGTGTGCGCCGCTAGGACGTCACCCCCAACGCCAGCTTCCCGTCGCCCTCGTCCACGTCCACCGTCGCCCCGTCCTTCACGTCGCCGCGCAGGATCAGCTCGGCCAGTGGATCCTGGAGATGGCGTTGCACCGCACGCTTGAGCGGCCGCGCCCCGTACACCGGGTCGTAGCCGACCCGCCCCAGCCACGCGCGCGCGGCGTCCGTCAGGTGCAGCTGCACCTTGCGGTCGGCGAGCAGCTTGCCGACGCGGCCGACCTGGATGTCGACGATCGGGCCCATATGCGCCTGGCCGAGCCGGTGGAACAGGATGATTTCGTCCAGCCGGTTGAGGAACTCCGGGCGGAAATGCGCGCGGACGATCTCCATCACCTGCGGCTCGACGGCCTCGACGTCCTGCCCCTCCTCCAGATTGGCCAGATACTGCGAGCCGAGATTGCTGGTCAGGATGATCAGCGTGTTGGAGAAATCGACCGTGCGCCCCTGCCCGTCGGTCAGCCGGCCGTCGTCGAGCACCTGGAGCAGCACGTTGAACACGTCGCCGTGCGCCTTCTCCACCTCGTCGAACAGCACGACCTGATAGGGCCGGCGCCGCACCGCCTCAGTCAGCACGCCACCTTCCTCATAGCCGACATACCCCGGCGGGGCGCCGATCAGCCGGGCAACGGCGTGCTTCTCCATGAACTCGCTCATGTCGATGCGCACCATCGCGCTCGCGTCGTCGAACAGGAACTCGGCCAGCGCCTTGGTCAGCTCGGTCTTGCCGACGCCGGTCGGCCCCAGGAACAGGAACGAGCCCAAAGGCCGGTTCGGGTCCTGCAGCCCGGCGCGGGCGCGGCGCACGGCGGTGGCGACGGCGCGCACCGCATCGGCCTGACCGATCACGCGCTTGGCGAGCACCTCCTCCATGTGGAGCAGCTTGTCGCGCTCACCTTCCAGCATCCGCTCGACCGGAATGCCGGTCCAGCGCGCGACGACGCCGGCGATGTCCTCGGAGGTCACTTCCTCGCGCAGCATCGCCCCCTTGGTCGTCGCCTGCGCCTCGGCGAGCTGCTTTTCCAGCGCCGGGATGCGGCCGTAGGAGAGCTCGCCGGCCTTGGCGAGATCGCCCGAGCGCTGCGCCTGTTCCAGCTCCAGCCGGGCGGCGTCGAGCTGCCCCTTCAGCGTCGCCTCGCCCGCGATCTTCTCCTTTTCGGCCTGCCAGCGCGTCGTCAGCTCGGCCGACTGCTGCTCCAGATTGGCGAGCTCGTCCTCGATATGCTCCAACCGGTCGAGCGACGCCGCGTCGGATTCGCGCTTCAGCCCCTCGCGCTCGATCTTGAGGCGCAGGATGCGGCGGTCGAGCGTCTCGATCTCCTCGGGCTTGCTCTCCACCTCCATGCGGATGCGGCTGGCGGCCTCGTCCATCAGGTCGATCGCCTTGTCGGGCAGGAAGCGGTCGGTGATGTAGCGGTTCGACAGCGTCGCGGCGGCGACCAGCGCGCCGTCGGTGATGCGCACGCCGTGGTGGAGCTCGTATTTCTCCTTCAGCCCGCGCAGGATCGAGACGGTATCCTCGACAGTGGGCTCGCCCACGAACACCGGCTGGAAGCGCCGCTGCAGCGCCGGGTCCTTCTCGACATACTTCCGGTACTCGTCGAGCGTGGTCGCGCCGACGCAGTGGAGCTCGCCGCGCGCGAGCGCCGGCTTCAGGAGGTTGCCCGCGTCCATCGCCCCTTCGGATTTGCCCGCGCCGATCAGCTGGTGCATCTCGTCGATGAACAGGACGA
>NZ_CAXUEK010000051.1:0-19891 GCF_964250165.1 uncultured Sphingomonas sp. | reverse complement strand
GGCGTAGTGGACGAAGGTGCGGATCGGTCCGAAGTTTCCCGCCTGCACGACATCCGCGCTTTTGGGGCAGACCATCGCGAGTTCCTGGATGGCGATCACCGCATCCATCAGCGTCCCGCCCGCGCCCCCGTCCTCCTGGGAAAAGACGATGCCGAGCAAGCCTTGTGCCGCCAGGATGCGCGCGAGATCGAACGAGAAGCTCGGGTCGTGCGCCCGCCGCAGCGCACTGTCCGCGAGATTGGCGCGCGCAAACCGCGCCACGCTGTCACGAAACGCGCTCTGCTCTTCGGTCAGCTCGAAATCCATAAAGGCTCCAGAGGGTTCGGTGGATCCTGCGGACGGATCATCCGGACACATCCCGCATCATCCGCTCGGCGAACCTCTGGCGAAATGCTTCGGGCAGCGGAGAAGGTACGCCGGCCTGACGGTGAACGAGCGTCGTCAGCGCGACCGCGACGCAACGATCGTGCTGGATGAGCGCCTGAGCGAGCTTGAACGATGTCCGGCCGATCCCGGCACAACCGGTATGGACCTCCACCGTCCCGGGGTGCTTCGCTTCATGGAGATAATCGATCGTCACGCGCGCGATGACGAAGGCGTGTCCTTTCGCGCTTTCGGTCACCAGATCGTGTCCGAGCACCTCGGCGTCGAATGTCGCGCGGGCCTCGGCCAGATAGCGTGCGAGCGCGATATTGTTGACGTGCTGGAGGCTATCCACGTCGGTAAAGAGCAGCCGGAAGCTGGTGCTCGCCGGATAGCGGGCAACGTCGGTCGGCGCGATCGGATCGACCATGCTCAGGCAGCCACGCTGATACATCGGGTCTGCAGGAAAGCGGCGATGCCCTCCGTTCCGCCCTCGATGCCGATGCCGCTGTCCTTCATCCCTCCGAACGGCGTCTCGGGGAAGGACGCGATCCAGCTGTTGATCGCGAGCGTGCCGCAATGGACGTCGCGGCTCAGGCGCTCGGCGATGCTCAGCCGCTGGGTCGCCGCATAGGCGGCGAGGCCGAACGGCAGGCGATTGGCCTCCGCGATGGCCTCGTCGATCGTATCGAACGGAGCGAGCAGCGCGATCGGCCCGAACGGCTCCTCCGCGATGACCCGGGCATCGAGCGGGACGTCGACGAATACCGTCGGCTGATGCCAACAGCCCGTCCCTTCGATCGGTGAGCCCCCGGCAATTACCGCAGCGCCTTGCGCACGCGCATCCGCGACGAGGGTCGTCACCGCCTCCAGCCGCCGCGCGTTCTGTAACGGGCCCATCGCCGTCCCGTCGGCGAAGGGATCGTCGACCCGCAGCGCCTCGGTCGCCCTGACGAACGCGTCCCGAAAGCGCGCGAATATCGGGCGTGCGACGAGGAACCGCGTTGGCGACGTGCAGACTTGTCCTGCGTTCCGGAATTTCGCGGCGGCGGCGGCGGGCGCGACCTCTTCGGGGCAGACGTCGTCGAAGATCAGCACCGGAGCGTGCCCGCCAAGTTCGAACACCGTCCGCTTCAACGTCAGCGCAGCGCGAGCGGCGAGCCGGCGTCCGACGTCCGTCCCGCCGGTAAAGCTGAACATCCGCAAGCCGGGATGATCGACCATGCGGCCGACCGACGCGGGCGGGTCCCCCAGCACCATGTTCACGACGCCGCGCGGGATACCCGCGTCGTGCAGCGCACGGACGAGCAGCTGCGCGGTCGCCGGCGTCGCCTCGCTCGGCTTGAGGACGATCGTGCAACCCGCAGCGAGCGCCGAAGACAGTTTGCGCGCAGGCGTGAGTGCCGGCGCGTTCCAGCCGCTGACGGCTCCCGCCGGACCGACCGGTACGCGCACTGCGCTCAGGCGCAGGGTGGGAGACCTCGACGGGATCAAGCGGCCATAGAGGCGGCGCGCTTCCTCGGCGGCCCATTCGAACATTTCGCAGGCGAGTTCGGCCTCGCGCAGGGCTTCGCCAAGCGGCTTGCCGAGTTCGAGCGCGATCAGGTTCGCCAGAAGTTCTTTTTGGGCTCGGATCCCCTCCGCCGCGGCGCGGAGGAGATGGCTGCGCTCCAGCGCAGGCTTGAGGCGCCACGCTTCGAAACTGTCGCCGGCGGCGGCGATCGCGCGTTCGACGTCGGCCGGACCGGCGACCGGAAAACGACCGAGCGCCTTGCCGGTCGAGGGATCGATCACCGGCTCGGACGGTCGCGCGTCAGCGGCGATCCACGCTCCATCGATCAGCAGGTGAAGACGCGGATAGGCGGCCTCGGCGCGGGCCCGGCGCGCAACGCTCATGGCGCGGCCTCGCGCCGACGTTGCAGCAGCTTGAGGAACACGGGATAATATTCGCGTTCGAAGCCCGCGCCCCGGGTCGCCTCGAGCAGCGCCTGCGTCGCGTGCGCACCAGGCAGATCCAGTTGGACTTCCTCGGCGAGGTCCAGTGCGTAGCCGATGTCCTTGAGGGCATAGGTCGTCGGGAACGTGGCTGGCGGAAAGACCTCGGGTACGAGCGCGCCCATACCGGCATTGCGCAGCATGAAGCTGTCGGCCGAGCCCAGCGACAGCACGTCGAACAAGGTCTTGCCGTCGAGCCCCTGCGCCCGGCCGACCGCCAGCGCCTCGGCGAGGGCGTGGACGGTCATGAACACGACCATGTTGTTCAGGATCTTGACGACCTGCCCCGATCCGGAAGGACCGCAATGGCTGACATCGCTCCCCATGAACCGCAGATACGGCTCGATCGCCGTGAATTGCTCGGGCGTCGCCCCGACCATGATGCTGAGCGTGCCGTCGCGCGCGGCCTGGCGCAGCCGCGCGACCGGCGCGTCGATGAAGTCCAGCCCGCTTGCCGCGCAGCGCGCGTTCAAGCTGCGGGCGAGCGACGCCGGCGCGGTGCTCATGTCGACGACGGCTCGCAACCGACCGGGCGCAGCGAGCAATCGGTCGCATACCTCGCTGACTTGAGCAGCCGCGGGGAGCGAGAGAAACACGAGCTCGGCCGCGTCGGCGACCTCCTCGACGCTGGCGCATCCGATCATGCCAGCCCGGCTCAGCCGGTCGACCTTACCGGCATCGAGATCGAAGCCGTAAACCGGCACGCCGGCCTTGGCGACCACATTGGCGGCCATGCCCTCGCCCATGACGCCGAGGCCGATGAAACCGAGAGAAGCAAAGGCCGTCATGATTTCTCCTTCACCCAGCAGCGCTGCGCCTCGGTCTACCGTTTGCCCCGGCAATTCTGGCATGCGCCGATCGCATCGCTGATGCCCCGAGCATGCCGTCAAGCCGCAGCCGCATCGCGAATCCACGTAGCGAACCGACGGGCCGGCATCGTCATCCGCCGCCCCGCCGGACTGATCAGATAATAGCCGAGGTGCGGGCGGCGCAGCGGCCGCTGCATCGGGCGCAGCAAGCGCTTGTCCGCAAGTTCGGTCTCCAGCAGCAGCGGCTGGCCCATCGCGACCCCAAGGCCGTCGAGGCAGGCCTGGAAGGTCAGCACCGAACTGCCGAACTCCATGGTACGGAGTTGCGGCCACGACTCGGTGTTGGCCGCGAGCCAGTCCTGCCAGTCGTCACGACGATAGCGGGATTGCAGCAGCAACGCTTTCGACAGATCGTCGACCGCGCCGAAGGGGCCGACCCGTCGGAGCAGATCCGGCGTGCAGACCGGCTCAACCTCGTCGGGGAACAGAAGCTCCGCGGCCGCACCATGCCACTGGCCGCTACCGAACTGGATCGCGAGATCGACATCGTGACAGGCGAAATCGACCGGCTCGGCCGCCGCATCGAGCGAGACGGTGACGCCGGGAGCATAGGTGTTGAAGGCCTGAAGCCGGCGGAGCAGCCAGCGCGTCGCAAATGTCGGGTAAACCCGCAGCCGCAATTCGCGGTCGGTATCCCGACGGCGCAGGCGTCGCGTCGCGAGCCAGATGCGGTCGACCGCGGGCTTCACTTCGTCGCGGTACCGGATTCCCTCGTGCGTCAGCAGCGCGCCGCGGCGGTGACGTTCGAACAGCCGGCAGCCGACCGCGTCCTCCAGAGCGGCGATCTGGCGCGTCACCGAGGATTGCGGAAGACCGAGGATCGCGGCGGCCCGCGTGAAGCTGCCGTACTCGGCGGCGGCCAGGAATATGTGCACGCCCGAAAGCGCGGGATGTCGCGGCCCCTCGATCATGGTACCGGGTCGGCCATCTTCCCCGCGACACCGACCCCAAGCGGTCTTGCCTGGGGGATCGTCGCCCAGAAGTCCGGGTCATGGCTGAAGAGGATCGCGGTACCCTTCTCGCGCTCGCGCCGCAGCATCTTCAGCGAGTCGAGATAGCTATCCGCGTCATGGCAATGGTCGGGCAGCCTCAACTCGTCGAGCGAGCGTTTGAGGTTGCAGCAGTCGCCAGCAAGCAGCACGTCGCCGCGTAGCGTTCGCACCCGGGCCGACTGGTGGCCGGGAGTGTGCCCGGGAGTCGGCATCAGCACGACCGTGTTGTCGCCGAACAGATCGAACTCTCCCGTGATCCGTTGCACCGGCTGACCGGTATCGACCTCGCCCGCGACATAGGAGGGATCGATCCCGGCCCGGGCAAAGTCCCATTCGCTGTCCTGGATGATGATCGTGGCGTTCGGCAGATGGGCGTTGCCGCCGGCATGATCGAGGTGGAGATGCGAGTTGATGATCCAGCGGATATCCTGGGCCGCTACCCCGATCTCCGCCAATCTGGCGGCGATCGTTTCGTGCTCGCTGAAGTCGACTCGGCCGGTTCCGGGCGTGCCGGTCGGGCGGCGATATTTGGCACCGAGCCCGGTATCGAACAGGCAGAGCGCCGCCGGATGATCGATCAGATAAGCCGTCACCGGTATGGTGATCTGCCCGTCCTCGCCACGCAGGAAGAACGAGAGGGGCAGCGTGATATGGCCGCAGGTGAAGGCGAACAGGCGGACGCCTGCATCGTCCGGATCGCGGGGAAATGCCGGGACGGGGCTGGCCGGCATCAGTTCATCGCCCTTCGCCATGGCAGGAACGCGCCGCTCGAAAGCCGGTCGCCGGCCAGCCCGCCCGGCTCCGGTCAACCCTGGGGATGTTCATCGGTACGGCCGGGACGACGCAGCGAGACAAACAGCAAAGCGCTGACGAACAGCATGCCGCTCGCCGCGTAGAGCGCCGCGGTATAACCCTTCGTCGCATCGTAGATGCTGCCGAAGAAGATCGGCGACAGCCCGGCCCCAACCATCGTTGCGGCATAGAGCAGGCCGTACAGCCGGCCATAGGCGCGCATGCCGAAATAGCGGGCGGTCATGTAGCCGATCAGATCGATTTCCGACCCCATGGCGATGCCGAACGCGATGGGGCCAAGCGGCGCGGCAGGTGCACCGACAATGGCCAGGCCGGCGATGCACAGGCTCGCGATCACCATGATGGTCGCGGCGACGCGCGGCGCGTAGAAACGGTCGACGAGCCAGCCCGAGAGCAGGCGGCTGACGATCTGGACGATGCCGGCCGAGCTTGCGATGAGCCCGGCGGTGGCGGGGCTGACGCCGGCGTCGCCAAGGAAGGACAGCAGATGCAGCTGCATCCCGCCGACCGAGAGCGGGATGAGGATGAAGCAGGCACCCAGCGTCCAGAAGGCGCGGTCGCGCAGCGCGGCCGCGAATGATTCGCCGCTGCCGTCCGAAACTCCCGGCGCCGCGCGAACGATCGCCGGCTGTCGCGACATCAACGCCACCACGACCGGGATCGCGCACGCGACGATCACCGCCAATGCCACGTAGCCCTGCCGCCAGCCGACGCGTGCGGCATAGGGCGACAGCAAGGCCGGGAGCAGCGCGGCGCTGATCCCGATCCCGAGCATCGCGATGCCGAGCGCCAGGCCGCGGCCGCGCACGAAACCCGCGCTCACCGCGCGTGCATAGGGCACCGCCGCCGCCCCTGACGCCATCACGCCGGTCGCCGCGAACAGCAGGTAATAGAGGTTGAGGCTGGGCCCCAGCCGGCTGAACAGGACCAGCGCCGATGTCAGCGCGGCGAGCCCGACGGCGGCGATCCACGCAGCCCGAACGCGATCCGCGACCCAGCCCACCATCGGCGACATCAACGCGACAACGCCCATCAGGATGGCGGGCCCGACCGACAGCTCGGCGCGACTCCAGCCGAACTCGGCCTGCAGGGCGCGCATGAAGACCGCGATCGCGGCCGCCGGAATCGCGGTCACGCCGACCGCGATGCCGAGATTGGCCCCCAACACCACTGGCCAGCCGGATGCGAATTCCCGCTTCACGGCGCGCGAATAGGGTTCCCCCGACGATGGCGGATCAGTGCGGTAGGCGATGGCCGGCGGGTCGTTCACGCCTGCAAAGCCTACCGCCGCCGCCGCCGCGGGTATTGCGATCGAGTCAGATGGCGCCACGTCGCATTTCCTCTCCGCGTCGCGGCATCGGCCTTTCCCGCACCTTGTTCACGATCACCTCTCCCGGCATCATGGCCCCGGCCGAACCAGAGCGACGTCCCCCGAAGGCACTGGCGACCGCGAACGGCAACCGGTCAACCCCGGTCTGTGGACGCCTGTTTCCGGACGACGGTCGCCGACGATCAACACCCGCGGAACACCGGCGCGCGCCGCGCGCGCAGGGCATCCAGCGCCTCCCGATGATCCTCGGTGGCATGGGCAATCGCCTGCATCGCAGCGGACATTTCCAGGACGTTGTCCAATCCGGTCCGTTGCGCCGCGCGCAGCAGCCGCCGGGTCATGCGGACGGCGAGCGGCGCGTTGGCTGCGATCTTGCGAGCGATACCCAAGGCGGTCGCCATGAGTTCCTCGCCCGGCACCACCTTCGACACCAAGCCGCAGGCAAGCGCTTCGTCGGTGCCGATGCGGTCCCCGGTCAACGCCATCTCGCTGGCCTTGGCGAAGCCGACGATCCGTGGCAGCAGCCACGCCCCGCCATCGCCGGGGATCAGGCCAAGCGTCACGAAGCTCTCGGCGAACACCGCCGACGTCGCCGCCACGCGGATGTCGCACATGCATGTGAGGTCGCAGCCGGCACCGATCGCCGCGCCGTTCACTGCCGCGATGACCGGAACGTCGAGGCGCTCGAAGGCGAGCGGCAGACGCTGGATGCCCGTCCGGTAATAGGCGCGCGTTGCTGCCGGCGGACGGTTAGCCGCGCCTTCGGGCGAGGCCATGGTCTTGAGGTTGCCGCCCGAGCAGAACGCGGAGCCGGCGCCGGTCAGGACGATCGCACGCACGGCTGGGTTGTCGTCGAGCGTGGCGATGGCGGCCAACAGCGCATTGAGCATGCCGCTGCCCGAGAGCGCGTTGCGCGCATCGGGACGATTGAGCGTGACCACGGCGATCCCCGCCTCCGGGTGATCGACCAGAACGGGTGCCGGTTCGTCCAAATCCGTTCTCCTACCTGGCGCCCAGGCCGCGCGCGATGATGCCGCGCAGGATTTCCCGCGTGCCGCCGCGCAGGCTGAACGAGGGTGCCGCGAGCAGCATCGATCCCACGGTCGAGCTCAGGGCATCCGACGAGCCGGGCGATGGTTCGAGCGCGAACAGCTCGCGCGCGAGCTGCGGAATTTCCTGCTCCAGCACCGCGCCGACATCCTTGACGAGCGCTCCCTGCACCGTCGGATCCTGCCCCAGCCGTACCATTTCGGCGATCGAGAGCGACAGGCGGCGCAGCACGGCGAGGTGCGCGACGATGCGGCCGATCACCTTGCGCCCTTCGGCGCTGGGCTGGCGGCGCACCGCCTCGACCATCTGCTCCAGCACCGCGAACGAGGACAGGAAGCGGTCCGGCCCGCTGCGCTCGTTGGCCATCTCGCCGGTGACCTGCTTCCAGCCTGCGCCGGCGGTACCGATCAGCATTGCGTCGGGCACGAACACCTCGTCGAACCGCACCTCGTTGAAACTGTGCGAACCGGTCATGTCGATGATCGGCCTGATCTCGATGCCGGGCGCGGTGAAATCCACCAGCAGTTGCGAAAGCCCGGCGTGGCGATCGCCGCGCTCACCTTCGGTACGGCAGAGCACGACGATATAGTGGCTCGAATGCGCCCGTGTCGTCCACAGCTTGGTGCCCGTCAGGCGATAGCCGCCCGGAACGGGGGTGGCGCGGGCCTGTACCGCCGCGAGGTCTGATCCGACGCCCGGCTCGCTGAGTCCGATCGATACATAGCATTCGCCCGCCGCGATCCGCGGCAACAGGGTGCGGCGCTGTTCTTCCGTGCCATGGCTCAGCAGCAGCGGCCCGATCTGCCGATCGGCGATCCAATGCGCCCCGACCGGCGCGCTCGCGGCGAGCATTTCCTCGATCACGACATAACGCTCGAGCGCGCTGCGGTCGTGTCCGCCATACCGCCGCGGCCAGGTCATGCCGATCCAGCCGCGTTCGCCCAGCTTGCGGCTGAACGCCGGGTCGAACCGGCTCCAGCCGCCGCCCGGGACAAGGCTACCGTTCGCGCGTGCGCTGGCCAGAAAAGCACGCACCTCGACGCGCAGCGCGAGCAGTTCGGGCGTGAACTGCGGAACGGGGAAATCGAGCGACGTCATCGGCTTTGCCCCGCTGGGTCGGTAATGAGCGCCCACGCGCCCGCAGGTTCGTCGAGCACGGCTTGCCCGACCATCTCGTTCCACTCCGCCTCGTTCCCGAACTCCTCCCGCCATGCCCAGACGCGCTTGCTGTACAGATGCAGGTCGTGGTCGGCGGTGAACCCGATCGCGCCATGAACCTGATGCGCCAGGTGCGCGACGCCAGACGCCGCCTCGCCCGCGCGCGCCTTCGCCATGCCGATCGCGGCGCCGCCGTCGGGCGCGAACACGGCTGCGGCCGCCATATCCGCGGCCGCCCGGCACAGGGCGACCTGGCCCGCCATCACGGCGAGGTTCTGCTGCACCGCCTGGAAGGCCGCGATCGGCCGGCCGAACTGCTCGTGTGTACGGGCGAATTCCACCGACGTATCGAGCAGCCGATCGGCGGCGCCGGCCATCATCACGGTGCGCATGGCGGCAGCGGCCGCGTGGATGCGGAAGGCGTCAAGGTTCGCGGCGCGGCCGACACTGGCCGACTCGACCATGCAATCGAACGTGACGTCGTCGCGTGGCTCGCCCGCCAGATTCGCTTGTTCCTTGATCGCGCACGCGCCGACGGGAACGGGCACAAGGCATGCCTCATTGCCCGATCGGGCGACCACAACGACGATGTCGGCGTGACGCGCCCATGGCACCCTGCTCGCCCGACCGGCGATGCTGAAGCCGGCGTGGGTGCGGACCAACGTTGCCGTGGTGCGATGGGGCGGCGCCAGCGTCGTGACCCCGTCCGGACAATCGACTCCTGCCCGTGCAAGCAGGCCCGTTGCCAACATCGCCTCGCTTACCGGCAGCGGGATCGCCCGACGCCCGACCACCTCGAGCAGCCTTACGGCGTCAGCCGGATCGACCCCGAAGCCGCCCCTGTCGTCGGGTAACAATGCGGCCAGCATGCCGACATCGGCCAGCGAGCGCCAAGCATCGGCCAGCCATGCACCAGCCGATCCCGCTCTGACCGTTTCGCGATCGAACAGGTCTTTCGCAACACTATCGACGGCATCGAATAGTAGATGCACGCTCATCTTGAGATGTTTTCTCGTCTGGTCACGACAACGCTCTTTCCATTTGTTTGATTACGTGGGCATACTCTTCAGAGTGAAGACATATAAGCGAATGGTAGGCACATATGGCGCAAGGCCCCCTGCTGGGAATTAGGATATTGGAGTTTTCCGGGATCGGGCCCGGGCCCTTTGCTGGCATGATCCTGTCCGATCTCGGGGCGGACGTGCTGCGGATCGACCGGCCCGGCAATGACCGCGGAACGAAGACGCACGTCACACGAAGGGGTCGCCGGTCGGTCGCGCTCGACCTCAAAGAGCCTGGGGCGGTGGACGCCTGCCTCCGGCTGATGGCGACGGCGGACGCGGTCTTCGAAGGTTTCCGCCCCGGCGTCATGGAGCGATTGGGGCTGGGTCCGGACGAGGCGCTCGCGCGAAATCCGGCGCTGGTCTACGGTCGGATGACCGGCTGGGGACAGGACGGACCGCTTGCCCAGGCGGCGGGACACGACATCAATTACATCGCCATCTCCGGAGCGCTCCACGCGATCGGCTTGCCCGAACAGCCCATACCGCCGCTCAACCTCGTCGGCGATTTCGGTGGCGGAGCGATGTATCTGCTGGTGGGCCTGCTCGCGGGCCTGCTGCACGCCCGACGCACCGGCGTGGGACAGGTAATCGACGCGGCGATGAGCGACGGCGCGGCGTCGCTGATGGCGATGTTCTATGGCCTGAAGGCGGGCGGCACTTGGGTCGACGATCGCGGCGCCAACACGATCGACGGCGGCGCCCCGTATTACGGCACCTATCGATGCCGGGACGGCCGGTGGGTCGCACTGGGATCGATCGAGCCTCAGTTCTTCGCCGAACTGCTGAAGCGGCTCGGCATCGATGACCTGGCTCCGGATCGTCAGCATGATCGCGCCGCCTGGCCGATGATCCGCGCGCGGTTCGAGGCTGCCTTCCTCCAGCGCACGCAAACGGAATGGTCGGCGCTGCTGGAGGGTAGCGATGCCTGCTTCGCCGCGGTGCTGTCGCTCGACGATGCGCCGCGCCATCCGCACAACGTCGCGCGCGAGACCTTCGTGACGATCGACGGGGTGACGCAGCCGGCTCCCGCGCCCCGCTTCTCCCGGACACCGGGCGATGTTCAGCATTTCGACCCGGCGATCGGGGCGCACAACGTCAGCGGTCTGCGCGACTGGGGATTTACCGACGACGACATCGCCGCGCTGCGCACGGTCGGGGCGCTGTAGCCGGGCCGCTACCCCGCTGCGACACCGCGTCCCGCACCATGCCGGGGAGATTGTCAGAACCGCATCCGCGCTTCGACGCCGTACGTCCTCCCCTTCTCGGGCAGGCGCAACAGGCGCGGCGTCGTACCGCCGACGGTCTGCACCTGCGATGATTCGTTGGGGTCGTTCAACAGGTTCTTGCCGAACACCGAGAATTGCAGATGCTGCGGCCGCAGGTCCAGCGACAGCGTCGCCGTGAGCATGCGGCGCGACGAGTTGATCAGCGAGTTCTTGTCGTCGGCGAAGGACGGATCACGGTACACATAGGTGACGTTGCCGCTCAGCGCCGCCTCCGCCGAGAGATCGTGCGAATAGGTGCCGCCGGCACTATACGACCATGGCGCGAGGCGCGGCGGCTTCAGCGCAAGATCGATACCGTTGATGACGCCATCGCCCGAGAGATCGTACAGCACCTTGGTGAACTTGACGTTGGTGTATCCCAAAGAACCGACCAGCTGGAAATGCGACGTCGGTGCGAACGTCGCCTCCGCCTCGAACCCCTTGAAGGTGGCGTTCGCGGCATTGCGCGACACCGACACCACCGCCGTCTCGCCGGAGCCGAGCGGCGGCACCGACTGGATGTCGCGCTGCAGCCCCTTCATGTAGTTCAGGAACGCGGCGCCGTTCAGGCGGAGCCGATGGTCGAACAGATCGGTCTTGATTCCGGCCTCGAACGCGTCCTGGGTCTCCTGGTCATAGGGCCCGGGCGGCACGACCGAACTTGCACTGCGGACATTATAGCCGCCGCTGCGCACCCCCTGGCTGTAGGAGGCATAAAGCAATGTGGTCGGCGTCGCCTTCCAGTTCAGGCCGACCTTGGGCGTCAGCTTGCGCCAGGTATGTTCGTCGGTGAACACCGGCAGGAACGAGAAGGGACAAGTCTTCGTGGCATAGTCGCAATTGCTCTTGCCCGCGCCGGCCGGCGAGCGGTCGACCACTGCCTCCTTCTTGTCGATGCTGTAGCGCAGGCCCAGGGTCAGCGAGACCGTCGGCGTGACGTGGTACTCGCCTTGGGAGAAGATGCCCAACGACGGATTGGTGATGAAGCCCGCCTGTGTGCGATCCGTCGTCGGCGTTACGACCCGGTTGAAATAGGCGTATTTCTGCCGGAACAGGAAGACGCCGGTGGTCAGATCGAGGTTGCCGAATGTGCCCGCAAAACGCAGCTCGTCCGAATATTGGTGCTGCGTGAGATAGGAGTAGGTGTTGCTGAGGAACTGGGCCGATCCGTCGGTGTCGAGCAGCCCATCGAATTTGGTCGATCGATAATTGGCGATGTTAGTGATGACGCCATCGCCGAGCGGGACGTGGATATTGGTCTCGGACGTCGCCGAGAACCAGTCGTTGTTCGCAAAACCCGTCGTATCGTAATTGGTCGCGAACTGCCGCAGCCCCGGATCGAACGAGTTCTGGACCGCGACGCTGTCGCCGCGGGCGCGTCCGCGCTCGACGATGAAGGTCTGGTCGACGTCGGGGGTGACATCGATCACCACCGTCGGGCGGAAGAAGAAGGTCTTGTCCGCCGCGGTCTTGCGGCCGTTGAAATATGCGTTCCTGAACCAGCCGTCGTCGTCGCGATAATAGCCGGCCAGCTTGACCTTCAGCCAGTCGCCCGCGACCGGGCCGCCGACACTCAGGGCCAGCGTCTTCTGCGGGCCGCTCTCGATCGAGGCGAGCGCTTCGACATGCAGCTGGTCGCCCGGCCGCACGGTGCGGATGGTGACGGCGCCGCCGGTGACGTTGCGACCCTGCAGCGTTCCCTGCGGCCCGCGCAGCACCTCGACGTCCTCGATGTCGAACAGCTCGTCGAGCACGACGCCGAAATTGGTGCCCAGATACACCCCGTCGACGAACACGCCGACCGCCGGCTCGCTCGACGGGACCGAGCTGGTGCTGGCGAGCCCGCGGATGCCGAATGCCGCGACGCCGCGCGACGTGCCCACCGGGGTAAAGGACACGTTGGGAATACGCGCGCCGATCTGCTCCAGCGATACCGCATGCAGGCTTTCCAGCTGCGCAGGGCCTAGCGCCGTGATCGCAATCGGAACGTCCTGAAGCTTTTCCGCGCGGCTCTTCTTTTGGGCGGTGACGACGATGTCGTCCAGATTGCCCTCCTGCGATGATCCGCCTGCCGGCTTGATCGCCGCCGGTGAAGAGGGTGCCTCCCGGGCCGGTGCCTCCTGGGCTTGTACCGCGGGCACGACGCCCCCCATCATGATTGCTCCCAGCGAGACCGTCCTCAGCCATCGTCCCGTGCGGCCGGCGCAGCTTTCCACGATCATCTCTCCCCTGACAGGCCGAGCGTGTTCGCTTCGGCAATGATGGCGCCCTTGCTCGGGCGTCGTCAGCTATCGGGTCGGATCAAGTGGGTGTCCAATATCAAGATAACACCATGTGATGCTCACGTCGTATCACCGGCCAAGACGTCACTTGAAGGATACGGCCCGAGCGAGGCGATCAACACCGCACTGATCAGCAAGGGAACGATCAATGCGATGATGAAACCATGATAATTGCCAAACAGGTCGAACATGATGCCCGACACCAGCGGACCCATGCCACCGCCAAAGCTGATCAATCCAACGATGGTACCGAGGATGACGCCGAGGTGGCGCAAACCGAAATAGCGAGTGGAAACATAGGCGACGACATCCAGTTCGGAGCCGAGCGCCAGGCCGATCAGCAGCGCGATGGCGACGCTGGTGGTGGGCGTCGGATGGCTTAGGAGCAGCGCCAGCGCCGCGACCGGCAGGCTGAACGCGATGCCGCCGATGATCGGTCCGTGCAGATGATCCAGCAGGATGCCGGTTACCAATCGTCCGACGATCGCGCCGATGCCGATGCCGCCGGCGGTGAGCGCCGCAGTGCGGGGCGCCAACCCGGCTTCGCGCAGGATCGGGACAAAATGGACGACGAGGCCGGTCGTCGCCATCGTGAACAGCAATGCCGCCCCGGCGATCTTCACATAGTGGAGGGACCGAATGGCATCGCGAAAGCTCAGCCCGCCCTGGACCGGCGGCGCATCCAGGATGACCGGACGCGCGCCGGCGGGTATTCTATCCCTGAAGAAAAGCCAGAGGAGCGGCAGGACGCAGCCGGCTTCGACCGCACCGATCCCGATGCACGCCCCTCGCCAGCCATATCGTTCTACCAGCACGGTGGTGATGAACGGCAGAGCGGCAGCCGAGACGCCGTTGCCGCACAACATGACCGCGATCGCCAGTCCGCGGTGGCGCGAAAAGCGGCGGGCGATCGCGGGCGTCCAGACGGTCCCGGTCGTGCAGACGTACCCGCACGCGATGGCCAGCCACAGCAGCCACCAGCTCCAGATCGACGGGCCGGCAGTCGACAGCGCGGCAAACCCCGCGCAATAGATCGCGACTCCAGCCATCCCGATCCTGCGCGAGCCCCATCGGTCGACGGCCGCGCCGACCCATCCCGACAGCAACAGCGCGACGATGCTCAGCAGCGTCAGGCCGGCAACCACCTGCGTGACGGGCCATCGATATTCCTCGCGGATCGCCGGCAGGATCACGCCGACGCTGTTCAGGTGGGTGACCGAAACCGCCGATGCCGCCGCGCTGATAAGCGGAAAGCGCCAATGATGTGCCCATTCGGCCTGACCGACCGGCTCGTTGCCGCGTGATGACATGCTCTCGTCTCCAGATTGCGGCGGCCCTGATCTCGAGGATTATTCAGTGCCTTCAAGCGGGCGGTAACACGCCGGCTACTTCGAGCACGACGTGGCGGAAATGAAGCGCGGGTGCGCTGATCCGTTTCGGAAAGTGAAGCAGCGCCAGTCCGGTCGGCAGCAGCGTGCTCGACTCGATCAAGTACCGAAAAGCAATTCGTTGCACTGAATGGCGTGCGATCAACGCCGGCAGCAGGGCGACCCCCACCCCTCCTTGCACAAGCCCGATGATCGTCTGGATCTGCGACGCTTCCTGTACGATCCTGGGTGAGAAACCCGCCATCTGGCACCGCGCCATATTGGCATGGAACAGTGAGGGGGTGAGCGTGCTCGAGGGAAAGATGAAAGGTTCGCGGGCCAGATCGCCCAGCGTGACCTTCTCGCGCCGCTCCAGGGGATGCCCGGGCGGCAGCGCAACGACGCTCGTGTCCGCCGCAAGCGTTTCCATCAACGCATCGCCGGGTATCTCGGTCGGATAGCGCACAATGCCGATGTCGAGTTCGCCGCGGGCAAGTTCCGCTAGCAGATCGGCCGTGGTACGTTCGCGCAGCTCGGTATCGATCTGCGGATATTGGTTCCTGAACGCAATCAGGGCGCGGGGCAGAATGTCATAGGCAGCGGTGCCGACGAAGCCGAGCCGGACGGACCCGACATGGCCGAGCGCGCCGGCCTTGGCCTGATGCTTCAACCGGTTGGCGAACTCCAGCGTGCGACGCGCTTCGGGCAGCGCCGCGGCGCCGGCTTCGGTGATCGAGACCCTGTGCCGGCTGCGATCGAGCAGCCGAACACCCAGCTCGTGCTCCAGTCGCTGCAGCGACAGCGATAACGCCGGCTGCGCGATGTTGAGACGCTCCGCTGCCCGGCGAAAATTGAGCATTTCGGCTAGCACCACGAACTGCTGTAGCTGTTTGAGATCCAACGGCCGCCCCAGCTGATAAGCTTTCACTTATCACTGCGGGCCATCGCAAACGCAAGATGTTCATCCGCGAGGTGAGCGATTTGCACGAACTCGAACCTAAAGTCAGTTCTAAATAAAATACAGTGGGTTACACGACCGCCGATTCAATGCTACTGACCTTGTGATATCAAATACCAATCAGATCTATATATAAAACAATCACCACTTTATCACGGTGTCTTGACCCCTTTGGCGTGGGGGGATAGCGATCGGTCATCGTACTATGACAATGAGCGGAATGTAGAATGGCTCTTCGGTATATTTCACTGTTACGGCATGGTTAGCAAAGTAATTCCCGACGGGAAGGACGCGCCCGGCGCGCTGGATGGCGTGAAGGTTCTCGACCTTTCGACAGTATTGATGGGCCCATATGCTACCCAGATGCTGGGTGATATGGGCGCGGACGTCATCAAGATCGAAACGCTTGGCGGTGATCGGACGCGCCGCACTGGTCTCGGCCGGTCGCCGACGATGGCGGGCTGGTTCATGGGGTTCAATCGCAGCAAGCGCAGCCTGGCCATCGACCTGAAGTCCGACGAAGGCCGGAATGTCCTGACCCGCCTCATTACCGGTGCCGACGTACTCCTGTACAATGTCCGGCCGCAGGCAATGGAACGGCTCGGTTTCGGCTATCGGCAGGTGGCGGCGATCAATCCCGCGATCCTCTATGTCGGCGCGCTGGGTTTTGGTCGAGGTGGACGCTATGCCGGCCTCGCCGCTTTCGACGACCTGATCCAGGCCGCGACCGGGATGCCCTGGCTGTTTCATTACGCGGGCGCGCCGGAGCCCCGCTTCTGCCCGTCGCCGATCGTCGATCGGCTGATGGCCACGCAGGTCGCGATGAACATCCTGGGCGGCTTGCTCGCGCGCGCGCGCACGGGGCGTGGCCAACAGATCGACGTGCCGATGTTCGAGACCATGGCGTCGATCATGCTCGGCGACCACCTCGGCGGCGAAGCGTTCGACCCGCCGATTGGTCCATGGGGCTATCGCCGCATGCTCGCGCCCGAGCGGCGCCCATACCGCACCAGCGATGGCTATATCGCTGCGCTGCCTTACTATGAGGAGCAGTGGCGCCGGTTCTTCGCCGCTGCAGGACGCAGCGAATGGTACGACGACCCCCGCTTCGCGACGCCGGCGATCCAGCTGCAGAACATCAACGCGCTCTACACCATGGTGGCGGAAGTCATGCTGGAGCGCAGCACGGCAGAATGGCTGGACCTGTTCCGTACGCTCGACATCCCGGCGATGCCGGTCAATTCGATCGAGGAGCTGATGGACGACCCGCATCTGTCGGACGTCGGTTTGCTGACCAAGGTCGAGCATCCGACCGAGGGGCAGGTCTGGCAGATCAGTTCGCCGTCGACCTGGTCCGAGACCCAGCCGGGCGCGACGCGCCCCGCCCCACACCCGGGCGAACACACCCGCGCCATCCTGGGCGAGGCAGGATACGACGCTGCGGAAATCGACGCCTTGGTCGCATCCGGCTGCGTTCATGAATGGCGCAGGCCCGGCGAAGACCAGGGGGGAGCAATATGACGGACGCCTACATCATCGATGCCGTCCGTACGCCGCGCGGCGGCGGCAAGCCCGGCAAGGGCGCGCTGTCGCACATGCACCCGCAGCACCTGGCCGCGACCGTCCTGAAGGCGATCGCCGAGCGCAACCATCTGGACACGGCCGACGTCGACGACATCATCTGGTCGACCTCATCGCAGCGCGGCAAGCAGGGCGGCGACCTGGGACGCATGGCAGCGCTGGACGCCGGCTACGACGTCAAAGCGAGCGGGACGACGCTCGATCGCTTCTGCGGCGGCGGCATCACCGCGGTGAGCTTCGCGGCGGCGCAGATCATGAGCGGCATGGAGGATCTGGTCATCGCCGGCGGCACCGAGATGATGTCGCTGACCTCGTCGATGGCGGCCGAGGAGATGGCGGCGGGCAAGCAGCCACTCGGCATGGGATCGGGCAACGCGCGGCTCGACGTGAACCATCCGCAGTCGCACCAGGGCGTGTGCGGCGATGCGATCGCCAGCATGGAAGGGATCGGCCGCGAGGCGCTCGACGCGCTCGGGCTGGCGAGCCAGCGCCGCGCCAAGATCGCGATCGACGAGGGCCGCTTTGCCAGGTCGATCATCCCGGTGACCGACGACGATGGCAACGTCGTCCTCGACCACGACGAATACCCGCGGCCGGATACGACCGCAGAGGGCCTCGCAGGGCTGAAGCCCGCCTTCGCGGCGCTGTCGGACTATCCGATCGACGAGGCGGGCACGACCTTCCGCAAGCAGATCAACCGCAAGTATCCGGACCTGGAAATCGAGCATTTCCACCACGCCGGCAACTCGTCGGGCGTGGTCGACGGCGCGGCGGCGGTGCTGCTCGCCAGCCAGGACTATGCCGACAGGCACGGGCTGAAGCCGCGCGCGAGGATCGTGGCGACGGCCAATGTCGGCGACGACCCGACGCTGATGCTCAACGCGCCGGTCCCCGCAGCCAAGAAGGTGCTGGCCAAGGCGGGGCTGACGGTCGCGGATATCGATCTTTGGGAGATCAACGAGGCGTTTGCGGTGGTCGCGGAGAAGTTCATCCGCGACCTCGGCCTCGATCGCGACAAGGTGAATGTCAACGGCGGCTCGATCGCGCTCGGCCATCCGATCGGCGCGACCGGTGCGATCCTGATCGGCACGATCCTCGATGAACTGGAGCGGCGCGAGCTGAAGCGCGGCCTCGTCACCATGTGCGCGGCGGGCGGGATGGCACCGGCGATTATCATCGAGCGGGTCTGACGGCAAACGACAGGAAGGCCTCGCCGTGAAACTGAGCAGCGACATTGCAGCGATCGTGACTGGCGGCGCGTCGGGCATGGGCTATGCGACCGCGCGAGCGTTGAGCGAGCAGGGCGTCAAGGTGGCGCTATTCGACAAGAACGAGGAAATCGGGCCTCACCGCGCCCGTTCGATCGGCGGGATCTTCTGCGCCGTCGACGTCATGGACGACGCCAGCGTCGATGCAGGGTTCGCCAGGGCCCGCGAAGCGCATGGCCAGGAGCGCATCCTCGTCAACTGCGCCGGCGGCAGCATGGGACCGATGAAAACGGCGACGCGCAACCGCGAGACCGGCGCGGTCGAGTTCCAGCCATCGGCCCGCTTCCGCTGGGTACTCGAGCTGAACCTGGTCGGGACGTTCCGCTGCATCACGAGGTCGGCGGCGGGGATGATGGCGCTTGACCCGCTCGACGGCGAGCGCGGTGCGATCGTCAACACCGCCAGTATTGCGGCCGAGGAAGGCCAGATCGGTCAGGTCGCGTATGCTTCCGCCAAGGCGGGCATCGTCGGCATGACGCTGAACGTCGCGCGCGACCTGGCGGGCGAGGGCATCCGCTGCAACACGATCCTTCCCGGCATCTTCGACACGCCAATGATGGCGAAGGCGCCCGAGAAACTACGGGAATCGCTCGGGGCGATGATCCCCTTCCCAAAGCGTCTGGGCGCAGCGGAGGAGTATGCCGGCCTTGCGCTGTTCATGATTACCAACGGCTATATCAACGGCGAAGACGTCCGGCTCGACGGTGCGGTGCGGATGGCACCACGCTGATCGACATCGGGGTGGTCGCCGATCCGTCGGACCGCCGCTTCGGCCGCCCGCTACTCGGCCAGCCAGTCTTCGCTCGCCGCGTGGAGCGCGTCGGCACGCGGCGTGTTGAAGGTGATCGCCTCGACCGGCGGCGGCGGGGCGCCCGCGATGCGGCTCGAGTAGATCAGGAACTGGCAACCGGGCGGTCCTTGTGCGAACAGCTCCTGATTGATCGGGATCGGCGTGCCCGGAATGACCGCGTCGACGCGGTCCTTGATGTAGACCGGGGTCCGCTCCTCGATCTTCCAGCTTCCGTCCTCGCGGACGAAGCGATCGAGGTAGCGCAGCAGGACCGTGATGTCGGCTTCGACGCCGCCACCCTTGCCGCGCATCATCAGCATCGCCTGAGTTTCGGCGAGCGCCCTATCGCCGTTGATCCTGATCTGCGACGGGCCGGGGAAGTGGTGCGACAGGACGCCGGCTTCGCGCAATGTCTTGCCGTAAGCGGCGAACTCGGCGGCGCTGTGGCTGGCGCTGTTGGTCGTCATCCGGCCGTTCTGCGCGAACAAGCCGACCAGTTGGTCGAACTTGCCGTTGTCGCGGTAGAATACCCAATCGTGGATCACCTGCGTGATCGCCAGCCGGTCGATCAGTTCGGCGGGAATTTGCTGTTCGGCCATTGATCCTGCTCCTCGTTGGTCGGCGGCGCTGTCGGCCTGCCTCACGGGTATCCGTCGCGGAAGACGTGCTGCTGCATGAAGCGGATCAGCGGCAGGTCGACCCCCATCGCGTCCGCGGTTTCCAGGCACACCCCGTTGATGCTGCCG
>NZ_CAXUEK010000050.1:3009-19897 GCF_964250165.1 uncultured Sphingomonas sp. | reverse complement strand
TGGGACAGCCTGACCGTGATGGATTTCGTCGCGGCGATCGAGGACGAGTTCGACATCGTCATCACCATGAACATGCAGGCCGAGATCGAGACGATCGGCCAGCTCGCCGACGCGGTGGCGACGCTGAAGGGCGATCGGTGACCGAGACGGGGCTCCAGGCGGAGCGACTGCCCGCGGACCCGCCCGCCGTCGCCCCCGAGCGCGACCTGATGAGCAAGTTCGATCCGCTCATCGCCGAACGCCGGGCGCTGATCGACACCGGCGTCACCGACCCGTTCGCGATCGTGATGGAGGAGGTCCGCTCGCCGACCGAGGCGGTGATCGCCGGGCGCGAAACGATCCTGCTCGGCACCTATAATTACATGGGGATGACCTTCGACCCCGACGTGCTCGCCGCGGGCAAGGCGGCGCTCGACGGGTTCGGTTCGGGCACCAATGGATCGCGGATGCTCAACGGCACCTTCCGCGATCACATGGCGGTCGAGCAGGCGCTGCGCGATTTCTACGGCATGGCGGGCGCGATCGTCTTCTCGACCGGCTACATGGCCAATCTCGGCATGATCTCGACGCTCGCGGGCAAGGGCGAGTATGTCATCCTCGACGCCGACAGTCATGCGTCGATCTACGACGGCTGCAAGCAGGGCTTTGCCGAGATCGTCCGCTTCCGCCACAATTCGGTGGAGGACCTCGACCGTCGTCTCGGCCGCCTGCCCCCCGAGGCCGGCAAGCTGGTGGTGCTGGAGGGCGTGTATTCGATGCTCGGCGACGTCGCGCCGCTCGCCGAGCTGGTCGCAGTGGCGAAGAAGCACGGCGCCATGGTGCTGTCCGACGAGGCGCATTCGATGGGCTTCTACGGCCCCAACGGGCGCGGCGTATACGAGGCGCAAGGCTGCGAGGGACAGGTCGACTTCGTCGTCGGCACCTTCTCCAAATCGGTCGGAACGGTGGGCGGGTTCTGCGTGTCGGATCATCCGAAGTTCGAGGCGATCCGGCTCGCCTGCCGGCCCTATATCTTCACGGCGAGCCTCCCGCCGAGCGTGGTCGCCACCGCCGCCGCGTCGATCCACAAGCTGGCGACCGCCCACGAGAAGCGCCGGCGTCTGTGGGACAATGCTCGCCATTTGCACGGTGCGTTGCAGCAGCTCGGCTTCCGGCTCGGCACCGCGACGCCGGACAGCGCGATCGTCGCGGTGATCCTGGAGGATCAGCAGCAGGCCGTGGCGATGTGGCAGGCGCTGCTGGACGGCGGCGTCTACGTCAACATGGCGCGGCCACCCGCGACCCCGGCGGGCACCTTCCTGCTGCGCTGCTCGCTCTGCGCCGAGCACCGGCCGGAGCAGCTCGACCGCGTCGCCGCGCTGTTCGCGGCCGTGGGGCGGAGCGTGGGCGCGATCGGCTGAAAAGCCCCGCGCCCGCTGTTCCGTTAACCGGTCTTGCGGTATGGGCGGCGGCGTGAGCGGGGAAGCGGCCCAAGCGACCGTGCCGGTGAGCGGCGCGCGCTGGCGCGTCATCACGCTGGTGGTGATGGCGGTCGCGGTCGCGGCCGTGCTCGCCGCGCTGATGCTCACGCTGGCGGGCGCCAATCGCGAGCGGGACCGCGCACTGGCGTTGCAGAAACATAGCTATGACGTGATGATCCTCGCCCGGACGCTGTCGGGAACGATGGCGCGGGCGGAGGCGTCGCTCGGCCGCTACGTCATCGCCGGCGATCAAGAGCAGCGCCTCGGCCAGATCTTTGTCGACCGTTGGGAGCGCGCCGGCGTGCAGCTCGACCAGCTGGACCGGATCACGGGCGACGATCAGCAGCGCACCATTGATCGGCTCCGCGCCGCGTATCGGGCGCGCGGGGACGAGCTGGACATGATCGCGCTGTCGACCCGCTACGGCAAGAACAGCCAGGCGCTCGCGCGCTTCTACCACGCCCGTCAGACCCCCTCGCTGACGGCGATCGATCGCAACCTGCGCGCGATCATGGTGCAGGAGCGCCGGCTGCTCGACGCGCGCGCGACGGCGGCCATGGCCAGCATCGGTCGCTCCAGCCAGGTCGCCGAGGTGCTCACCGGCTTTGGCGCCGTGCTGGTGCTCGGTGCAGTGGCGCTGGGCTGGATCACGGTGCGCAGCCTTGCCGAGACGGCGATGGCGGCGGCGACGGCGGCCGCGGCCGAGGCGCGCGCCGAGGAGCTGGCGCGCGCGGTCGCGGACGCGACGGCCGAGCTCCGCGTCCAGGAGGCACGGCTGCGGCAGGTGCAGAAGATGGACGCGGTCGGTCAACTGACCGGCGGCATCGCGCATGATTTCAATAACATGCTCGCCGTCGTGAGCGGCGGGCTGGAGCTGGCGGCGCGCAGCCTGCCGGCCAATCCCACCGCCGCGCGCCGGCATATCGACAGCGCCGGCGAGGGCGCGGCGCGCGCCGCCGAGCTGACCCGGCGTCTGCTCGCCTTCAGCCGCGAGGACCAGCTCAAACCCGAGCCGATCCGGGTCGGCGCGCTCGTCGCGGGAATGCGCGACCTGCTCGACCGCACGCTTGGCGACGGCGTGACCGTGGCGATGGCCGACACCGCCGACGGCTGGTGCGTGCGCGCCGACAAGGTGCAGCTGGAGAATGCGATCCTCAATCTCGCGGTCAACGCGCGCGACGCGATGGACGGGCGCGGCGAGCTCTCCATCGCGACCGGCGCGGTACGGCTGGCGGGCGGCGAGGTCGGCGAGCTGCCGGCGGGGGACTACGTCGCGGTGTCCGTCACCGACACCGGTTGCGGCATGACGCCAGAGGTGGCCGAACGCGTGTTCGAGCCCTTCTTCACCACCAAGGCGGTGGGCAAGGGCACCGGGCTCGGGCTGTCGCAGATCTTCGCCTTCGCCGGCCAGCATGGCGGCGCGATCGGCATCCGCACCGCGCCCGGCCAAGGCACGACCGTCACGCTGCACCTGCCGCGCGACCTGAACGACGCGACCGCGACGGCGCGCCCCGAGCTCGCGAGCATCGCCGTCACGGCGCCCGTCGGATTGTCGGTGCTGGTGGTGGAAGACGACCCGCGCGTGCTGGCCGCTACCGTCGCGGCGCTGGAGGAACTGGGGCACCGGCCGGTCGCCTGCGACGACCCCCTCGCCGCGCCCGCGCTGCTCGACGCGGCGGGGAGCACGGACCTGATCGTGTCGGACGTGCTGATGCCACGCCAGACCGGGCCCGAGATGGTCGCCGCCCTCGCCCAACGCTGGCCGGACCTGCCCGTGCTGTTCGTCACCGGCTTCGCGGGCGAGACCAGCGCGGCGGGGCTCGGCGGCCGCCCGGTGCTGCGCAAGCCCTTCACGCTCGCCGCGCTGGAACAGGCGATCGCCGAGCTGGTCCCGGCCGCGCCGGAGCAGATCGCCGCCGAGTGATGCTGCGGGCGGACAGGAATTGTCGTGACGCCCGTTGCGCCGCCCTCTACAGCCCGCACGACGCCCGCCGGACCCGCCCATGCCTTCCATCGACCGCTACATGGCCCGGCTGATCGCGGTGCCGCTGATCTCCACGCTGGTCATTGCGATCATGCTGTTCGTGCTCGACCGGATGCTGCGCCTGTTCGACTTCGTGGCGACCGAGGGCGGCCCGGTCAGCGTCGTGTGGCGGATGCTCGCGAACCTGCTGCCCGAATATCTCGGCCTCGGCATCCCGATCGGGCTGATGCTCGGCATCCTGCTCGCCTTCCGCCGGCTCGCCACGTCGAGCGAGCTGGACGTGATGCGCGGGGTCGGCATGAGCTACGCGCGGCTGCTGCGCGTACCCTATATGTACGCGGTCGTGCTGGCGGCGCTGAACCTGGCGATCGTCGGCTATATCCAGCCGCGCGCGCGCTATAACTACGAGGGCCTGCGCTTCGAGCTGCGCACCGGCGCGCTGGGCGCCTCGATCAAGGTCGGCGAGTTCGCCCAGTTCGGCTCGAAGATGACGATGCGCATCGAGCAGAGCCGCCAGCGCGGCCGTCATCTGGAGGGCATCTTCGTCCACCAGCAATCCGCGCCCGACACCTGGGTGTCCGTCACCGCGCAGGGGGGCGAGTTCCTCGCGACGGACGATCCCGACACCATCATCTTCCGCCTGACCAACGGCACGCTGGTCCACGACAATCCGACGTTCCGTACGCCGCGCGTGCTGAGCTTCACCTCGCACGACCTGCCCATTCCGCTGCCCAAATATGAGAGTTTCCGCACCCGCGGCGGCCGCAACGTCGAGTGGACGCTGCCCGAGCTGGCGCGCCTCGGGCATCACGCCGCCACCCGCGCCGAGCGGCTGCAGACGCGCGCCGAGTTCCATTTCCGGCTGGCGGAGGTCGCGTCCATGTTCCTGCTGCCGCTGCTCGCGCTGGCGCTGGGGGTGCCGCCCAAGCGCTCCACCTCGTCGCTCGGCGTATTCCTGTCGGTGGTGATGATCGTTACCTATCACAAGATCAACCAGTATGCGGCCGACTTCGGCGAGCTTGGCAGGGTCGATCCGCTGATCGCGCTGTGGGTGCCGTTCTGCCTGTTCGCGGCGCTGGTGCTCTGGCTGTTCTACCAGATCGCCTATGTGCCGGGCGGCCAGCCGATCGGCGCGCTGGAGCGCGCATTCGGCGGTCTCGGCAAGCGGCTGCGCCGGCTGCTGCCGGTCGCGGCGAGGCGGGAGGCGACCGCGTGACCAGCTTCTTCCCGTCGCGCACGGTGGCCATCTACATGGCGCGGATGTTCGTCGGGCGCAGCTTCGGCATCCTGGCGCTGCTCGTCATCATCCTCCAGGCGCTCGATCTCCTGACCGAATCCGCCAAGATCCTCGCGGTGCCCGGCAACGGGCAGGCGCAGGTGTGGACCTATGTGTCGCTGCGCGCGCCGCAGCTGATCGCGCGGTTCGTGCCCTTTGCGGTGCTGCTCGGCACGATCCTGACGCTGCTGCAGATGAACCAGAATTCCGAAGTGGTGGCGTTGAAGGGTGCGGGGCTGTCGGCGCACCAGGTGCTGGCGCCGCTGATCCTGGCCAGCCTGGGCATCGCCGCGCTGTCGTTCGCGTTCAACGACCGGGTCGTCTCCCACGCCACCGCCGCGCTCGATCGCTGGCAGAAGGTGGATTATGCGCGGCTGCCGCCCGATCGCGGCGACCGCAGCAACGTCTGGGTACGTGACGGTGACGATCTGATCGAGGTCGATCGGGCGAGCGGGCGCGGCGACGCGGTGCGGCTCCATAGCGTGACGCTGTACGACCGCACCGGCGGCAATCTCGTCGCGATCGTCCGGGCGCCTGCGGGTCGCCGGGAGGGCGACGGCTGGCGCATCGGCCCGGCGACGCGCTTCGACGTGGCCGGCGGCCAGGTGACCGCGCTCGGCGGGGTGCTGGTCGCGCGCGGGGTCAGGCCGGACCAGTTCACGCTGGGATCGGTCGACGCCGACGGCCTGTCCTTCGGCGGCCTGCGCGCGGCGATCTCCGACCTCGCGGATGCGGGCCGCCCGACCAAGTCGCTGGAAGGGACATTGTGGCACAAGCTGTCCGGACCGCTCTCGGCCGTGCTGATGCCGTTGCTCGGCGCGGTCGCCGCGTTCGGCCTCGCGCGCTCGGGCCAGCTGTTCGTGCGGGCGGTGATCGGCATGGCGCTGGGCTTCGCCTATTTCGTCGCCGACAATTTCGCGCTGGCGATGGGCAATCTCGGCGCCTACCCGCCCTTCCTCGCCGCATGGGCGCCGTTCCTGCTGTTCTTCCTGATCGGCGAGGCGGTGCTGATCCGCTCGGAGGAATAAGCGAGCTACGGATGGCGATTCGTTGTCGGCTCGCTGATTGCCCGGTAGACGCCCGCCAGCGGAGCAACAAATGCCCGAGCGGCTTCACGGGCCTGTTGACGCAAATAGGCTCGGTCCAAAGCGAAGGAACCATTGCGCCGCCGGGAGTCGCTCATTTTCGCTGAACCTCCTCAATCAACCCACGTACCAATTTGATCGCTTCGATTAGCAAAAACAAGCTGAATAGCGAAAGATCCAATCCGAAGAGGCCGATCTCGAACCACTCAGCCGTTGCAGTAAACCAAAGCGGTCGAAAGCCAAGATACTCGATTCCTCTCACCAGCAGCCCCAGCGCCACTGCCACGCACATGATGACGGCGAACCCGAACGCCCCGATTACCACCTGAATGACGAAATCCGCGATCGGCTTCAGTGCCGATGGAAGTTTGATGGTCACGCTGCGCTCCCCGCGAGCCACTAGATCGCAGGGGACGCTCAGGCGCAAGCAGAGCTGCGGATCACCGCGCTTGGACCGTGCTCCGCGCGATCTTGCCGACCAGATAAGGCAGCCCGGTATAGCTCGCCTTGTGGAACGGCGAGCCAGCCTCCAGCGCCCTCGACAGCCGCCGGTGCGCCTCGCCGAGCGCATGATAGGGCAGGCCGGGCAGCAGGTGGTGCAGCGCGTGGTAGCGCAGCCCGACCGGCGCCCACAGCATTGGCAGCAGCGCGGGCGGCGGCACGTTGACCGAGTCCAGATACTGGGCCGTCACGCTCATCGGCTCGCCGTCATTCTCCCAGAGATGCGCGACCAGCGTGCGCACCTGATTGGTCACGGCGACCAGCGAGGCGATGGCGAAGCCGATCGCGAACGCGCGCAAGGGGATCACGCCCGTGGCGACCAGCGCGACCAGCGTCAGCGCCCAAAGGCTGGCCGCCGTCTCCACGCGGTCCCAGTAGCGTTTCACCTCGCCCTCGGGCGCGCGACGGCGGAACTGCGGGTTGATCGCCAGCGCCGAATAGCGCTCGACTACCGCCCGGCGCAGCGTCCGTGACACCAGCGACAGCGGCGCGAGCAGGCCATAGCGGAGCAGCAGGCCGAGCGGCGCCAGCGCCGAGACCAGCACGAACAGCGGCAACGTCCACGGCTTCATCAGCGCCAGCGGGAGATATTCGGGGTCCTCGGCGGTGCCGTAGCGCGTCTTGGCATGGTGGAGGGTGTGGACGCCCTCATACATGAACGAGGGGATCAGCATCGGCACGCCGACCGCCGCATTCCAACCGTTCCGGAAGCCGCGCATGGCGGCATGTTTCATGTGACTGACTTCGTGGATGAAGCTCATCGCGCGATACAGCGCCAGGACGGCAACCACGCCCGCCGCGAGCATCAGCGCCGTCGAGGACGCCACCACGGCCACGATCAGCGCGGCATAGCCGAGCACGGCCGACGCCAGCATGTCCGCCCAGTAGAGCACGGGCCGGGGCGCGACGAGATCGCGCGTCAGCTCGGCGGCCGCGCGCAGCATCGCCTTGTCGTCACCCGCCTTGGCTGCGGTCGCCAGCGGCCGCGCCGGCGCGCGGGCCTCGAGGGTGATCGTGCTCATCGATGCCGCCATTCGCCGAACATAGTGGCGGGAGCGTGGCCTTCCAATACACCTAGTCAGGGTGGGCTTGTCCCGGCATCCATGCTCGCGCAAAGGACGGCCGTCAGTCCGCACACCTGACGTGGATGCCGGCACACGGCCGGCATGACGAAGGATGCCCATGCCCCTCACCATCCGCCCGATCTCGACCAAGGCCGAGCGCAAGACGTTCGTCGACTTCCCCTTCCGCCTCTACAAGGACGACCCGAACTGGGTGCCGCCGCTCAAGGGCGAGGCGCTGGGGCTCATCACGCCGGCGAAGAACGGCTGGTACAGCCATGCCAAGGCGCAGCTGTTCCTGGCCGAGGAGGAGGGGCGCCCAGAAGGTAAGAAGGTCGTCGGGCGCATCTCCGCGCACGTCGACACGCTGGCGCTGACCATGCCCGCCGTGCAGGGCTTCGGCCCCGGCGTCGGCCAATGGGGGCTGATGGAGGCGGAGCGCGAGGACGTGTTCGCCGCGCTGATCGCCGCCGCCGAGAGCTGGCTGAAGACGCAGGGCATGAGCCGCGCGCTCGGCCCGATCTCGCAGTCGATCTGGGAGGAGCCGGGGCTGCTGACCCAGGGTTTCGATCACCCGCCGACGATCATGATGGGCCATGCCCGCCCGGAATATCAGGGCTGGATCGAACGCGCCGGCTATGCCGAGGTCAAGCAGCTCTACACTTACGACCTCGACATCACCCAGGAGTTCCCGCCGATCGTCAAGCGGATCATCCGCTCCGGCGAAGCGAACCCGCGCATCCGCGTGCGCGAGGTCGACAAGCGCAGGTTCGACGAGGAGGCGGCGATCATCCTCGGCATCCTCAACGACGCGTGGAGCGACAATTGGGGCTTCGTCCCCCTCACCCCGCCCGAGATCAAGGACGTCGGCGTCAAGCTGAAGCCGATCGTGTTCAACGACCTGATCCGCATCGCCGAACTGGACGGCAAGCCGGTCGCGTTCATGATCACGCTTCCCGACCTCAACGAGGCGATCAAGCCCCTCAACGGCTCGCTGCTGCCGTTCGGCTGGGCGAAGCTGCTGCTGTGGCTGCGCGCGCCCAAGGTGCGGACGATGCGCGTACCGCTGATGGGCGTGGTGAAGGAGCTGCAATCCTCGCGCCTGGCCTCGCAGCTCGCCTTCATGATGATCGAGTACATCCGCCAGGCGTCGATCGAGCGCTACGCCGCCAGCCGCGGCGAGATCGGCTGGATCCTCGAGGACAATCAGGGGATGCGCTCGATTGCGGAAACCATCCAGAGCCGCGTCAACAAGACCTACGTCATCTACGGCAAGGACCTCTAGGCGCGACGCAGGCGTTCGCCCGTGATGCGCCAGGTCCTGCACCAGCTCGCGATCGACACGCCCGGCCAGCGGCTGCACGAGATCACCGCGGCCGTCGCGGACTGGCTGGGCGGACAGGGCATGGCCGAGGGGCTGCTGACCCTGTTCTGTCGCCACACGTCGGCGTCGCTGCTGATCCAGGAAAACGCGGCGCCGGCCGTCCGCCGCGACCTGCAGCGCTGGATCGCCCGCCTCGCGCCCGAGAGCGACGTGTATGAGCATGACGACGAGGGAGCGGACGACATGCCCGCGCACCTGCGCACGGTGCTGACCGGGGTGAACCTCGCCATCCCGCTGATTGGTGGCCGACTGGCGCTGGGCACGTGGCAGGGCATCTACCTGTTCGAGCACCGCCGCCGCCCCCACCGCCGGACGATCGCGCTGCACCTGCTCGGCGATTGACCGCCGGCTCGACAGCGTGGTCGCGCACACGGATGCCGGTCAGCGGGTTCCGGATGTCCGCAATGGCGCCTGGCGCTTGGCGCTTGGCGCTTGGCGCTTGGCGCTTGGCGCTTGGCGCTGCTGAAGGCAGCATCAAAGGACTGAAAACAAGGCCGGAATACGGGTCGGGAGCCAATCCGTTCATCGCCCGTTCCACACGGGTCGGCTACGCGGTCCCTCGGATCGCGGTATCCCGCCGCGAACGGAGATGACGATCATGTCCCAGTCCATGGGTCGCAAGCTGATGCTTGCTGGCGCCGCGTCCGCGGCCCTGCTGCTCGGCGCGTGCGCGACCGAGACCACTTACCACCCCGCCACCGGCCGCGGCTTCGACCGCACCGGCTTCAGCGAACGCCAGGTCGAGCAAAATCGCTTCCTGGTCAGCTTCGCCGGCAACAGCTCGACGCCGCGCGACACGGTCGAGCGTTACCTGCTGTTCCGCGCTGCCGAGATCACCCTGCAGCAGGGGGGCGATTATTTCGTGATGGCCAATCGCGACACCGACCTGCAGTCGCGCACCTACACCACGCCCGGCTTCGGCCCGGGTTGGGGCTATGGTGGCTTCGGCGGCTATTGGGGTCCGTCCTGGCGCTATTACGGCCGCGGGCGCGGCTTCGGCTATGGCGGCGGCTTCGGCTGGAGCCCGTGGTACGGCGGCGGCTTCGGCGCCTTCAACGATTTCGACGTGGAGACGGTACAGCGCTATGAGGCGACGGCCGAGATCGTGGTCGGCCGCGGGCCCATCCCGCGCGAGAACGTCCGCGCCTTCAACGCGCACGACGTCGTCAGCCGCATCGGCCCGACCATCGTCCTGCCGGGTCAGGAGCGCGACGGTCGCCGGGGCGACGGCCCGCCCCCGCCGCCGCGGACCTATTGAACGGGACGGGTTTGACCCTCGCTCATCGGTGACGAATGAGGCCGGGTACCGCGAGGTACCCGGCCTTTTTCATGTCTGTCTTGTGAATGCCCGCCGCGGCGAAGCCCGTCGTCGAACGTAGCTTCGCTACGCCGTCACCGAGCCATGGCAATGCTTGTATTTCCGCCCCGAACCGCAGGGACACGGGGCGTTGCGGCTCACGCGCCCTTCCCAATGCTCGGGATTGTCGCCAAGGTCGGCCGCCTCCGGCCGCACCATCTGCAACGGCGGCAGCTGCGTCTGCACCAGCCCGCGTGCGCCCGCGTCCAGGTCGCGCGTGTCGTCCTCGCCCGTGAACGGGTCGAAATGCGTGGTGATGAAGTCGGGCAGCTTGGGCAGCGTCGGCAGCGGCTCCATCCGGAACTGCGCGTGCGCGATCGTCCGGGTCACGTCCTCGCGGATATTGTCCAGCATGCGCTGGAACAGCGCGAACGCCTCCTGCTTGTACTCGTTGATCGGCGTCTTCTGGGCGTAGGCGCGCAGGTGGACGACCTGGCGCAGCGCGTCGAGCGTCGACAGATGCTCCTTCCAGTGATGGTCCAGGTTCTGGAGCAGGATCGATTTCTCGACCGAAACCCAGGTGTCCGGCTCCAGCTCCTGCGATTTCGCCGCGATCGCCGCGTCGGCGGCCTCGCGCACCCGCGCCTCGACCAGCTCGGGATCGATCGCCTCCTCCTTCAGCCAGTCGTCGACCGGCGGCTCCAGATTGAGCGTCGCGGCGAGCCGCTCCTTCATCCCCGCCACGTTCCACTGCTCGGGATAGGAGTTGGGCGGGCAGGCCTCGCCGACGATGCCGTTCACCGTCTCGGCGCGCATGTCCGCCACCACCTCGTCGACCGCGTCGGCGTCCATGATGTCGGCGCGCTGCTCGTAGATCACCTTGCGCTGATCGTTCATCACGTCGTCATATTCGACGACCTGCTTGCGGATGTCGTAGTTGCGCGCCTCGACCTTCTTCTGCGCGGTCTCGATCGCCTTGGTCAGCCATTTCGAGCCGATTGCCTCGCCGTCCTCCATGTTGGAGCGCATCATGCGCGCGAACAGCGTGTCAGGGCCGAAGATGCGGAGCAGGTCGTCGTCGAGCGACAGATAGAAGCGGCTCAGCCCCGGATCGCCCTGCCGCCCCGACCGACCGCGCAGCTGGTTGTCGATGCGCCGGCTCTCGTGCCGCTCGGTGCCGAGCACGAACAGCCCGCCCGCCTCCAGCACGGCCGCCTTCTCCGCCACGATCTCGGCGCGGATGCGCTCGATCGCCGCCTCGCGCTCGGGACCGTCGGGCAGGTGCGTGAGCTCGTCGTTGATCCGGAACTCGAGATTGCCGCCGAGCTGGATGTCGGTGCCGCGGCCGGCCATGTTGGTGGCGATCGTCACCACCGACTTGCGCCCCGCCTGCGCGACGATATGCGCCTCCATCTCGTGCTGACGGGCATTGAGCACCGAGTGGGCGACGCCCTCCTGGGTCAGGAACTCGCTCAGCAGCTCCGATTTCTCGATCGAGACGGTGCCGACCAGCACCGGCTGGCCTTTTTCGGCGTGCAGCTTGATCTTCTTGGCGATGGCGGCGAACTTGTCCTGCGTGTCCTTGTAGAACTCGTCCTCCTCGTCCTCGCGCCTCACCGGCACGTTGGTCGGGATCGAGACGACGTTCATCTTGTAGATGTCGTAGAACTCCGCCGCCTCGGTCGCGGCGGTGCCGGTCATGCCGGAGAGCTTGGGATACATGCGGAAATAGTTCTGGAAGGTGATCGAGGCCATGGTCTGGTTCTCGGGCTCGATCTGGACGCCCTCCTTGGCCTCCACCGCCTGGTGCAGGCCGTCGGACCAGCGCCGGCCGTCCATCATGCGGCCGGTGAACTCGTCGATGATGATGACCTTGCCGTCCTTGACGATATAGTCGGTGTCGCGCTTGAACATCACGTTGGCGCGCAGCGCCTGGTTCAGGTGGTGCACCACCTGCGTGTTCTCGAAATCGTAGAGGTTCTGGCCCTCCAGCAGGCCCGCGCCCTCCAGCATCCGCTCGATCTTCTCCGTCCCGTCCTCGGTCAGGATGATCGTCTTCTGTTTCTCGTCCTTCTCGTAATCGTCGGGCGACAGCTGCTTCACGACCGCATCGACCTGCATGTACAGCTCGGACTTGTCGTCGGTGGGGCCGCTGATGATGAGCGGCGTGCGCGCCTCGTCGATCAGCACCGAATCGACCTCGTCGACGATCGCCATCGCGAACGGCCGCTGCACCATCGAGGCGCGATCATATTTCATGTTGTCGCGCAGATAGTCGAAGCCGAACTCGTTGTTCGTGCCGTAGGTGATGTCGGCAGCATAGGCGGCGCGGCGCTGCTCGTCGGTGAGGTTCGGGACGATGACGCCGACCGTCATGCCGAGGAAGCGGTAGACCTGCCCCATCCACTCGGCATCGCGCGCGGCGAGATAGTCGTTGACGGTGATGACGTGGACGCCGTCGCCGGGCAGCGCGTTGAGATAGACCGCGAGCGTCGCGACCAGGGTCTTGCCTTCGCCGGTGCGCATCTCGGCGATCTCGCCGCGGTGGAGAACGATGCCGCCGACCATCTGCACGTCGTAATGCCGCTGGCCGAGCACACGCCGCGCCGCCTCGCGGACGGTGGCGAACGCCTCCGGGAGCAGGTCGTCCAGCTTGGTCCCGTTCGCCAGCCGTTCGCGGAACGTCGGGGTCTGGGCGGCGAGCTCCTGGTCCGACATCGCCTGCAGCGCGGGCTCGAAGCCGGCGATCTTCACCAGCAGGGGGTTGAGCGACTTGACGTAACGGTCGTTGGACGAACCGAAAATGGATTTGGCGAGGCCGCCGAGCATGGGCGTGGTCCTGTACGGGAGAGCGCGCGCCGGCACGGGCGCGCGAGAAATGGGGAGAGCGGGAGGGCGACCGCCGCTATTCGCGGCGACGGCTCAGGAACAGCGGCGCCGCGGGCGCGAGGCGCCAGGCGACGCCGATGACGGCGCCGAGCGTCGCCAGCCGCGGCAAGACGATCGCCGGCCGCGCCGCTGCTCGCACCACCGCCCGGCTGGTATGTGCCGCGACGGCCGGCTGCGTCACCGCCACCGCCGGCTGCGCTGCCCGCACGCCCGCCCCCACGCCGGTCAGCGCAGACAGCAGGGCCGAGAGCAGGAGCAGCAGGTTCACGCGGGGGGACATAGGATGCGTGCCCCGCCGCGTCCAGCGCCGGGCATCGCGGGGCGGTGCTTGCTTCGCGATCACCACAGCGACCTCACCGGATATCGCCGCATGGTCGCATCCGCCGTGACGAGCGTCAGATCGGCTTGAAGAGCGTGTGCCAGCAGCATCCGGTCGACCGGGTCGCCGTGAAGTTGGGGCAGTTGCTCGGCCAGTCTCCACAGCGCGGCGGGCGCGTCCAGCAGGGTGATGTCCAGCGCATCGATCTCCCCGGAGCGCCGAGTGCCCAGACCAGCACACGCGCATCAAGCAGGATCGCCAAGTTTCCGCCTATGACGCTCGTCGGAATCGGTCCGGTCCGCCTTCAGCGCGCGAACGCTGAGATCGATTCCGGCAAAGGCTTCCTCGAACATGCCAGCGCCTGGCGTCGCTTCTCAGCCTGTCGAGCTCTGGCGATGTCCGAGGCCTGTGAAACAGGCGTCAGCCGCACCTGCGGCGTCCCTGCCTTATCCAGCACCACTTCTTCGCCCCGCACCGCGGCCGCGACCAGTTCGGACAATCGCGTCTTCGCGTCACCGATGTTGACGTGGATGGTCACGCGATGTGGCTGACTTGGCCAAGCTGCTTGGTCAAGTTGCCTATGGACAGGACGGCGGTAAGGCGGGGTCATGACCACCTCCCCGCTCGCCCTGCCCTTCCCCGACCTGCCGCCAGTGTCCGGCGTGATGCTGCGCGTCGCACGCGCGCATTACAAGGCGTGGGATCGCTGCGATCTCACCTTCGCGGAGCTCACGCCGGGAACCATCGTCGCCGGGGTGCTCACCCAGAGCCGCTGTCCGTCGCCCGAGGTGGAGTGGTGCCGTCAGGCGCTGGTGCTCGGCCGGGCGCGCGCGCTGGTGGTCAATGCGGGCAACTCGAACGCCTTTACGGGCAAACGCGGTCGCGCGGCGGTGGAGGCGATCGCGGCGCGCGTGGCGGTGCAGCTGGGCTGCCAGCCGTCGGACGTGTTCGTCGCCTCGACCGGCGTGATCGGCGTGCCGCTGCCGATCGACAAGGCCGAGGCGGGGCTCGACGCCGCCTTCGTCGCCGCGCCATGCGGCTGGCGCGAGGCGGCCGACGCGATCGGCACGACCGACACCTTCCCCAAGGGCGCAACGACCACCGCCATGGTCGACGGGCGCACGGTGACGCTGGTCGGGATCATCAAGGGCTCGGGGATGATCGCGCCGGACATGGCGACGATGCTCGGTTTCGTCTTCACCGACGTCGCGTGCGAGCCCGCCTTCCTCCAGGCCGCGCTCGCTGCCGCCAACGCGCGGAGCTTTTCCTGCATCACGGTCGACGGCGACACCTCGACCAGCGACACCGTGCTCGCCTTCGCGACGGGCGCGGCGGGCAACGCGCCGCTTGTCGATCACGACTGCCCCGGGGCGGACGCCTTCCGCGCGGCGCTCGCCGATCTCTGCCGGCAGCTCGCGCTGCTGGTGGTGCGCGACGGCGAGGGCGCGTCCAAGCTGATCGAGGTGCAGGTCACCGGCGCCGAGAGCGACCGCTCGGCGCACGTGATCGCGATGAGCATCGCCAACTCGCCCTTGGTCAAGACCGCGATCGCCGGCGGCGACGCCAATTGGGGCCGCGTGGTGATGGCGGTCGGCAAGGCCGGCGAGCCCGCCGAGCGCGACAGGCTGAGCATCCGTTTCGGGAACACCCAGGTCGCGCGCGACGGCTTAGCGGTCGAGGGCTATGACGAGACGCCGGTCAGCGCGCATCTCGCTGGCCAGGAGGTCGAAATCGGCGTCGAGCTGGGCCTGGGAGACGGCCGCGCGACCGTCTGGACCTGCGACCTGACGCACGGCTACATCTCGATCAACGCGGATTACCGGAGCTGACGTTTAACGTAGTGCCGGCGAGAGATCGTTGTTCTCTTCGATGCGGAGCATGCGAATGTCCGTCACCGAAGGGCTGAACCACGGGTAAACGCGATTCAGTTCCTGAACGGCCAAGACGCAATCAACAGCCGTCGTGCCATCGTTGCCAAAATAGGTTGAGCCTTGTTGCCGCTCGAACCCACGCCGATTGAGCACGTCACCCACGTCTCTATAAGCATTGCGCCAAGACGGGTTGGGATACATCTGCTCCAGCATCGACACATCCAAGTCAAAGACGATAGC
The DNA here is from genome assembly GCF_964250165.1 of uncultured Sphingomonas sp. Classification (GTDB taxonomy): domain Bacteria; phylum Pseudomonadota; class Alphaproteobacteria; order Sphingomonadales; family Sphingomonadaceae; genus Sphingomonas. The sequence continues at coordinate 4,530 of NZ_CAXUEK010000050.1, read as the reverse complement.
GTACATACGCCCCCCGCCCATGGACTGGCGCGAGCTGGAACTATTATGTCCGAGGCCAGTCATGCGCCCCCTTTACCCTGCTGAAGCGGCTGTTGTCGAAGACCCTAGTGCCCCCTCCAGCCACGCCTTGATCCGCCCCTTCGGCTCCGCGCCGACCTTGGTCGCCGCCGGTGCGCCGCCCTTGAACAGGATCATCGTCGGGATGCCGCGCACGCCGTAGCTGCCCGGCGCCTCGGGGTTTTCGTCGATATTGATCTTGGCGATTGTCACCTGTTCGCCCAGCTCTTCGCTGATCTCCTCCAGCGACGGGCCGATCATCTTGCACGGGCCGCACCATTCGGCCCAGAAATCGACCAGCACCGGCTTGTCGGACTGGAGCACGTCGGCCTGAAAGCTGGCATCGGTGACCTTCTTGGTGGGCATGGGACAGTCTCCTTTCCGGATGATGTAGGCGCGAACCCATGTCCTTCCAACGGTTCGTCGCCTAGCTTTGCTCCCCGGCGCGCAAGCCGGGCTTGTGGCGCTCCAGCAGGTCGGGAGGCAGGTCGAACAGCGTCGGCCCGCCGGTATAGAGCAGCGCCGCCGCGACCGGCCGGTCGGGAAAGATCGCGCGCAGCGCCGCGGCATAGGCGGCCATCTGGCGCAGGTGATAGTCGGGCACCTCGGCCAGCGTCGCGGGCGCGCGCCGCCCGGTCTTGAAGTCCACGATCCGCACGCGCGCGGGCGTCACCAGCAGCCGGTCGACCGTGCCCGCCACCACCAGGCCCCCACCTCTGCCGGCGCCGATCACCGCCGTCACCGGTGCCTCCGCGAGCGAGTCCGGGCCGAACAGGTCCGCGAACGCGGGCGCGCCGACGATCGCGCAGACGCTGCCCGCGATGTCCGCGCGCGCGGCCGCGTCGCTCACCCCGCCGCTGTCGCGCAGCCAGCGTTCCGCCGCCTCGCGCCGCCGGTCCGGCGCGACCGCGGGCAGGCGCTGGAACAGGGCGTGGAGCAGCCGTCCGCGCTCGGCGGCGGCGCGGGTCGCGGCGCTCGGCGGCGGGTCCGCCACCGCATCGTCGCCCAAGGCCGAAGGGGCGAGCGGGCGCGGCGGGCGCTGCTCCTGCGGGGCGGGTTCGCGTGCCCAGGCGGGGAGCGCCGCGACCGGCTCCGCCGCCGCGTCCGCATCCGGCCGCGTCGCGACGGGATCGCCGCCGGCGAACACCCGCTCGCCCGGCCCCGCGGCCACGCCCAGCACATCCATCGCCCGCGCCGCCACGGCATGCCAGCTGAGCGGCGGCGACACGCCCCTGGCGCGGACGCCCAACGCCCCGGCGATCACCAGCCGCTCCTCCGCGCGCGTCGCGGCGACGTAGAACAGCCGCCAATGCTCCTGCAGTTCCCGCTCCTCGACCGCCGCGATGGCCGCATCCATCGGGCCGCCCCGCTCGGCCGCGCGCGGGCGGAACACTGGCACCGGCGGCCGGTCCGGATCATAGGACCAGTTCACCACCGATCGCGGCGACTGGGTCGGATCCACGC
>NZ_CAXUEK010000050.1:0-2999 GCF_964250165.1 uncultured Sphingomonas sp. | reverse complement strand
GAAGTGGTTGGCGTCGGCGGCGTGGATCGGCTGGCGGTACTTCATCCGCTTGAGCACGACGAAGGTCGTGTCGAGGAACGGCACGGCGAGGATGACCAGCGGCGCCTGCAAGCCCTTCGCGCCGTGCGCGGTCATCACCCGCACCGCATCGAGCGGCGCCGACGGATCGCGCACGATCTCGACGTCGCCGCGATCGAACCAGTCGAGGAAACGCTGCAGCGACGGCGTCGTCGCGCGCTCGAACTGGAGCGCGGCGTTGAGCAGCTCCTCGATCGGATCGCGGGCTTCCGGCCCCAGCCGCGCCAGCAGCTTGCGCCGCCCGTCCAGCGGCCCCGACAGCAGCTCCTCCAGCAGCTGGTAGGGCGTGGCGATGTCCGCGCGCGCCAGCATCGCGCCAAGCGCCGGCGGCGCCCGCCGGCCGAGATGGCGCCACAGGCTGCCCCGGCGCGGCGCGGCGGCGGCGAGCAGCTCCTCCTGGCTCCAGCCGATCAGCGGCGACACCAGCAGGTTGGCGAGGCTCAGATCGTCGTCCGGCTGGAGCACGAAGCGGATCGCGGCCAGCAGGTCCTGCACCGCCAGCGGCGCGTTGAGCCGCAGCCGGTCGACGCCCGCCACCGGTACGCCCTCGGCATAGAGCCGTGCGACCAGGAGCGAGGCGAGATCGCCGCGCCGCTTGACCAGGATCATCACGTCCTCTGGCCGCAGCCGCGTGCCGTCGCGCTTGCGGACCGCCGGATCGGCGAGCCAGCCCTTGACCGCCTTCGCGATGCGACCGGCGAGCAGGCGCACCGGCTCGTCCACCCAGCCCTCCTCGCCTTCGCCCTCCGCCTCGCCGCCCGCGACCACCGGCGGCCACAGCGTCACCTGCCCCGGTCCCGCCACCTCGCTGGCATGCGCCGCGACCGGAGCGAACGCGCCGAGCCCCGGCGCCGGGATCGCGCCCAGCGCCGCATCGACGAAGCTCAGCACCGGCCAGGTCGACCGGTACGACTGGGTGAGCGAGAGCTGTTCGAGCGGCAGCCCGCGCTCGGCCGCCGGCCAGCTCTCGTCGCCCAGCGCCGCGCGCGCACGCTCGCTGAAATGGCGCTCGGCCGCCGCGAAGTTGATCGGGTCGGTCCCCTGGAAACCGAAGATCGCCTGCTTGAAATCGCCGACCGTGAACAGCGTCCGCGTCGACGGCGCAAAGATGCCGCGGCCCTGGAAGAACTCCTCCACCAGCGCGCGCACGATCGCCCATTGGTGCGCATTGGTATCCTGCGCCTCGTCGATCAGGACATGCTGCGTGGTCAGGTCGAGTTTGTAGCGGACCCAGTCGCCGATCCCGGGCTGGCGGAACAGCGCCACGACGGTGCCGATCAGGTCGTCGAAGTCGACCGCGCCCGCCCGCCGCTTGGCGTGGGCATAGGCCCGGGCATAATCGCGCCCGACCTCCAGCCCGTCCGCGAGCAGATCGGCATAGGCGGCGCGATCGACCATCGACAGCAGATCCAGGCAATGGCCGCCCAGGGCATGGCTGAGCTCGACCAGCTCGGGCTCGACGGCGAGGATCTTGGCCCCGTGCTTGAACGGCGCACCCGAGCCGGTGAACACCGCGCCGAGCAGCTCGCGCAGCGACGTGGCGCGCCCGGCCGGTTCGGCGGCGAGCCAGCGTTCGGCGGCGCCGGCGCGCTTGTCGCCCGTCGCGGTGCCCCACGCCCGGTTGGCGGCGACCACCCGGCGCACCGCGTCGAGGTCGATCGCCGCGCAGCCTTCGTGCAGCGCCGCCTCGATCGGCCCGGTCGGCAGGTCCAGCTGCCGCCGCAGCCAGGGCTGGACCCCGCTCGGCAGCGCCTCCAGCGCCGCGGACGCGCGCGCGCAGGCGTGGAGGAACTGCTCCGCCCCACCCTCGCCCAGGCGCAGGCTGAGCGCGCCGATCACCGTCACGGGCCGTCCGCGCCCTTCGGCCTCCGCCTCGGCCAGCATCCCGGCCAGCGTCTCGCGCTGGAGCACCGCCTCCTCGCGGGCCTCCAGCGGCCGGAACCCCGGCGTCAGCCCCGCCTCGACCGGAAAGGCCGCGAGCAGCCCCTGGCAGAAGCCGTGGATGGTCTGGATGCGCAGGCCGCCGCCCGGCGCGTCGAGCACGCGGGCGAACAGCGTGCGCGCCAGCGCGATGCGCTCCTGCGTGGGGCGCTCGCCGAGCGCCAGCAGGTCGCGGCCGAGCTCGGACGACGGCATCCGCACCCAGGCGGCGAGGCGCTGCGCGATGCGATCCGCCATCTCCGCAGCGCCGGCCTTGGTGAAGGTGAGGCACTGGACGCCGCCCGGATCGACGCCGCGCAGCAGCAGCCGATAGACGCGCGCGGCGAGCACCTGCGTCTTGCCCGTCCCGGCCGAGGCGGACAGCCAGACATGCGCCTCCGGATCGCTCGCCTGCCGCTGCGCGCCCTGGAGCGGCGGCAGGGGAGGGCTGGCGGCGCCGCTCACCTTGTCCTCCACCGGAGCAACGCTCCGGGGGAGGGGGACCATCCGCCCCCTGGGGCGGATGGTGGAGGGGGTTTTCGGAGGGCGTCGCCCCATCCCCCTCCACCACCGCTTCGCGGCGGTCCCCCTCCCCCGCTAACGCGGTGGCGGACGAGACGGTCACTCCCGCCCATACCACTCGTCCTGCCGCATCAGCTGGTCATAGTCGCCGTAGGGCGCATGTTCGGGGTGCAGCTTGGCGGTGAACGGCGCGTCGCCGGTCAGCCATTGGCCCGCGGCCTCGGCGAAGTTGCGCGCGGCGATCGCGGTGAACTCGGCCGTCACGATCCGGTCGCGCGCGCCGTTCGGGTCGACGGGCGACGCCAGATTGCCGAAGCCGTCGCCCTTGCGCGTCAGCGACCAATATTCGAAGGCCGATGCCCGGCCCGCCAGCCCGTCGAACCCGCCGCGCTCGGCGATCAGGCCGAGCAACCCCAGCTGCTGTGAATAGCCCTCGCGCACCGCCGCCGCGGACGGCGCCTTGCCGGTCTTGTAGTCGA